>CAZNUP010000002.1:0-318946 GCA_964576435.1 uncultured Gammaproteobacteria bacterium
TAACAGGCTGATCGCATCCAAGCGTCCACAGCGACGATGCGGTTTGGCACCTTAAATAAGACATTGGGGTGATATGGGTGTAAACCTATACCAAACGTTATCAAACAAATAAAGTCTTTTTGAAATACAAATTTAAATTCAGCTAATATCGGTGAAACCCAAAATTAATGGTGGTTTTAAAACATTAATGGGTAATACCGAGGGAAGTCCTAGTGACCCCGTATCGACTGAGAGTTTTATACTCGAGATGGACAAAAGAAAATATATTAAGTCCATAAAACGCTGACGCCTTTAATAATTTATTGAAGGACGAAGATATAGTCAGACCTTTCGAGGAATCGAGAGTGCTATCCAAAATGGGAATTTTGGAATTAGCGATGTCGGCTCATCCTATCCTGAGGCTGGAGAAGGTCTCAAGGGTCCGGCTGTTCGCCGGTTAAAAGGGTACGCGAGCTGGGTTCAGAGCGTCGTAAGACAGCTCGGCCTCTATCCAGTATGTCCGCAAGAATTTTGAGAGGAGTCGTTCATAGTACGAGAGGACCTGAACGAACGAATCCCTGGTGTTCCAGTTGTCTCTTCAGAGGCACCGCTGGGTAGCTACATTCGGAACGGATAAGCGCTGAAAGCATATAAGCGCCAAGCCAACCTCAAGATTAAAATTCTATGTTCCGTAAGGGACGAGAGATCCGTGGAAGACTACCACGTTGATAGGCTCCAGGTGTAAGATCCGTAAGGATTTCAGCTTAGGAGTACTAATTTGATCGACTGTAGATTTTTATTTAAACTTTTGTTTGTAAAGATCACGCCTTCTATTCACCTTTAAAAGAGCAAAGAAAACTAGGGCTCTAGAATTTCTGGTCTTTGGAGCGGCCTGGAACCACTCCTTCCCATTCCGAACAGGGATGTGAAACGGGCTAGCGGAGACAATACTTGAGGGGAAACTCTCTGGGAAGATATCTCAAGGCCAGGAATTGTAGAGCTCTTTTTGTATCTGCCTTTTTTGGGTATTTGCATTTTAAGTTTTAGTTAAGCTAATATTAAGTTAGTGGAGAAATTACCTTCTATTAAGTCACTTTTTGAAGATACCTGGGCGGCTTTTAAGGGCAGTTTACTAAATGTTATTCTTCTCGGTGTTGGAAGCACGTTATTTTCAATAATTGCAATTGGAATTTTCATTGTTTTAGCCTTTGCTACTGGAATGATTAGGCCTGGATCTACTCCAAATCTTAATCCAAACACATTAGTATTAGGCTCAATAATTTTTGTTTTTCTTTTTGTTTTGTTTCTTGTTATTCAATCGGTTTTTAGAATTGGGATGATTTTAGCGATTGGAGAATATGAGAAAAAAGAATCAGTTGTACTTCTTTTCAAAAGGTCATTTGGGCTATTTATACCCGTTTTCTTAACAGAAATAATTGTCTCGTTTTTGATGTTTGGAGCATTCTTCTTTTTTATAATTCCAGTACTATTCTTCTCAATTTTCCTCATGTTTACAGTTTTTGAAGTTATTCTTGGTGGGAAAAAATATAGTCAGGCACTTAAGGGAAGTGTAGAGATTGTTAAACAACATTTTGGTGATGTGTTTTTGAGACTTCTTGTTTGGGTAGGCATTTATATGCTTGCTAGTATGGTTACGGGGATAATAACTGGATTTTTACCAAACAATTTGGATGTACTTGGGGCAATGGGATCGTTTATTTTGAATATTTTCTTATCTTGGTTTGGAACAATTTACTTTATTTCTCTTTATAAACAGGTTGTTAAAAGAACAGATTTTTCAGGTCCAGTTAGCCTTAAATGGTTTTGGATAGTGTCACTTCTTGGATGGATACTTGGACTTATTTTTATATCTTCTGTTATCGCTTTAGTAGCAGCCAATAGTAAGGAAATACAAAAGTACCTTGAGACCATTGGTGATAAAAAAGCGGCTTCAGAGGCCAGTTTATTGACCACTGCACCGTCTTCATGTGGATTATCTATCCCAGTTCCCAAGACAACTGATACAACAGGTGAGGGTAAAACTAGAAAGTGGCTGTATGAG
The DNA here is from genome assembly GCA_964576435.1 of uncultured Gammaproteobacteria bacterium. Classification (GTDB taxonomy): domain Bacteria; phylum Patescibacteriota; class Microgenomatia; order JAMCZE01; family JAMCZE01; genus CAZNUP01. The sequence goes on from CAZNUP010000002.1 coordinate 2,042, forward strand.
GAAGTCCCACTCGATAAAAGCGAGTTTTTTATTTTGAATAAAGATGTGTTTTCTCCTGATCTACTTTTGGGTTCGTTTATTGGATATAAAGAATCAGATTCTAGACTTGGGGGAACGGAAAATGAATTTTCAACCTCATACCCAGGTCTTATTGTATTTTGTGTAGACAATACCAAAGGGTTAACACTTAAAGAATATGAAGATCTTGCGCTTGCTAACAAGGATTTCAAAGTTACTACACAGAAACCGGTTATGTGGGGTGAAGTGAAATTTGTGCCAGTTGTAGTCGATGGAACATTTAGAGGTAAAGAGCTTAAAGACTTAGGGTATTTAGCGGTTACCCAAGACGGTAGTAGACTTATTTATGGAAGATTGTGGGCACCTGAAGATAAAGATCCAATTAAGAGTAAACTGACATCTGACATAAATACAATTTTGAATAATTTAAAGTATCGAAAATCACCATTGAAATTGTCACAAATGACTTTTTCTAATCCGAATACTGTTCAAAAACAATCATCTGCGCAACAAAATGTAGTCCCTGCATGCACCCAATACAACATTAGAGAAGGGGAATTTGCAAGTAATAAGTGCTACAGCCAGAATGATTATAGTGACCTTAACTACTATATAAATCAATTTAATAGTGCTGTGTTTAGTTACAATGGTGCTAACGGTCAGATGAGCGTTACTTGCAATGGTAGCGATTTCTTTAAGGAGCAATGTGAGGTAAATAAAAAAGAAAAAGAGCAGGCACAGGCTGATATGGACAAATATAGAGGAATAATCAATGGGATTATCGCGAGGGGGAAATAGTAGTGCGGAACCTTGTCCTTCTTGCTCTATCAGCTACGTCATAGGCAGCTTTTATTATTTCATCTCCGTTTACTAACCAAGGATTCTTATCATCACCTTGAGGTGATTTTTCATATTCGGAATTTACTTTTTCTCCTACTTTTAGTAAATTTTCGCTTTGATGGTTTTTTGGCAACCTTGTATTCAGACTAGCTGCTTTAATCCATATACTGTGGAGTGTTTTAGCAGGGTCACGTCTATCATTTCCTGAAACAAATTTGGCTAGACAGTTATTAAAATCTCTTACTTCAATTGCTTGATTTCGGCCTATTCTTAGTACATCTACAATGAGCATAATTGTATTATAGGTCGATCTTTGCGTTTTGGCAATTTATTGAGTAGGATTATGTAATGGACGTTTCAATTGTAATTGTTTCATTTAATGCAAAAGATCTTACACAAAAGTGCTTAGAATCGATCTTTAAATTTACTGAAGATGTGAACTTTGAAGTAATTGTTGTTGATAATGCATCGACTGATGGAGTAGTGGAAATGTTAAGAAAATTTGGGGACAAAATTAAACTTATTGAATCAAAGGAAAATTTGGGATTTGCGAAAGGCAATAATTTGGGAATTTCTAAGGCAAGTGGTAAATACATCTTTCTTTTGAACCCGGACACAGAACTTTTAGAAAATAGTGTTGAGAGGCTTGAAGTTTGGATGAATGCGCATACTGATGTGGCTGTTGTATCGTCACAAATGTTAAGTTCTGAGCACAAAATTTCTCCTACAGGTGGATTCTTCCCAGACCTTAAAAAAGTGTTTGCTTGGGGGTTCTTTTTAGATGATTTACCAATTTCTCCATTTTATGGTTCGTCGTTTCATCCACATGCGGGAAAAATTTATGAGAAAGAGTTTTATCCTGACTGGGTGACTGGAGCTATTTTCTTTGTTAGGAAAGAAGCAATTAATCAAGTAGGAGTTTTTGATGACAACATGTTTATGTATGGTGAGGAGCTTGAATGGTGTATTAGATTTAAGAAAGCAGGGTGGAAAATTGCTTACACTCCAATAACAAAGATTGTTCACCATGAACGTGGGACACAAGGAGGATTGCCGCGAGGGGCTGTGCTTGGGGAATTTAAGGGTCTTAAATATATTTATGGAAAATATGAATCAATCCCAAGACAACTACTTTTGGGGACAATTTTAGATTTTGCAGCAATATTTAGGATTTTTATGTGGCTAGTTAGGCTTAAACCAAAAATGGCTAAAGTTTATCTTGAAGCCTTATTTCTTTGATAAAAGTTCTTTTTCAATTTTGCGAGTAGAACTACTAATTATTTGCCTTTGTCGTATTGAAGTGATTGCCTTTGCTAAAACTAATGTAATTACGCCGCCTTCAAAACCGATTTGGCCAAAAACTGTAGAAAGAGTTAACAGAAAAATCCCATCTGCAAGAAGTAGATCTGGTCTAAAAATACCTTTTTCGGCTGTTTCTCTCCTGTGATATAAATCTTGTAATTTTTCTGCCATCTATATATTATAGGACAGAGTGTCCTTTTATTCAATTTTACTGCTAGAATTATAATATGATTTCTGTTGTCATCCCCAACTACAACGGTCGGGAACTTTTGGAGAAAAATCTCCCTAAACTTTTGACTTTTCTTAAGAAATCTGAGCTCAAATATGAGCTTATTGTGGTTGACGATTTTTCAACTGACAAGTCGGTCGAGTTTTTAAGAAGTCAGGAGGGGATTAGTCTTATTGAAAGAACTTCAAATAGCGGGTTTCCAATTAGTGCTCACCAGGGATTTTTAGAATCAAAAGGAGATATTGTTTTTGTAATCAAAAACGATGCAATTCCAGAAAGGGCAGATTACTTTAAACTTTTATTAGACCATTTTAAAGACCCTAAGGTGTTTGCAGTTTCGGCTGCTTTAAAAACGATTGAAAATGGCAAAGAAGAAATTAGAGGGTGTGGAATCATCTATTACGAAAGAGGTTTTTTTCTTCATAAGCGTGGTGAGGATACTAGCAAGATTTCTTCTTGGGCCGATGGGAGTTCGTCGGCATTTAGGAGAGAGGCTTACTTTAAAGTTGGAGGGTTTGATCCAATTTTTGCACCGGGATATTGGGAGGATGTGGATCTTGGTTATAGAGCGTGGAAAGCGGGATATAAGATCGACTTTGAGGTTAAGGCAGTTCTTCTTCACGATTTTGAACAAAGTGTTTATAAGAAGAAATATGGAGATAAACTGCCTTTAATTAACGTTCGTAATCAGTTTAATTTTGTGTGGGCGAATGCTGACATGAATTATATTTGGAAATATATTTTTTGGTTGCCTATTCATTATTTAATATCCATTAAAAATTGGGATTTTACTTTAATTAAAGGCCATTTGTGGTCACTTTCTCAAAGTATTCAGCTTTTCAAAATAAGAGCAAAAAGGAAAAAACTTTATAAATTTAGTGATGATGAGGTATTAAAATTATTTAAGTAAGTCCTTTACAAGGTTTGTATATTTAGTAAACTAGGATATATGGGTGATGGAAAGATAGTAAGTATTGAAGCAAGCGAAGGGACTCCTGTAAAAGACGTGTCTATAATTTCTCCAAATCAACATCTTCTGGAAATGCTTCCAATTCCTGCAAGCGAACGAGAACACCTAGTATTTAACCAGGATGGGGTGGCTTACATTTCCAAGCAGGAAGGTATTTACGATTCACATGATTACCGAATTCAGATAATTCAAGGAGGTGCTGGTTTAAGATTTGAGGCGCCCTCGGATAAAAATGGATTAGTAGCATGGAAACAGGAAATAGTCGAAATGCCTGATGGGGGTGTTGTCACAGAGGAAACAATAGAACCTCATTTGTCTTCGAGAATGGATAATAAAGATCAGCATATTAAGTCTGTGCAAAAAAGGGCAGAATATTTAATGCGCTCTGCAACCAGAGAATTTAAGGGGCTAGATGAAAGTTTTGATCCATTTTACATTGAACTGATGGATAAAGTTAGAACAGGTCAAGATCGTGTACAGTGGGACTTACATGGATATAACACAGAGACAATCGTTTCTAAGTCGACGATAAAACCAGGTCTAGAACCTCAAGTGGAAATAGTTGTTGTTCAACAAATTCTCGGGAAAAAGGATGAACATGTTCTTGATTATGATGTTCATACAACAAGAGCAAAGTTTTCTGGAGGAAGGCCTTTGCCTGAGTCAGTTTCAACAAATATTGATAAGTGGCAAGTAAGAAGATAAGTTTTGGGTATTTATAATTTAATCTCCAAGTGCCCCGCGAATTCCTAGAAGAAAATCCTTAACTCCCTGTTTTTGCATAGGTCTTCCGGTTTTTAAAAGCCTAAAGGCTTCTCTCAAAACTGCGATTTTTGTACGAAGTGGGGCATAACGCATTGCAAAAATTAGACGATTTCTTGTTGTCATGTAATCCGAAAAAGGAGAGCCAATGCCTCCTGTTCTTGAGACTTTGTGATAAATACCAGTTAAACCGTCATAGTAGAGTTTGAAACCGGCTTTTTTTACTTTTTCTTGGAAGTCGTTATCGTCGTAATAGGCAAAAAGTCCTTCATCCCAGAAAATGCCTTTGTCGTAGATTTTTCTACTTACTAAGACACAAGAACTACTTACGAATTCTGTTTCTTCTACCAAATCATATTTACCGGTATCTACATCATCAATTCCTCTATGGTGTGAATTGATATTCTTCCAGTCAAAAGAACCCCCGGCGTACCAAATTACATTTCCTTTATCACTTGGTTTGTATTTTTCCTTTTGATATTCAAAACCGGGTGCAAAGTAAAGCTTTGGTGAAACCATGCCAATATTTGGCTCAGATTCAATGGTTTTAACAAGATCTAAAAGAAGATTTTTGTCTTTTATTTCAGTGTCGTTATTTATAAGTAGGATATAGTCAGCTCCCCAAGCGAGTCCTGCTTTGGCTGAATCGTTATATCCTCCTGCGGAACCTCTGTTTTCCTTCTTCTCAATGAGATTTGTAGTTGGAAATTGCTTTTTGATGGCGTCAGCCGAGCCATCAGAAGAGCCGCCATCGGTGACAAAAACTTGGACTTCTAGCCCCTTTGTATCTAGTTTTTTGAGGCTTGACAGAAAGTCTAGGGTGTCTTTTTTTCCATTCCAATTAACTGTGCAGATTGCGATTTTGATCATTAGCTAAATTTTAGCAGATGTTTATTCATCAGTTTGAATTAAGGCGTCGTGTAAGGGGTTAAAAGTTTGTTGACGAGCATTTTCAAGGGCTTTATTCCACTTATATCTGATTCTACCGTCTTCATCGGTATAGGGGATGGCTTTGACTCTAGTGTGCATTACAACCGAGGGATGTAACTCTCCATTGTGAATAGGGCAAAACAACATATGTTGTGGGGTTAGGATTAGAATTGGGTGTCTTTTTCTTCCCGGAATTTCTATATTGCATATTTTAGAAACAGATAAGGCGCCCATTCCTTCCTGAGTTAGTAGGTACTTTTTACATAGGGCAAATGTATGTAATTCCTCGGCGGTGTAAGTCTGTTTCTCCCTTTTCCTGCCCATATGGTCGCATTCTACCTTTCTTGACGGGCAATTTCCAAGTGAACATAGTTGTCTTTAGGATATCTACATGATAAAATATTGACAAATACAAAGGGAAGGAAGTGTTTCATGATTGAAAAAGTCAAAAACTGGATCAGCAAAATCTTCGGAAAGTAAGGCTTCTAAAACAGCCGAAGTTTCTCCTGTAAAGAAAAGCAGTAAAACCCAAGTCGAGCCAACAACCATGGAAGCGCTTCTTGCTGATGTTGGGTACGGCTTTAAAGGCTTCAAAAAAGGGCAGTTTGTCTCTGGAACAGTATCTTCAATTTCTGGGAAAGAAGTTTTAATTGACTTTGGAGGTAAAACTGAAGGGGTTGTTGGAGAAAAAGAATGGGAAGATGTTAAAGGGTTTGTTTCAAAACTTAAACCCGGCGACAAGATTGAAGCCATGGTTATTTCTTCAGAAAACGATCGCGGGCAAATGGTTGTTTCAATTAGGTCAGCTGGAAACAAATTTAGATGGCAAAGAGTCAAGGAACTCCTTAAGAGTGGGGATGCTGTTAATGTTCGAGGAATGGAAGTGAACAAAGGTGGAATCTTGGTCGATTATGATGGTCTAAAAGGATTTATGCCAGGATCACAACTTGCTCCTGAACATGCTTCTGACATGGCCAAGCTTTTGAATAGAATAATTCCAGCTAAAGTCATTGAAGTTGATCAACAGCAAAATAGACTAATTTTCTCTGAAAAGGCAGTCACTGGGGCTGCTGATCTATCTAAAAAGCTTGATGAAGTCAAATCGAAAGTTAATATTGGAGAAAAATATAAAGGAAAGATATCAGCAATTATGCCGTACGGCGTATTTGTGAACTTAGAAGCTGGCCCTGATGGACTAGTCCACATTTCCGAAATATCATGGGAAAAAGTTGATAATTTAGCGGGAATTTTTGAAGTCGGGGAGCAAGTTGATGTTTTGGTTCTTGGAATCAATGAAAATGACGGGAAGTTGAATCTTTCCATTAAACAACTTCTACCTGATCCATGGGCAGATCTTGCTAAGAAATACTCAACTGATAAGGAAGTTAAAGGAATTGTTACTAGAGTTTCTGCATATGGAGTGTTTGTGAAACTGGAAGATGGGGTTGAGGGTTTGATTCATATTTCCAAAGTTCCAGCGGGAACTGAATATGAAGTCGGAGAAACTGTAAAATGCACAATTGAGTCGGTTGATGTTAAATCACATAGAATCTCATTAATTCCAGTTGTGACCCATAAGCCCATTGGGTATAAATAGAATATGGTACGTCATAATTCTGTAGTTTTGGCGCAAGTAGTTCCCGAACCAAAGGTTCCTGTTGTATTTCCCAGAAACGATATGGGGTTTATGATACTTGTGAGTGCTGCTCACGAAGTTCGTGTTAACTTAGGCGATATTTTGGCAAACAGAAAAGGATGGAATCAACAGTTGGATAATGAACTTCGAAGTTTAGGATTTGGTGGTCCGGAGAGTGTAACTAAGCAAGATTTGCAAGGCGTTGTAACCAAATTATGGGGAGACGAAATATGGCAACAAGCAAGTAAAAAACCTGAGTTAACCATGTCCCATGTGATCAAATACCCTGAGTTTCGTTAAGAGTATTTTCAGATTATATTACCTTTTTAGGTTATAATTTAGTTCATGAAACTTTCAGAAAGTTTTGCACTTAAACTCTTTGATAAACACGGTATTTTGCATCCTAAAGTTTCTCCCACTAATGGAAAAGTAATTGTTAAGGCAGATATAGCATTGGGAGGGAAAAAAAAGGCAGGACTTGTACAGATTTGTGACTTTGAAGATGCTTCTAAGATTTCCAAAAAAATGGGAGTGCCAACTGCAATTTATGAATTTATTCCTCACGACGAGGAATTTTTTGTGGCCTTAAAAGCAGTTCGGGAAGGAGTTGAAATTTATTATTCTCATGTAGGGGGAGTTGATGTTGAACAAAATTGGGATAAAGTTCAAAAAATACTGGTAGCAACTGATTCGATTCTAGAAGAAAAACAACTTTTCGATTTAGTTTTGGAGAAGAGTGTGAGAGAGTGGATTGTACGTTTGTATGAGTTTTTTCAATTGGAAGATGCTACGTATTTAGAAATTAATCCATTTACTGTTATTAACAAACAGGTGATGCCACTTGGGGTAGTGCTAGTTTTAGATGATGCGGCTTCCTTTAGGCATCCTGATTGGCCAGATATTGTTGATAATTCAGGTTCAGATCGAGAAAAAAAAGTCCGAGAGGTTGATGAACAAATTAAGGGTTCAGTTAAGCTGGTTGAGGTTCCTGGAGGTGGAACTACTGCATTGATGGCTGGGGGTGGAGGAGCAGCTTTATTTCTTTGCGACGCGATACTGGAACAAAATCTAAAACTGGCTGATTACGCGGAATTTTCAGGTAATCCTCCTGATTATGCGGTTTATGAACTGACAAAACAAGTTTTAAAATTGCCTGGAATTAAAAATCTGGTTATTGGAAGTGGGATTGCAAATTTCACACCGGTTATTGGTAACTTCATGGGGATAATTCAGGCATTTAAAGAGTCTCCGGAAGTTAAAAATTTGAAGATCGTGATTCGGAGGTGTGGCCCTGAGGAAGATATGGCAATTGCTTTGATGAAAGATTTTGCAAAACAATCAGGGCTAGATATTCAGGTTTTTGGGAGGGAAATAGGAATGACACAGATTGTTAAGAAATTATGAACAAATACCAAGCTGTGATTCCTCTTGGAGGGGGACGAAATAAAAATGGAAGCTTAACAGAAATGTCATGTGAGAGGCTTGATAAAGCAGTTGCTGTATTTGAAAGTGGCATAGCGGATCTGATTTTTTCGTTGGGCGGGCATAAAAGCACATATAGACCAAATGCAATTGAGTTTAGCCAACCTGGTGGAGTCTTACGTGCTAAATATCTTAGTACAAAAGGCGTTCCAATGGAAAAAATTATCATTTTGAAAATGGAGTGCCGGGATACAATTGGAGAAGCGTTGGCAGTTCGTGAATATCTTCAATCCAGTGAAATCAAAAAACTGCTTGTAGTGACGTCGGAATTACATCTTCCTCGGGCATTGTTTTTGTTTAGAAGAATTCTTGGGACGGGTTTTGAGATTTATGCAGAAAGTGTTCCTTCAAATGGGTTGTTGATTGGGGATGAGGAAAAAGAATATTTGGAATTAGCTAAAAGATTTTTTTTGGTTAAACCAGCTTATATAAGGGAAAAAAGTTTTGATGAATGGTTTCTTGGGAACCAGGACTACTATTTTAATTTATTGTCAATTCATGATAAATATCATTCCCTTGGGAAGGAATCTCAAGCTTATTTTGCGGTCAAAGAGTAAGTGTGTGAATTATTTTCCGCTTGTAAACTCATCTACCAACTTGATGGCTTGTTCTAGTATTTCTGGCGTGGGTTTAAAGTCCTTTGGATGGTCGAGGATCCAAGGGTTAGCTGATAAGTCTAGCCGCACACTTGGGAGTTCGCCAGTGGCAATTTTAGCTAAATCGCCCTCTTCTAGCCTTCTTAGGCTATTTTGATCAATTGCGAATACTAGTGCTAAAACTTCTTTTGGCATGTCAGTGATTTTAGTATTGTGAGAGTGTACTGTCTGTGATTTAAATCATAAACAGAAGTTTAGAAGGAAGGTGGTAAAATTACCAAGTGGAAAGGTTTCGGACAATTTTAATTGGTGGAGATTCTGCAAAGAAGGCTGCTGGTCGAATTGGAGAGTTTGACTATTTGATTGAGCAACCGCTTTCTGTCGTGGCCTTTGTTAACCCGGCATCTTCAGCACATTTTCAACTTGTGAAATCGGGAGAAAAATGGAGTGATGTACCAATTTTCGACTCGCTTTCTCGAGCACTTGAAAATGATAAGGACGTGAACAGTGTTGGAATTCATTTCAATGCAAAGCATGTGCTTCATTGGGTGAAAGAAACTGTTAAACATCCACAAATTAAAACAATTGTGATTTTAGCGGAAGATGTGCCAGAAAAGGATGCACGGGAGATTGTGGCCTTGCAGAAAAAACATAATATCAACATCCTGGGCCCTTCATCACTTGGGATAATTGTTGCTGGTCAGGGTAGGATTGGAGAACTGTGTGGGGAGTTCAAAAATCTGCAGCTTTGTAAATTGGATCAAATGGGATGTGTGGGTGTTGTTACTAAGTCGGGGACTATTGCTGGAGAAATGGCTTGGGTTGTTTCGCAAAATTCTCCTGGAGTGTCGACGATTGTGCAGATTGGAGGAGACACATTTCCAGCAACTGATTTTGTGCATTGGCTTGATTATTTTTCGAGAAATAAAAATACAAAAGTTGTGATTTTGGCAGGAGAAGCGGGGGGAGACTTAGAAGAAAGAGCAGCGGAGTGGTTGTCTAAAAATAAGGTAAATTATAAAGTACTGGCGGCAATTTCCGGAAAATTTATGGAAAAAATGCCAAAGGGGCAGAAGTTTGGACATGCTGGGGCTAAGCAAGAAGAGTCAGGCTATGGATCAGCAGCTAATAAAGTCAAAGTTTTGCGAGAAGCAGGGGTGGAAGTGGTAGAATTTGAGGAACTGGGGAAGAGACTCAAGTCAATTAATTATGAAAAATAATCTCATCTATTTTAAAAAAGGGGTAAGGCTGGCAAGAGCAAACCTTAGATTATTAGCAATCTCGCTTGGTCTTATTCTGCTTGTGAAACTTATTTTTGTGCTTGGCAATGCTGATGTGGGGATTTCATATTTAATCCTGTTACCGATTTCAGTTGTGAGTGTGTTTGTGATGTTTGGCTATGATTTTGCAAGATATGCTTTTTTGAACCAAGCTGAGTTAGGAAAACGAGCAACTAGCCAGGAGATTAGGGCTAAAACATGGGAAACAACAAAAAGATTAATTTTGCCAATTTTTGCGTTTTTAGGGCTAATGGCCGTGGGCGGGGTGGCAGTTGGGGTGCTTGTGGCAATAGGAGGGGTTGGAGTTCGAGAATTGTTAATGAGCACAGGAAGATATTGGGGTGTGTTTTTCGCTTTTGTCGCAGGAATTTTCTGGTTTGTGCCGACGTTTTTTGTAGTGGAAAAAAGGAAGATGAGAGAGGCGATTCCACTGGCACTTCGCTTTTTCTTTGCGCATGTTGATTTTGGAGTTTTATTGTTGGGGATTAACTTTTTGATTGCGGGCTTAGCGTATCTGTTGGCGAGTGTGAGTTTTGCACTCGATGCTAATGGCTTTTTGCCGGTAATGTTGACTGCGTGTTTGATGTTTGGTGTTGATTCGAGCGTAGTGTGTTACTACCAAGATAAAAAATCCCATGAAAACATTGCCTAAACCCGTTGAACCGCTTGTGGTGACTATATGAATACGTTTATTTTTATCGATGCTTCGAATCTTTTTTATGGGGGAGAGAAAAGTTTGGGCTGGAAGGTCGATTATGAGAAGTTTGCCAATTATTTAAAAGACAAATATCGTGCTCAGGAGATATTTTATTTTGGAGGCGTAGAGACCCATGGTTTTCCATACGATTATGTTAAATCTGAAACTGTCCCAATTTCAAAACTTGCCAAATATCTCGAAGATTTAGCTAAAAAGGAAGGGAAAAAATTAAACGAGGCTCAGCTCTTTCTCTTATCAAGACACGTTCAACGAGTTCATTTTTATCGAAAATTGGAAGAGTTTGGTTATAAGTTGTTTTTAAAACCAGTTAAGACATATACTCAGCCAGATGGGCAAACCGAGCGTAAGGCCAATTGTGATGTGGAGATGGCCTTTTATTTAATGAAGGAAAAAGATAATTTTGGGAGAGTGTTGGTTCTTTCAGGAGACGGAGATTTTTTACCGGTTTTGAAGCATCTCAGAAGTGTTGGAAAAGAAGTTTTGATTTTGGCTCGGGGAGCGCGGACGGCAAAGGAAATAAAGCAGTTCGCTGGTAGTAATTTTAGAGATTTTGTTAAACTTGAGCGAGAAATTAAATATACGGGAAAATAGGCAAAAAAAGAAGCGGACATACGAAATATCCGCTTCATGTTTAGTGAGGATATTATACCATGAAGAGTCTACCTAAACCAGTTGAACCGCTTGTGGTGACCACGGTCTTTGATGAAAAAGCCGGGGAGGAGAGATACAAAGGTGTGCCTGTCTCTGAACTTCTCAAGGGGCAACTTGAGGAAACGGTGTGGCTTTTGTGGACAGGCAAAAAGCCGTCGAAGGTTCAGGCTGATCTAGCGCGGATGATTCTCATCATGGTCGCAGATCACGGTCCGGAAGTTGCTGGGGCATATGCAACGATTTTGGCAACGTCAGCGGGGCTTTATATGCCGCAAGCAGTTGCCTCAGGAGTGCAAATGATTGGGCCGAGGTTTGGGGGAGCTGCTGGTATGGCGGCAGAGGGATTTAAGTTCGCGGTTGAAAACGGGTTCACAGTGGAACAGTTTGAAACGTGGGCGAAAGAAACTAAAGGGTGGCGCACATATCCTGGAATTGGACACAAAATTTTCTCACGGGCAAAACCAGATAAAAGAGTTCAAGAGCTGGTCAAATTCGCTAAAGCAAACATCAAGCAGGCTAGAGGGCTAGAGGGTAAGCAGGTTAGCAGCACGCCACACTTAGATTTTGCTTTAAAACTCGAACAGGAAACTTTGAAAAAGAATGACAAATTGATTTTGAATATTGACGGGTGCATTGGTGCGGTGTTGATGGATGCCGGATTTCCACTTGAAGGCGTGGATGGGTTCTTTATTCTTTCAAGAACAATTGGTTTAATTGCTCACTTCATTGATCAAAAACAGAGGGGGACCGGCTTAATCAGGCTTCCGGAGGAATTAGTGCTCCACAAATAGACCTCTAATTCAGTTCAAACTAGGTTACAAGCAACATTCGGAAGCGGGCGGTAGAATCCCCAAAAGAAGTGAGGGTATTTTATGGCTGAACAAAAAATTGAACTTTCCATCAACAGGAAAAACTGGATTCATATGGGAGGATAATGCTCTTAAGGATTTTGATGGTGAAGAAGTTTTAAGATTAGAAATTTGTAATCCTAAATAAGAAGGTATTTTTACCATTAGGTTTTACTCAAATATTTCAATTGTATTTGTGGGTTTTTTAACAATAGGGAGGTCAACTATTGTTGTTCCTTGTTGAGGAACTTTAAAATAAGTATTAACTTCAACAAAGGGAGTAGTTCCATTTTGGGTCCACTTCATAAGTTTAATTATAAATTTGTCTCCACCTGGTACCTTACAGTAGAAGTAATGATTATCTGTGGGGATTATTGTCGGGGTTTTAATTTGATTGCAGTTTATGAAGGTTAAATTTTTTGCTAGATCTGGTCTACCTATTGCATAGTTTCCTTGAGAAAGTTTTTCAAAGGTAAAATTTATCCCATTTTTATCATTTGTCGAATTTGTTTCGGCTAAAAATGTGTTTGAATTGCCTGTTTTTTTAGCCAATAAAATGGTGGTTCCTTGCAGCGAGGTTTCATTTTTCTCATTGTTTTTGACGGCATTTAAATTTGAGTCAATAAAAATGCTTCCTTCAACTTTGCCACTTGGTGGAGGAGTTGGACTTGGGACCTTTGTTTGATCAAGGAATTTGCTATCTGCCATGTTCCAATGTGTAAAGAGATAGTTTCCTTGTTCTGGATGAGTGTGGAAGTAGTCGTCTTTGTTGCAATCAAGTCTGTCGTAGTCCTCATCTGCACTACAAACATGTTGTGTTTCTTGTCCATTTGGATTGTCCTTATAGCACATAATGTCGTTCCCATCGAAACAATGCCAATAGCCAGTTGAATGGGGAGCTGATAGTTGCACTGCTCCAATTGTGTGTGATGCTTCATGGACTATAACTCCTGGAGTGTCATATTTTTTACTGCTCCAACAGGCAACGACTGCGTAATCTGGTCCATTATTATTTTTATTTTTGTTAAGCTTTCTATCGTCTGGATTTATTGTCCCTTGGCCACAATAGGGGAAAGTTGAACTGTCTAGAAAGACAATATACTTTCTACTTCTTTTATTGAAGCCCTTTTCTTCTAAGGCTGCCATAATTGTTCCAATATTTTCGTCCTCTCCAGGATTTATGACGACATTTGTAATTGTTGGTTCGCAGTTTGCTTCTTGAGTTAAACGAAGACCACGATATCCGCCAGTTTGGGCAGAACTTTTGACGAATATGGCATTAGCTTTTTTAAGCCAACCTCTAAAGTTTTTGATCTGTTCGGGATTGTAGCGATCGGCTCTATTTGAGGGCCTAACATACAAGGTTTCGAATCTTTCGCCAGATTGACCATTTCCAATACAGGGAATTCCTTCTGATTCAAGAAGTGCTTCCGCTTCAACAGTGCCTTTAGTTTGGTATTCGCTCATAGGGTCAGGGCCATGGGTACAAAAAGGAGTGCCGTCTGATCTTGTCTTGTCTTTAACTTTATAGAGACTGGGGCAGGATTTTTCGTCAATTTCTAGTCCAAGTTTTGTCATTTGTTCTTTAGATAGAAGAGGTTTTGGTTCTGAGGCTTGTGATTTTAGGGTGGTAACGGTTTTTAGATTGGTGCCAATTGCAAAAGTCAAAATGAGAACTAAGGCAAGAATTGAAAGGCCAAAAAAGGACTTCATAATATGATAGTATTTCACCACATGGCAAGATTTTCTTCAATATTTATATGTCAGCAGTGTGGATATCAAAGTCCAGCCTCACTTGGAAAGTGCCCAAATTGTGGATCGTGGAATAGTTTTTCTGAGGAAGTTATACAAACCGGGAAAAAAGAGGCAGGTGGCAAACAACACACTACTATTAATAGTGGTGATGCCAAGCCGGTCAAACTTTCTGAAGTCGCTGAGGCTAAAACCACTCGAATTCCTACTGGAATGGGGGAACTTGATCTGGTTTTAGGAGGAGGAATTGTTCCTGGGATGGCAGTTTTACTATCTGGAGAGCCAGGAGTTGGTAAATCAACACTTCTTTTAGAGCTTGCTAAGAAAATTCCGGGAGTGGTTTTATATGTAGCTGGTGAGGAATCAGCAGCCCAAATTAAAATTAGGTCAACAAGACTCGGAATTAAGGCAGACAACATTGTAGTTTTGGAATCAACTGATGTTGACTCAATTGTTTCGACAATTAGTGACAAGTTGAGTTTGGTGATTGTGGATTCAATCCAAACCTTGACCACATCGGATTTATCCGGAACTGCTGGATCAGTTGGACAGGTTCGCGAATCAGCAGCCCGACTAATTTCTGCAACAAAGTCACTAGGGATTCCGGTTTTTATTGTTGGGCATGTAACTAAGGAAGGAACAATTGCGGGACCTAAAGTTTTGGAACACGCAGTTGATACTATTATTAATGTAGAAGGTGAGAGATATACGTCACTTCGAATAGTTCGGACTAGTAAGAACCGGTTTGGGCCAACTGACGAAGTGGGGATTTTTGAAATGAGTGATTCTGGGCTTAAGGAACTTAAGGATTATAGTGGGTATACAAATGAGGAGGCTGATAAGAACAAGCCCGGGTCATGTTTAACAATTACAATGGAAGGGACGAGACCAGTTTTAGTTGAAGTGCAGGCTCTAGTTACTTCAACGCCACTTCCAATGCCAAGGAGAGTTGCGTCGGGCGTGGACTATAACAGACTACAAACTATCATTGCAATTTTACAGAAACGACTATCTATACCATTATATAAGGAGGATGTGTATGTGTCTGTTTCTGGAGGGCTCAAGATTTCAGAGCCTGCTGCCGATCTAGCTATTGCCTTAGCAATTCTTTCGAGTTTTAAAGATAAAACGTTAACAAATGGAACTGCTGCAGTTGGAGAATTAGATCTTTTGGGGAATGTTAGAAGAGTTAATTCTTTAGAGAGAAGAATTAAAGAAGCAAAGAGAATGGGGCTTAAAAATGTGCTGTCATTTGAGAATTTAAAAAATCTCCAGGGTTTTAAGATCTAACTTTCTTTTTATTTTCTAATCGAGTTCAAAAATATTTTTTTCATGGCATAAATAATATAACTATGGGTATATCTTGTAGTGTGTAACTAATTAACTATCGGTCTTGACAGTCCATGAAAACATGATATAAATTGTCGTAACAACATAAATTTTTTTAACTGTCTATGGCATTTCGAGCAAATTTCTGGAAAAAATTTAAAAGAATAATTCTTCGAAAGAGAGAACTCCTTAAAACTCGTGAGACAAGAAGTGTCTATTCGCAGCAAATTGGTCAACTTCTTAAAAATTCTGATAATCAAATAGTTAAGATGACAAGTTGATATGTTAGAAAAATCTACAAACCTTGCCTTACCAATTCGCGGGAGATTAAATTTCGATAAGGATGTGGCAAATGCATTTTTACAAGCTGAATTACATACTCCGATTAGGACTCTTGTTAAAGGCAAACCAATTGAATATGTGATTGATTATAAAGCAGGAAGTGGGACTAAATCGGGATTTCGTGTTACTGATGGAAATAATAACGAAGCGTATACTTACAGTTTTATAGAAAGAGCAGACTGGTGGGTTTTGGATTCCAACCAATAAAAAAGCATCACTTCCGCAGCCTGAGAGTCTCGAAAAGTGATGCTTCTAATTAATCTTTTTGGCTTCTAGGCAGTAGAAGTCAAAAAAATCTTAAATACAGTTTTAAACTGCCATGAAATACTTGTCAAATGTTTTTTCACGCTCGCTAAAGTTTGAAAAGACCATTGGGACAATGTAATTCATTAACCATGTGGGTTGCTAGAATTTTAGTACTCAATAGTTAGTGTTTGGGCTTTTAGGAATTTGCGAACGATATGGGTTTCAAGACTTGGGCAGGGTCTTGGAGCCCGTAGCGTTCACAAACACAACTTTAATATTGACAAAGAACCAAGAAGGAGAGATAATTACTTTTGATTTAGGTTTCTCCTCAAAAACGGTTATGGCCTCAAGTTCAGGAAGTTCCACATCACAAAAGGTGCGTCGACCAGTCATTAATGGAGGGTCTGTCAAAAGACCAGAGCCAGTGTCTTCTGGTGCAACTAGTGCAACGCCAATTAATATTGACGATTTAGTAGGAGCTCCTGTAGCTACCACACCTGAGTCAAAACCAACTCCGGTTCAACCTGTGCAACCCGTTTCTATGGAAGTTCCACCACCAATGGAAGCGCCAGGGGGATACAATAATCGACCTCAACATAACAATAATAGGGGTCAAAATAATAATTTTAATAACAACAATAACTTTAATAACAATAATAATTTCAACGGCAACAATAATAACAACTTTAATCAGCAACCTAGAACCGTGCACACACACGACCTTAATGATGCTTCTATTCAAACTATGAATCTATCTGGAATTTTGGACCAAACTCCAGAAGGGCATGGCTATTTGAGACCAAAATTCACTCCATCGGATTCAGATGTCTATATTTCCTCATCTCAAATTAGGAGATTTAATCTTAGGCCTGGAGATATGGTTGAGGGAGTGGGGAGACCACCAAAAGAAAGTGAGAGATATTATGGTCTACTTCGGGTTGACAAAATTAATGGACTTGCCGCAGATCAACTTGGAGAAAGACCAAAGTTTGATGACTTAGTACCAATTTACCCTGATAAAGCGTTGAAATTAGAAACTGGACCCGAGCCACTCTCTACAAGAATCATTGATTTGATTGCTCCAATTGGAAGAGGGCAAAGAGGAATGATTGTGTCACCTCCTAAAGCTGGAAAAACATGGCTTTTAAAAGATCTTGCTAACTCAATTTCGACAAATTACCCTGATTATCACCTTATGATTGCTCTTGTTGGTGAGAGACCAGAAGAAGTTACTGATATCCAAAGAAGCACAAAAGCTGAGGTTATAGCCTCAAATTTCGATCAACCAGCCTCGGATCAGGTTCGGGTGGCAGAAGTTACTTTAGAGAGAGCAAAGAGATTAGTTGAGCAAGGGAAAGACGTAGTAATCCTTTTGGATTCAATTACCAGACTAGCTCGAGCTTACAATATGGCAGTGCCACCATCTGGTAGAACTCTTTCTGGAGGATTTGATCCAGCCGCTTTATTCCCACCAAAGAAGTTTTTAGGAGCAGCAAGATGCGTTGAAGACGGAGGATCACTAACCATTATTGGAACTGCTCTTGTTAACACTGATTCAAGGATGGATGATCTCATTTACGAAGAATTTAAAGGAACTGGGAACATGGAACTTCATCTTGATCGCAAGATGGCTGAGAAGAGAATTTATCCAGCTATTGATGTTGGAAGAAGTGGAACTCGCAATTTTGAGCGTATGTTTGACCTGGAAACCCTTAAAAAACTGGATACTCTTATTAAAATGCTTCATCTTTTGTCAGATGAAGAAAGAACACAAGTGCTTGTTGATAGACTTGCAAAGACAAAAGATAACGCGGAATTTTTGGAATCTCTCTCCATGGGAGCCTAGATCCTGGGCTAATTTGACACCAATTTATTAATATTGTAATCTTCCAAAGTCCCTATGCTTAGACAGATCAGATCGGATTTCTTGGAGTTTGGGAAAACACTAGGGTGGTACTCAGGCCGTAAAGCGCGCTATTTTGCTTCCTTTTTTGAATCTGGTAAGGCAGTTTTTGTTGATGTTTTGAAGGCAAGAAGGGGAACATATCAGAAGCCATTTTTACACGTAGGAATGGTTTTACTTCTTATTACTGGAGTTTTGACGGGCCCACTTATTATTAACCAGTACCCAACAGCAGCTAATGCGGAATCGGTGACTTCGGCTCTTTCTCCATCTGCAATTTTAAATAATCAGGCGGATATTACTAACATTGACACTGTTACTAAGGAATCTGAGAAACCACGTCGAGATATTATCGAATACACCGTTCAAGGAGGGGATACTCTTTCTTCAATTGCTAAGAAATTTAGTCAGAAAAATGACCCAATGGACGTTGATTCCATTGCGTATTTGAATAATTTTTCAGATAGCAAAATACTTAAACCTGGAGATGTAATTAAAATCCCGCCAACAGCTGGAGTAATTGTTGATGTAAAAAGTGGAGATACGATTTATTCACTGGCTAAAAAATATGGTCTTCCATCAGCCCAGCCAATTGTTGATTGGCCATATAATTCATTTGTTGATGATGAGAAATTTAGTTTAGCCTCTGGGCAAACTTTAGTTATTCCAGGGGGACGAGCTCCAGCTGTAGTTCAAATTATGCCTTCTGCTCCAAGATCAACTCCTGGATCTGGGATATTTACACCAGGAAATGGTCAATTCAGTTGGCCAGTTCAAGGACTTATCACTCAATATTTTGCTTGGTATCACACTGGTATTGATATTGCCGGACCTATTGGAACTGCTGTTACTGCGGCTGATTCAGGAAGAGTTGTGTCAGCACTTTATGACAACTATGGTTATGGTTATCATGTAATCATCGATCATGGAAATGGTTATCAAACACTTTATGGACATTTATCGAGAATCGACGTGGGAGCTGGGCAAAATGTATCTCGTGGACAACAGCTTGGACTTCGCGGGTCAACTGGAAGATCAACAGGACCTCACGTTCACTTTGAAGTCAGAAGAGGTGGCGCATTCCAAAATCCAATGGAGTTTTTGAGATAACTTCTAAACCGTATTTAGGTTTTTAAGGTCAACTTCTTGTATAATTTCCAAAGTAGGGCCATTAGTACAGTGGTAATACACGTCATTCGCATTGACGAAGCGCCGGTCCGATTCCGGCATGGTCCACCTATGAATGAATTTCTAACAAAGACAATTGAAGCCTTTAATGAAGCAGAAGGAACTACTGATAGACAGGATGCGAGATCGAGGTTTCAGAGAACAATTTTTCTTGCTAGTATTGCATTGAATTTAATTCCTAAGGAATATCCTAGATCAAAAAGACTCGCTATTCTTTTGAGGACTAAAGCGTTGCTAAGAGTCGATAAAATACCTTTTGAAATCAAAGAGTAATTAGCCCATTAGGACATTGCCTTATTAGCGTTATGAAAATTAAAATTAAAAGAATTGATAAGGATCTACCTCTTCCGACTAAGATTCCTGGCGCTGCGGGATACAACTTGTATTCGAGAAATAAAGTTAATATTGCTCCAAAAGAAATTAAATTGGTTTCTACCAATTTAATAATTAAGCTACCTGATGGCTACTTTCTTATGATAGCTAATCGGAGCAGTACACCAATTAGCAAGGGTTTAATTGTGGCTAATGGTGTCGGGATTGGTGATCCTTTTTACTGCGGGGATAAAGATGAAATTCTAATAGAATTTATGAATATTACTGATCATGATGTGGTCATTGATAGAGGGGAGAAATTAGCTCAAGCTTTGGTTATTAAGTATGAGAGCCCAGATTGGTTAGAAGTTGTAGAAATGGGAGAAGAGGGCGTGGGTGGCTACAAGCTTGTTAATGGCAAACCAATGATTGATTAATGGAAGTGGGGGTAGAAAGATATACTAACAATGACAGAATCTCGTCACGCAGTCATGATTGTCAGGGGACTTAACGATCAAAGAGAAGGAATTTATGAGAGGTTGATTGGGTTTGGCGGTTGGGAGAAAGATGGACTTACACCTTTCGTCTATAGACCAAACTGGCATGATGGTGAGGATTTTAAAGAAAAACTTAAAAAAGGACTCCAAGAAATAGAAAAACTTCATGATCAATATGGGAGGGTTTCTGTGGTTGGATGTAGTGCTGGGGGATCTTTTGCCGGAAACATGTTTGGTGAAAGCAAATTAGCTCATAAAATGGTGAATAATTGCGGGAGAATGCGTAAAGGAGAAGTTTTTGGATTCAGAGGCTTTATTAAGAGAACTGCAACGAGTTATCCATTTGCTCAGTCAGTAGTCTATTTTGAGGAAAGCATCGAACCAAATTTAACAACTTATCAAAGGGG
Organism: uncultured Gammaproteobacteria bacterium; assembly: GCA_964576435.1. GTDB lineage: Bacteria > Patescibacteriota > Microgenomatia > JAMCZE01 > JAMCZE01 > CAZNUP01. The sequence goes on from CAZNUP010000002.1 coordinate 22,280, forward strand.
TAATATTATGACTATTACGCCACTTTTGGGTGACGAACTTGTTCCTGCTAACACAGTACTTATTAGAGGTGCAAGAAATATTACTTTACCCTTAATAGAACATGGTTTTACAATTGCAGCTGGACTTTTTTCGAGACAAGTTAGAGAATTTTTGAAAACATGACCGAATCAAAACTTAAAGAAAGAAAAGAAAGAATCCTCAAAATTATAAAAGTATTGCATGAACTTTTTCCGGAAGCTCAGACTGAACTTCACTATTCAACCCCATGGGAACTTTTAGTTGCTGTGCAACTTTCTGCACAGTCAACTGATGTTCAGGTGAATAAAGTGACTGAGAAACTTTTTAAAAAGTATCCCAAATTTGAAGACTATTTAAATGCTGATTCTGCTCAATTTACTAAAGATATTTCTTCTGTAAATTTTTTTCAGAATAAAGCGAAAAATATTTTAGCGGCTGCTAAACAGTTAAAGGATGGAAAACTTCCTGATACTATGGAAGAACTTGTGAAACTTCCTGGAGTTGCCAGGAAAACAGGAAATGTGATTTTGGGTCAGATTTACCACAAAGCGGAAGGAATTGTAGTTGATACGCATGTAATTAGGTTATCTCAGAAATTCGATTTAACTGATTTTAAAGATGCAGTTAAAATTGAAAAAGACATAATGGAAATTATTTCCAAATCGGAGTGGATTTTTTTTGGAAACGCTTTAGTTTGGTATGGTAGGAGAATTTGTCCTGCTAGACTTCATGATTGCAGTGGGCATCCATTAACAAAAATTTATCCCCCTGCAGCCAATATCTGGCCTAAGAAGTAATTATTTGGTAGAATCGACTTCATAAGGGCCCATAGGCTATCGGTAAACTGCCTCCATGGCATGGAGGATTGCGGGGTTCAATTCCCCGTGGGTCCACAAATATTTTTAATAGAGAACTTCAAATAGATTCTTTTCGAATTTAATTTCAATTAGTTTTAGTTTGTCTTATGTCTTTTTTGCATACTTACTTATTTCAAATTTTTAACTTTAAACATACTTAAAACTTGGTTCATCTTATTTTTATTGTTGCAACAATTTATTTTTGACTACTAGACAACACTCTTAAACTTCCATAAAATATTTTCGCTATGGCCAGACCCCTCAAAGTTCTATTTGTTTCTGCAGAAGTTGCACCATATTCCTCCGTTGGAGGACTATCTCAAGTTGCGTATTTCCTTTCGCTTGCTTTAATCAAAAAAGGAATTGATATCCGCATTTTTACTCCTAAATACGGAATCATCGACCAGAAAAAATATCCAATGACTGATGTTATTTCGGGGATGGGTGTGCCAACAGGGGAACCGGAAGGATCTGATAAACCAAGAGAACTTATTTCCAATGTCAAAATGCACAATGAAAAGAAAAAAACTGTGCCAACTGTTTATTTTTTAGAAAACCAAGAATATTTTGAACAGAGAGCTAATGTTTATGGATATAACGATGATCACATTAGGTTTGCGCTCCTTTCAAGAGGAGCACTTGAGTTTGTTAGAATGGGGTATTTTGAACCGGATGTGATCCATGTTAACGATTGGCACACAGGATACCTTCTAGACTATCTACATCAAGCGAGAAAAGACATTCCAAGACTTAGGGATGTTGCTAGTTTACTTTCGATGCACAACCTTTATCAAGGAACATTTGATTTCAAAAATGCAAGTGAAATGGATTTTGATGATGGCAAAAGTGTGCTGCAGCCATTTTTCTCAGAAAGATTTATGAAGCAGAACCCACTTAAGAGGGCAATTATGTATTCAGACATTATGAATACAGTGTCTGAGACATATGCCCAGCAGATTTTGACTGATGAATACGGGAATGGACTACAAAATCTTTTGAAGGAACTTAGGGGAAAACTATTCGGGGTTTTAAATGGAATTGATTATAACGATTTTAATCCTCAATCTGATCCAATTATTAAAGCTGGGTTTAGTTCAAACAATTTGAAACCTAGAATTCAAGACAAAATGGATCTTGTTAAGCAGTTTGGACTGGAAAAAGGGGAAGAGAGACCGCTTGTGGTTTTTTGGGGAAGGTTTGACGATCAAAAAGGAGTTGGACTAATTTGCGAAACAATTAAGTTTCTTTTAGATGAACTTGATATTAATTTCTTAGCTCTTGGACCAACAAGTAATGATTATTACAGAGATTTCTTCACAAACTTAGAAAAAGAAAATCCAGGACGAGTTGGGTCACACATTATGTTTGATGCTCAACTTGCCAGGAAATTTATGGCGGGAGCGGATATTGCTCTTTTCCCATCAAAGTACGAGCCAGGAGGCATCATGGCACTTGAGGCGATGCATTACGGACTGGTACCAGTTGTTAGAAACACTGGGGGACTTGCTGATTCGGTTGTTGATTATGACCCAGAAAAAAATGTCGGCACAGGATTTAAATTTAATAAATTTACGAGAGAGGGATTCTTAGTTGCTGTGGTCCGTGCTTTGGAAACATTTAGGAATAAGAAAGAGTGGGGGAAGATTATGAGAAGGGGAATGGAAAGAGATTTTTCTTGGAGCAAAACTGCCGAGCAATATATTGATCTTTACAATCGGGCTGTTGAAATTAGAACTGAGGCAAACTCAGATAATCCTCCAAGGGCGTTTAGACAGGAATTTAGTTAACGTTTTTTTGGGTTGTATCCTAAATCTATCCTAGCGTTTTCGATATCTAAAAATCTTCCGGGATTATCAGAAACTGCAAAATAGACTCCAAATTTTACATTTGCTTCAATTGATTTTTGAACAATATCTATAAGGTCATCTTCAAAAAGTTCTACTTTATCAAGTTCTGGATCATGCTTTGTATGAGCGGTAGTGTGGCCGATTCTGAGATTGATTGAAGAGATATTAAATAAATCTGAATATGTTCTTCCAATTATCTCACCAACAACTTTAGAAGCTCCATAGAATTCGTCTGGACGTACAGGATCAAGAGTTGTCAAAAAATCTTGACCTTCAATTGTTTTTGGATAGTTTGGATATTTTCCTATGGTGTGAGTAGAACTAGCAAAGACAACTTTTGGAATAGAGAATTCTTTTGCCATTTCGTAAATATTTCTTGTGCCTTCAATATTATTTTTTGAAACATTTTCCCAAGAAGCAAAAGGGTAGGGGTCGGCGGCAAAATGAATAATGGAGTCAATTTGTGGGAGCTTGTTAAAGAATTCTCTTAGTCCAACAATATCTGAAATGTCTGCCTCGATTTTATCAAGGCCAATCACTTCGTATTTGTTTTTAAGTCCTTCACTTAGAATTTGGCCAAGAATTCCATTTGCACCGGTAATAAGAACTTTTTTCATTTATAGGCAAGGATTAATATATCTCTGCCGTAGGGGTGTTCAGCGCTTAAGTGAAATGGTACATGCGCAATCACTTTAAAACCTACTGAGGTAAGAATGTTGTCGAGTGATTGCTGAGAAAATTCGTGCACAGGTAAGATCATCTCTCTATTAGTGGTCAACTTATTAAACTCTTCCTCAGTAATTACTTCTTGGACTAATTCATTATTTTCGATGTGGTTTTTTTCAAATTGGTCTTTGTCTGATTTGGAATTGCTTGTAGTTAAGATGAAGAGCCCGCCATTTTTCAGTGAATTGTAAATACTTTGGATCACGGCGACGACGGAAGCTGTTGGTATATGCTGAATTATATGACTTGAGAGTGCGGCATTTGCTTCATTGTTAATGGTAAGTTTTTCAGTAGGGATATTCAGGAATTCTACTTTATCTTGGATCCCAAATTGTGAGATGTATTCTTTGGCCCTTTGAATTCTAGCGGCGTCTGGTTCTATAGCTATTATTTTATTAAAAAGTCCACTAAATTCTGGAATCAATCTTCCCTGTCCGCAACCCGCATCAATGAAAAGTTGTCCACTTTTGATAAATTTTTTGGCATAACTCAAGATTTCAGTCTCATCTTGAGCCCAGAACTGGTTTTCTTTTTCTGCTTTTTCAATCGCTTTTAATGTTGCTGCTTCAGTTGGGTCGGGGTAGGTGAAATTATTGTCTGACATCGCTATATGATATCATAAATTTGTAAAATGAATCTGATTCAATCACTTATTTTGTCAATTGTAGAAGGTGTTACTGAATTTTTACCTATCTCTTCGACGGGGCATTTACTTTTAACATCTGAAATTCTCGGTATTACTCAAACTGAATTTGTTAAAAGCTTTGAGGTAATTATTCAACTGGGGGCAATACTTGCGGTTGTGGTGTTCTTTTTTCCTCAGATGAAGAAGATTTTGAAACTTTGGAAACCAGTGCTTTTTGCTTTTATTCCAACTGCAGTTGTAGGGCTTTTCCTTTATAAGATAATTAAAAGTATATTTTTTGAACAGATTTGGATCACTATATTTATGCTTTTTGCCGGAGGTGTCTTTATTCTTGTGTTTGAATATTTTTATAACAAAAGGCTAACTCGAAGTGAAAAGATGGATAAATCTTTGGAGATTAAAGATCTCAATTGGAAACAAGCGGGGATTATTGGAGTTATTCAATCAATTTCTGTAGTTCCTGGAACATCAAGAGCACTGGTGTCCATTTATGGGGGCATTTTGACTGGACTATCTCGTGAACAAGCAGTGGAGTTTTCCTTTCTTCTTGCAGTTCCCACAATAGCGGCGGCTGCTGGACTAGATATGATTAAGAGCAGTTGGAGTTTTACTGGAAGTGAGTGGGTTAGTTTAGTTGTTGGATTTATGGGAGCATTTGTTTCCGCATTAATTGTGATTAAGTTTTTCCTTAAGTATTCTAAAAATCATAATTTTGTAGTGTTTGGAGTTTATAGAATTATTCTTGCTATCCTTTGCTTCTTCTTTCTTCTCTAGACAAGCGAAAGTCCCGAGCTTTAACCCGGGACCAAGGCGAGAGTTTCTCGACTTTCGCTTAAACCCTCTTTATTTCTTTTTTAATAAAGGAAGGCCTGTTCTTTTGGATTCAATTACTGTGTAACCAACTGGGACTTCTTCAAGACCGTTTGGTCCAACAGCTCCTGCAAACCAATAGATCACTTGAGTTTTTCCTGACCCTTTGAGATCAACCTTCTTTGTGTGAAGGTAGTAGGTTTTGCCTTTGGAGTTTTTGTGTGCGTATGCCATTAACTTTCACCCCCTTTCAAAAATTTCAGATTATATATCTGATTTCTTTATGCGGGGTCAATTTATACTTATTTTTTTGATTTGTCAAATCTGGGGGAGATCTCGAAGCAAATCTTGTCGCATCTTGTCAAACATTTGATACTTTTTTTCTACTTCTCCGGACCACTGATGGTGCCATATAGACAATAAAAACTCATGATAGAACTTTTCTGCAACTTGTTTTTTCTGTGGATCCATTGGCACAGTTCTTACGCAGCGAATTAATTCTTTAGCACCACTTTCAACTAGGTCTGGATGCCACCATGGGAGGTTACTTAGCCAATATGGGTGACATGAGGAAATGCCTTTGTCAAAATGAACTTCAGCTGAATGAACCATGTGGGAAGGAATTTTTTCGGAACGAGTTTCTTTGAGCGCTTCATATGCCATATCAGCTAATTGATAGTATTTTTTTTGAAATTCATTATCTTTATTTAACCAATAGGGGAAGGGATTATTGTTTTCTAGATCTTTTTTGGTTGTTTGCCAAGTTGAGGCAACTATTTGAGAATTTTCTGGAGCATCTTTTGGATTAAGCTCAGAAAGCTTTACAAAATCAAATTGCTTTTGACCGAAGAGATCTTTTAGGAAATTGATACGTTCTTGATAATGGTGACCAAACACTTCGGCATCGGTTGTGCAAATTAATGGACTTTCTAAAGATTGTGCAAAGTTAGCAAATCTATCTGCTTGAAGCTCTGTAGGATAGCTTCTAATGAGTTCAGTAAGCTGTCTGGAATTTACCATTAACTTGGTATTTTTATAGTTAAATGCCCCTGGTTTACCAAAAGATGTTTCATCTATAACTACAAAATTTGATAAGTTGCCAAATAATTCAACGGTTTTTTCGTTGACGGCTAATTCTGGAGGGAAGATACCTACAAAATTTTTAATTCCACAGAAATTTTCTAGAACTTTTTGGTTTTCTTTTAGTTGTCTTTCTAAAACATCAGGGTGAGTGAGAGGGGAGATGGGATGGTAAACAGGAGAATTTAGAAACTCAACTTTTCCTGACTCGGCAAGACGCCTAAATTTATGGCTTAAATCATGATTTGTGATTGCTTGAGTCTGAAGAAGGAGGGACCCTGATAAATTTATGGTAACTCTTGCATTTTGGGTCTCTAAAAGAAGATCACAAAGTCTTAAATAGCAGCTTCTTAGGATTTCTTCAGTAAGGTTTAAGCTTTGAGTGGGGGGCTGATAAAAATGTAGGACGAGAGCGAACTGAGTCATGGATTTGTATTATATAGCTTTTCCCAGTAGTCTTTCAAAACACGCTTGGTTGTGAACTGTCCTTCAACGAGTCTTATGGTTCGTTTCATTCTTCCAAGCCACTCACTCGGGAGGCCTTCGTCGTTTATTTTATAGTAGAGAGGGAAGATTTCGGTTTCTAGGATTTTATAGAGATCTTGTGCTATATGCTCTTCTTTTAGAATCCAACCAATGTCATCCCAATTTACTTCAGACATCCAACCATCATTTGTAGAAAATTCTAGATCTCCATTAGCTCCAGCTTTCATTCCTGAAGTACCTGAGGCTTCAATACCTGGGGTGGGGGTATTTAACCAAACATCACTCCCAGCGACTAATTGCTGGGCAATTTTTAAATTGTAGTTTTCTAGGAAACAAATTCTGGTAGCTAAATTTTTTGCTTCCAGAGTTGCCTTAATTTGATCTTTGATATCTTGGGCATCAGCATCATTGGGATTAGTTTGGCCAGCAATAACAAACTGGACTGAAGGAAAAAGGGATGTGATCTTTGTTAATTCATCGACATTTTTGAAAAGGAGGTCGGGACGTTTGTAGGAAACGAAGCGTCTAGCCCAGCTAATTGTCAAAGTATTTGGGGAAAGCCTAATACCGGTTTCGTTTTCGAGGAAATCTAACATTTTTACTTTGTTGCCTTGATGGAGTTGCCAAAGGTCAAGATCAGAAATTGTCTCTGGATCAATGGGTTGTTTTTGCCATCGAGTTAGATTTATGCCGTTTGTTATGGTTACTAAATTGCTGTGAGGATGTAATTCTTTTTCTGCTTTGGCATGGGCAACACTTACGGCGCTGCCAATTTTTGTATAGCGCAAAAGAAAGTTTGTAGTTGCAAACATATCTTTATGAGTGGTATTGGTTCCTAACTCAAAGAGGGAATCCGTATTTTTGAGGAAGCTTAGCTTTTGTTTAAATTCCTCTTTTGATATATAGAGACCACCACCTGTTAAAACTGTGTGTTTGGTCGCTATGGAAATCTTTTTGACTTCGTTTAGTTTTTCAGCATCTCCGTTTGATAACCCAAGAAGAGTCATGGCGGTGTGGCCTTCGTTTAGATGGAAATAGTCAGGAGCGAGGTTTTCAGACTTTAAGATTTTTACTAATCCGAACCCTAAAACAATTTGTTGAGAAAGCATAATGTCTTTGGTGGGACCATAGAGATGTTTTGTTATATTTCGATGCGATTCGTTATTTATTGCTATGTCTGTATCTAGTAGATAGACAGTCGATTGATTGTAGGTTTTTTTCCAGACTTGGAACCAAACTTCTTCAGTGCCTAAGTTAGTTGAAAAATATTTGATATTACCGGAAATGTCCTTTAAAGTTTCAAAGCCAAAAAGGGTAGGATCAATACGGCCTTTTTCGTGGTGAGCATGAAATCCGTGGCTATAGAAAATTCCAAGCCCAACCATATGAAATTCTTCAGGAGGAGTTTCTAACATTAGGTCGCCAGCTAGGACACCAAGGCCACCTGCATAAATGGGCAAGTTATCTTCGAGTGCGTATTCCAAACAAACGTAGGCGACAGTTTTCACTTCTCTTTTAAGTATTAGATACTTTAAAAAAAGAATCAATATTTCGAATAACTATAAGATCTTCGCATTTTTACGATAGAGTAGGTTTTTTATCCAACATTATCGTGAAGCAGCTTTTCACCTTGACTTTCTTAATTATATATAGTTACCTAATTAGAGAGGCTAATTTGCGCGGCGCAAGTTGAGTTCGAAATACATGCAAACTGCTCTAGTTTCCCAGGCACAACTTATTGATCTAGCCACGAAGGCGGGGTTTGTTTTTGGTTGGGGAGAGCCGGAGAACCGCATTAGATATTGGAGTACTATCGGTCTTATTCCACATGCAGTTAAAAAAGATGGGCTAGGACATTATCCTTGTTACACAGTAGATCTTCTTTTAAAGATCCAAGAACTTCAAAAGCAAGGACTACCTTTGGAAAACATTAAAGCAATTGTGAATAGGGAAGAGATGAGACTTAAGGTTGGTGAAATGCTCAATGGGGAGAGTGTTCCACAAATTCCTGAACCCGTTGTACCTAAACCCAGTGCTTTATATGAAGATATCAAACCAGGACGTAAGTATTCAAAAAAAACAATTGCAGTTGTAGCTGGACTCTTATTTTTACTTCTTAGTGTTGGACTTGGTGGAGCTTATGGAATTTATAAATTTAGAGAAGCAGGAAATATTTCAGCTGGATCAGTGCTTGCTGGATTTTCGGCTAAGAAGTTTTTACAGTTCAACCCAAGAGTTAAATTTGCAGGTTCTCCAGATGGTTTCTCGCTCTATGGAGGAGAGGTGGAGAGAAGGCTAACCGTAATTGGTTCTGATGTGGGACTTGATCAAAATCTTACTGCAACTTCTTCACCAACATTTGCTGGAATTAATCTTCCTGCCACAACTGGTCAGATTGTTGTTGGTGGAACAGGAATCATTACTGCTCCACAAGCAACTGGGACAATTGTTTTGGATACTGCGACTCAGACACTTACTAATAAAACGATTTCTGGATCTGATAACACATTTTCTAACATTCCTAACTCAGCTCTGTCTAATTCTTCCATAACAATTAACACATCTGGATCACTTTCTGGTGGTGGCTCTGTGTCACTTGGTGGATCAATCAGTTTGTCGGCCTCAGGGGGAAGTAGTGGAACAACGAGCACGGCATCGGCTGGGTTTTTAACTTTGCAAACATCCGGTGGAAATTTGGGAAATTCGGTGCTGTCCCAATCTGGGGGAACACTGCAAGTTGACGGCTTGAATGCCGTCAGTGTTGGCAGCTATTCCTGCGTGATCACCACAAACGGCATTGTCACTGATTCTGGAGCGTGCCCATCTGGGGGCGGTTCAAAATGGCAGCTTAATGCTGGAGTTTTGGCGCCAAATGATGTGACACAATCGGTGGCTCTCGGAGATACAGCGAGTGCTTCTGCAAAGATTTTCCTGGACGGGGTCAGTGGAAATGTTGGAATTGGAACTGGAATTCCTGGTGCAAATCTTCATGTTGTTGGAAAAGCAATAATAAAAGATTCCAATGATAATGTTTTTATTTCCGACGGAAACACATATGGTGGGTCGGCTTGGAATGTGGCAATTGGTGCTGGGTCAATGAATGCGCTTCAAGGGAGTGCAGAAAGTAATGTTGCTGTTGGCTACCAGACTCTAAGATCAATGACTGTTGGCACAAATAATGTTGCACTTGGTAAGCAAGCGCTTTATTCTGCCGTTAACAGTTCGGGTACTGTTGGTCTTGGAGATAGGGCAGGTTTTATGTCAAATAGTTCTCAGAGTGTTTTTATTGGTACATCGGCTGGATTTTATGAAAACGAAGATTACAAACTTTACATTTCGACTAGCAATACTGCCTATCCTTTAATCTATGGCGATTTTAATCAGGCATATGTTGGAATCAATGGCACATTGGCTGTTGGGATAGCGACGCCGTCAGGGACTTTGGATGTTCGGTCGAGAAATGGAACAATGCCAATTGCGTCAATTTCCGGAGCGTCTTCTTTACCGGCATTAGTTGTTGATAATAGTGTTGGAGATTTGTTTACAGCTTCTTCTTCCGGACTTTCAAGATTTGTGATTACACAGAATGGAAACGTGGGCATTGGAAGTTCTGTGCCAAATGCAAAGCTGGATGTGCCGGCAAGGGTGAAGTTTGGCGCGCCTACAGGAAACGCTGAATCAGTTTTCATAAACGGCGGAAATGAAACTGCGTCAGCGGCAACATATAACTTAGGGTTAATGACTGGAGCGTTGAATTCAATAACTAGTGGAGACTATAACACGGCTGTGGGATACAACGCAGGCTATAGTTTGACTAACACTGGAAACAATGTCTTGATGGGTTATGAGGCTGGCGCAGGGCTGACAGGGGACCAAAATGTCTATTTGGGAAATTTTTCTGGACCAGGATTTGGTCAAGGCGATGGTAATAGTGATGAAAATATTGCGATTGGATATAGTGCTGCCAATAACCTTAAGGGATGGGGAAATATTATTATGGGTGCGCAGGCAGGACAATCTGTCACAACAGGGAATTATAATTTAATTCTTGGATATGATGCGGAAGTTTCAGGCGGAGCGACAAGTTATTCAATTGCTTTAGGATATTCGGCAACAACAAATGCAAGTAACCAAATGGTGGTAGGAGGAAGCGGTGGAGTTATTAATGATGTCTATTTTGGAAATGGAGTCACTTCATCTTCGCCAACAAGCCCAACCATTAACGCATCAGGAGGGAGTGGTAATAACATAGCGGGAGGCAATTTAACTCTGGCTGGGGGAAAGGGAACGGGCAATGCTGCTGGGGGCGACATAATTTTCCAGACGTCAGACGCTGGAGTGTCGGGATCAACTCTTCAATCGCTAACAACAAAAATGACGATTTCTGAACTTGGGCATGTTACTCCAGGAACTGATGATGCTCAAGATCTTGGAAGCAATAGTTTGAGATGGAGGGATATATATTTGGGGCCGGCATCGCTGCATATTGGAACAGCGACTGGGGATGAAGGGTTGATCACGTATGACACAGGACTTAATAACACAAATATTTCCAGCCCGGGGAATGTGATTATGCAAGCTTCTAGTGGGAACGTCGGAATTGGAACGACTGATCCACAATATAAACTAGATGTTGTTGGGTCAATGAGGGTGAACGGAGGAATCACGGTTAATTCATGCACGGGTTGTGCGGGAGCTTCACAGTGGCAACTTAATTCTGGGGTTCTTGCTCCAACTGATGTGACCCAGTCGCTGGCAATTGGGGGAACAGCAACCAGTTCAGCAAAGTTTCTCGTTTACGGAGTCAGTAGCTTGAATCCAGTAGCCAGCATTTCCGGGTCCTCATCTAAGGCGGCATTTATGATCGACAACACAGTTGGGGATTTGTTTACGGCCTCTTCCTCAGGACTCAACAGGTTTGTCATTAAACAAAATGGTGGAGTTGGCATTGGCGCTGCTAATGTTGGCAAGACGCTGGATGTGCGCGGACCTGTGGCGATTGCACAATCTTCTGGAGGAACGGGGGCGCTGGATATTGAACCACTTGCTAATGGGGCAGAATTTTGGACGAACACTGGCTATGATCCATTGAGTCCAACGGCTGGCTGGACAAGCACAATGGCACTGGTTAATGGGAACGTCGGTGTGGGAACGACAACTGCTAGTTCACAAATGCACATTTATAATGGGGGTGGGAGTGCGACGGGGTTAACCGTGCAAAATGCAAATGCTGGAGGGAATCCATTTATTCGAGTGCAGGGAGCATCCAGCAGGTCGGTGAACGTCTACCTGAATGGTGGAGGAACTGACATCATGTCTTTGGCAGTGGCTTCTGATTCACCTTTTGCCCAGATACATGCGGCATCAAATTATGGGCTGCGATTTTATACCCATGGGGGAAGTTTGGCACAAACCATTGATATCAATGGTAATGTTGGGATTGGGAGCGACACACCTGGAGTGAGACTGGATGTTGTGGGAAGCGGCACAGGTGGAACAATCGCCAGATTTGTTGATAACAATACCACCGGGTGCACGCTTGCAACTGGAGGCACTATCTCCTGTTCATCTGATGTCAATCTTAAAAAGAATATTGAGGAATTGCCGTATGGTCTTTCTGAAATAATGCGACTGCGACCGGTGGAATTCAACTGGAAAGCTGATGCTGAAGGCCTTGCCAAGTCGCTTGGGTTTATTGCGCAGGATGTTGAACATGTGGTGCCAAAATTGGTGACCACAGACCCGGCTTCTGGAACGAAGCAACTTAACACGATCGGGCTGGTGCCGATTGTTGTTAAGGCTTTACAGGAGCAACAAGCGCAAATTGCGGGACTTCAGGAGATCCCACAGATTAAGAGTGATTTGGAAAAGACACGGGAAGAGATGGCCAGTGTTTCAGCTAGACTTGCAAACGTTGAACAGAAAGTAGAAGTTGAATGGCCAACTTTGGATCTTAGTGATTGGACAAACGCCGATTTAGCAACAGTTGCAGGCGACCTGAAAGTTACTGGCCTTACTCAACTTGCGGAAACTTCTATAGGTGGGAAATTGACGGTTGGACTATTAGCATTTGATGATCTTGACGCAGACATTAGTAGCCTTGGTGAAAAATTTAGCATTCAGGATGGGGCAGTGCTAATAGGCAAAAATGGCGATATAACAACCTCTGGCAAAATTGAGGCTAAATCTATCCAAATTGAGAAAATTAACGTTCTCGGAGAGGAAACTTCTAGTAGTTCAGCTAGTCTCAAGGCTTCAATCGGTACTATATATATAGAACCAGGGGAGACATCAAAAGTAGTTCAAACTACAGCAATTACGGATAGGTCAAAAGTGTTTGTCAGCGTGGTTGAGGAACCAGTGGCAGTTTCAGCTCGAAAGATAGGAGATAATCAATTCGAGGTCAAGATTAAAGAGCCGCTTGGAAATCGAATCAGTGTGAATTGGTGGGTGGTGAACTAGGGTGATATGGTATAATGCATTTACCAGTTCGGAAACCTCGTAGTTTTAGACTCTATCCTGGAATTCCAGTAGTGAGTGGGAAACCAAAAGGACACTGGAATTCAACAACGGATGGAGGTGACAATCAAAAATGGATTTTCAAGATAAAACACTCGTCTGCAAAGATTGCGGAAAAGAGTTCGTATGGACAGCTTCTGAACAGCAATTTTATGCTGACAAAGGCTTTACCAACCCCCCTGTCAGATGCCCAGATTGTCGTGCTAAAAGAAAAGCACAGATGAATGATGGCGGCGGACGTGGAGGATACAATGGTGGAGGAGGCAACTACAATCAAGGACCAAGACAAATGTATGCAGCAACCTGCAGCAATTGTGGACAGCCTTGCCAAGTTCCTTTCCAACCAAGACTCGACGATGCCGGTAAACCAGTTAAACCAATTTATTGCAATAACTGTTACCGACAAATGAAAGGAAACTAGTTTGAGGATTAGTTAACTTTTAAAAGACTTCCTAGAAATAGGGAGTCTTTTTTTTGGAGAATTAACTATTTATTGAAGCTCTCCACTTGAAGTACCTACTTGAGGAGCTGGAGTAGTTGCAGCTTTAGGTAGGTTTGTTTGTGTGCCACTTGGTGAAGCTAGTGGTTCTTGTGGACCAGCTGGTGTAGTGCCAGTTTGGCCGGATTTAGTGGCTTCAGCGGCCGCGTCACTTGAAATCTTTTTATTTACTTCAACAATTTCAGCGTTTACTCTCACACAATCCGCGCCGGTATTAGAGACGGCACAGACTAGGGTAGAAGTGGTTTGTAGTTCTTGTAATGCTAATTGGTTTTGACCAAGACCTTTTAAGGCTTGAGCTAAGTTGTAGTGAGCATTAGCAAAGTCTGGTTTCAAGTTTACTGCAGTATTAAAGATTTGCGCGGCGTTTTGGTAGTCACCGGCGGCAAAGAATATGCCTCCTAGATCGAGTCTTAGTCTTGGGTTGGTTGGATCAAGTTGAACGGCTTGGTTTTGAGAAGCAACCGCCCATTGATCTGCCCCTTGTGCGAAATTGATAAGGTTTCTATAGACTAGGGAAAGATTTTCCCAAGCACTGGCTCTTTGAGGGGCTAAGGCGGCACCAGCTCGTGCTTCTCTAATTGCTTGTTGAACAAGAGTTACCACGGTCTGTTTTTGTTCGTCGGTTAGATTTGCTTGACCAGCTAAGGAATTAGCCAGGGCAAGATTAGTTTGAGAATAACTGATTCTATAGTTTGAGTTGTATGGATTTAGTTCCAAAGCTTTGATCTGAAGATCGTAAGTTTCTTTGCCTTGATTCTTTGCGGCTGCTTCTAAGCTTCTGGCAAAGTAGTAGTCAGCTAGGGTAAAGTTTCTTAAATATCCTGGCCAGACTAGTGTTGTAAAAACGACAATGGTCAAGACTATAGTAGCAATGACTGGAAAGACTTTACTTGATTTTTCTTCTTCTTTTGAATAGAGACTGACACCTTTTAGTCTATAGAAAGCCATCAACATACCTGATGCTGCAAACAAAAGGAAGAGTGATAAAAGGGGGGCGGGGAAAATTAATCCGAGGACTAGGATTACAGCAATTGAACCAATGATACCTTTTTCCATTGGTGAGGTGCCTTCGAGTTTTAGCCTAGCTCTTGCTATTTGAACAAACTTCAAAATGTAGAAAGCGACAAAGGCAAGACCTAAGATGCCAAGACTTGTTAAGACTGAGAGGTAAAGGTTGGAACTGGTTGAGAACCTTAGATTCCAAAAATTACTGGCATTAAATTCGGTCGGTTTATATAGAGTAAAAGCGTCGAGTGTGTTATTTGGCCCAATGCCAAGAAGTGCATTCTTTGGGGTTTGAATTACACCTGTTGCAATTTTCCATCCAGAAACGTGATCCAAGAGAATTGGTCTATTTTGAAAAAGAACATATGCTGAGCAAGCCATGCCTATTACGATTAAGACAAGAAGAGGTATGGTGGCGCCTTTTTGCTTTAGACCGTGTGATTTTGAAAGGCCAATTACTAAAGGTAAAACAGCTGCTAAGAATAGAACTGCTGCTAGTGCTGAGCCGGCGATATTGAAGCCAGGGTTCAAAAGGAAAAAGTTAATATTTATCTTTAATACTGGATTTAATAGAACATAAAGTGTCTGAATGCCTATAAATGCACCAAGGATTGCTCCGACTATGCCAAGAAATAGAGCAAATTTTTCAACAATGGTTTCCTTTTGAGGGATGAGGGAGAAAAGGAAATAAAGACAGACTCCGCCAACTAACATTAAAGTTTCACCGGAAAGAGAAGCGTAGAAATTTGGTGTCAAAATAGCAGAGACAATTGCCAAGATGCCTAAGAGGAGTAGAGGAAGATCAAAGGAACTTTTGATCATTCCATATCTTTTCTGGAAAAGAGATCTTATTGACCAAACCAAAAGACCACCAATGCCTAGAAAGAAAATAAGCAGTTGTTTTGGGAATTCTAGTGGATCTGAAAGGAAGGGAACAAAGATTAAAGGAATAGCAATAATTGCGACAAAACAAATTGCTAAGACGATATTTCCAAGAGTCAAAGAAATTTGTTCTTTGCTTTCTTTACTAATGTTTTCCATTGGATTTGGAATTGTGACGTTGTCCATATTTTTAATTTTTGATTAGGTAATTAATATTTGTTTTGTCTAAATTGTCAAGACTTGTTTTGGGAACGGCAATTAAATAGACATTGGATTTATCAGATCCAGAGTGCATTTTTACACTATTATTTAACGAAAGACTATCCACTTTATTCATAGTGTTTAGACCACTTGTATTTAAAGTGGAGACTAATACACCAATTACAAGACCTAGGAAAAGATAAGCAAAATTTGATGGTTTAACTTTGATTACAAAGTCGTTATTAATAGCAGGAATTTGGACTAGAGATAGTTCTTGAACTGGTAACAAATTGGTTTTTTGCATTTGTGAGAGAGTAATGCCTTGGTTTTGCATGTTTTTAATTTCCTCAATCTTATTTAGTGAATCTTTTGGATAACATCCCGTCATTTCACCATTGATCTTCTTTTTGATTGCTTTTGGAAGTAAGCCCAATTTTGTCAAATAGGCAATTTGCACTTTTGTAGTGCCAGTTTGATTTGTGAGTTCATTAATGGTTATTAAGTCAGACATATTTTCTTTCCAAAAGAAATTCCTTCATTCCAGACTAAAAGTTTTTTTTGAAACAGTCAATAGGTCAAAATATGTCAAAAATGAAAAAAGTTGCAGTTTAGGTCTTATCTTTGTATTCTGATAGATGTGAAGAAAATTGTTTTCGCTACAACTATTTTTATATCTTTTTTCCTGTCGATATTTTCAGGAGTGGTATTTGCTGATTACTCTGCGATCTCGATCGCCAATACTTATTTTATTTCTGATAAACAAGCAAAGTATGGAGATATTATTAGTAATTCGACCAAGGGACTTGTTAGGACAACCTCGCCTTATCAGAGCACAATTTTGGGAGTATTAACCGAAGAACCTGTGGCAGTTTTTAAAGCAGACTCTGATGCGGAAAAACCCGTCGCAACAGGCGGGGTGGTTGTTGTTAATGTAAATAGTAGCAACGGTGAAATAAAGAAGGGGGACTTTGTTACTTCTTCTTCTACACCTGGTCAAGGGATGAAGGCCACTAATTCTGGTTATGCAATTGGAATGGCAATTGATAACGCAAGTGGAGGGAAAGTTAATGTGGCGCTCCGAGTTGAATACGCGGAACTTTCTTCACCTCAAACACTCAAACGATTATTTGATTTACTTGGTAGGGGAATATTTCAAAATGTTGAGGACCCTGATAAGTTTGGACAACTTATCAGGTACATTGCCGCAGGTCTTGCGATCATTGCAGCAATACTGCTGGCGCTTTTGACTTTTTCCAGATCGGTTCCAAAGGCAATTGAAGCCATTGGTCGAAATCCGCTAGCTAGGACATCTATTTATCTGTCGTTGGTGGTTTCAGTGATTTTGATGATTGTAATTATTGCTATGGGGATAGCGGGAGCAGTTATTGTTTTGCGAGTTTAAAGGATCGTTTTATATATGGTAATCTTAATTCATGGAAACTAATTTGGTTTTAATTCTTATTGGGGTAATTGTTGTTTGCCAAGTGCTTTTACTTGTTTATTATTTCAAATCAGTAAAGCAATCTCAAAAAGAAACCACACTTGACGAAAAAGAATGGGATCTTCTTCATGATGCCCAAAAGAAATCACAAGCAATTGTCGCTAATTCCGAACTGGAATCAATAAGACAAACGGCTTCGACGAGACTTCAAACTGAAAAGTTTGAAAAAGAATACGAAAAAGAAATGGGACTCACCTCGCGGGAAGTTATGGATCTTATCAAGGCTGAAACTGCAAAGGCAGGACAGAATTATAAAGTAGAACTAGCAAAGATGCTTGAGGAGCAAAAAATGGAACTTAATGATAATAAGAAGATGACTAACCAGAAAATGGAGGAACTGGTTTTGGGACTTGATAAGGATCTTAGTCAGACGGTTAAGTCTATTGAGGACCAGGTGCAAAAGGATCTTTTGGAATATAAGAAGATGAGAGAAAGACAAATTGACCAAAATGGTGAAGAAATACTTGAAAAAGCAGCGGAACTATTTATTGGGAAAGCTCTTGACCGTAAAGGACATATGCAGCTTATTTATGAAGCCTTAGAGAGAGCAAAAAATGAAAAACAAATTTAATTTTCTCAGTCGGAGTGAAGCGCTTAACGATCTTTGGTCTAGACGGGACGAATTTGAAAAGAACGACAAACTGGAAGAATTCGAGGCTTTGGAAAAAGAAATTAAAGAGGTGCCAACTTTGACCGTGGATATGGTTTTTGAGCCCAACCAAAAAGAAACGCTGGAACTTTTAGAAAGAACAAGAAAAATATTCGATTTTGATGTGTTTTTAGATCTTCGTATCAATCCAAGTCTCATTGGTGGGTGTGTTTTAGTGTGGAATGGAATGGTATTTGATTATTCAATTAAAAAAGCAATGAAAGAAAAACGACCAGAATTTAAACAGCTAATCGCATGGAAGTAGGATTTGTTAAGAGTGTCAATGGATTTCTTCTAGAAATTGATGGCCTGCCAAAAGTGCGGGTTAATGATGTTTTGGAATCTGATAGAGGGTCAAAGGCGTTTGTGTTTGCACTGGGCACTACGAGAGTGCAAGCTCTTCTTGTTACTGAAAAGAGAGTGGAAATTGGGGAGCAGTTTAAAAAGAGTGAGGAACAGCTGACTATTCCTGTTGGCGAGGGGCTTCTTGGACGAGTGATTGGTCCAATGGGGGCAGTTTTGGATGGAAAAGGGAAACTTAATTCTCAAGCGGTGGCTCCAATTCAGAATACAGCGCTTGGAATTTCATCAAGAAGATTTATTACTGAGCAACTAATTTCTGGAGTGAGCGTCATTGATACACTTATTCCTATTGGAAAGGGGCAAAGAGAGTTAATTGTTGGAGATGCTAGAAGTGGAAAGACTAGCTTCATTTTGGATTTGATAGTCAATCTAAAGCACAGCGACACTATTTGTATATTTGCTGGGATTGGTAGGCCGTCAAACAAGTTGTGGAATTTTGTGAATGTTTTAGAAGAAACCGGGGCAAGAGATAGGTTGGTGGTGGTTGCTAGTTTCCCATCTGATCCAACGCCTTTAATTTATCTTACTCCTTATGCGGGGATGGCAGTTGCTGAATACTTTAGGGCACTTGGCAAAGATGTGGTTCTTATTATGGATGATCTTGGAGTTCACGCAAGGATTTACCGGGAAATTAGTTTGCTGCTTGGAAGATTTCCTGGTAGAGAGGGGTATCCAGGCGATATTTTCTACCAACATTCATCTTTAGTTGAAAGAGCTGGATGTTTTTCCAAAGAAGTTGGAGGTGGGTCAATAACAGCACTTCCAGTTATTGAAATTAATTTGGATGATTTTACTGGATATATACCTACAAACTTGATGTCTATGACGGATGGGCATTTGCTTTTCAATTCGACTTTAATTGCTCAAGGAAAAAGGCCAGGTATTGATGTATCACTTTCTGTATCCCGTGTGGGAAGACAAACTCAAACTAAGTTGTTGTCTGATTTGTCACTTAGAATTAGGCAGGTTTTTTCTCAGGCTTTGCAATTTGAGTCAATTGCCGGGTTTGGGGGAGAATTGCCAGCGTCTACAAGGCAGATCCTAAGGCAGAAAGAATTATTGGAGGAATGTTTGAAACAGGGGGTTTTTGAATATCTAACTATTCCGGAGCAGTGTATCCTCTTAACACTACCATTCATTAAATCTGTTTTGGAACTTACTCCTGAACAGTTTGCTAGTTCGAAGGAAACATTTATTCAAAATATGAGTAAAGATCCTTCACTTAAAGAAGTGGGCGAACAGGTTAAGGAGATAAATAAAACAAGTGAATTGGTTGCTGTTTTAGAAAAACATGCAGATAAGATTAATGCGATTTTCAAAATCTCTGATCTAACCAATGGGGGTGTGGTTGATCCAGAGACTTGGAAGCCAAATATATGACGATTCGAGAAATCAAACAGCACATCCAAGTTAGTTCGGCTCTTGAGAGCTTGTCATTTGCTTATAGCGATATTGCTGGACAGAGGTTAATTGCTATTCGGTCTGAGATTGAGAAGAATAGAACTTTTGTTGGAGAGCTGTCTAATCTATTTCATCTTGTTAAGAGTGCAGCGGTTTTAAAGGGATCCAAGATTGATCTTGGAAAAAAAGGGACTGTTAACATTCTTATTACGTCAAATAATAGATTCTATGGGGGTTTGGAGAGGCGACTGTTAGACTTTTTCCTTGCTCATTCCGTTTTGTCATACGGAAAAACAATTGTTGTTGGAACGACTGGTCAAAAATATCTCGAGAGTTCTGGGTTTAGTGCCCCTTATGAGAATGTTACATTGGAAAAAGACGTACCTAATAGCTTGGAGCTTGGCAGGATTGTGGATATGGTTTTGCCATTTGAGAAAGTTAATGTCTACTATGCCAAGATGCAATCCGTTCTTGTTCAAAAACCGGTGGTTTTAGAAGTTGGGGGAATTTCTGATATTCCAGCTGATATTAATCCCAAGGAAGTGTATTTTATTTTTGAGCCAGAACTAGCGGAGATTATGAAGTTTTTTGACAGAAAGATTGTCCAAGTGCTTGTTGCGCAGGCTTTTTTTGAATCGGAACTAGCAAGAACTGCTGCAAGGATGGTTTCCATGGAACAATCAAAGATTAATTCTGAAAAAGCAATTGAGAAACTTGAGAATGAGCTATTTTTGGAGCGAGGAAATATGTTAACTTTTAGAATGCTCGAGGTTTTAGCAGGAGTGAGACATAAACATGGATAAAAAGAAAAATATCGGTTTTGTAAAAGAAGTTACTGGACAAATTGCGATTGTGGATTTTCCGGGAAGCGAAATTCCGGAATCCCGATCTATTTTGACGGCAGTTGGAAACGATGCAGTTCGATTAGAAGTTTGGGAAATAAATGATAACTTACTATCATGTTTGATACTTTCTGATGCATCTATTATGTATCGAGGAATGGAGATTGAGGTATTTAGTTCTAGTCTACAAATACCAGTTGGTGATGCGCTTTTAGGAAGAGTGATCGGAGCTTTTGGACAAGTGCAGGACGAAAAAGGGAAACTTTCTGATCCAATGGTAGCTGAGGTGGTGCCAGAAAAGGAAGAGATTGGAGCAAGAAATGTGAGCGGTAAGATGGAAATTTTGGAAACAGGAATTAAAGTTATTGATTTTATGGCTCCTTTTACAAGAGGAGGAAAAATTGGATTTATTGGAGGAGCTGGTGTGGGGAAGACGATTTTGATGACGGAACTGATTCATAATATTACAAAACGTGACAAAGGTATATCGGTTTTTGCGGGAGTTGGGGAACGCATTCGAGAAGGGCACGAGCTTTATCAAAGGCTGACGGAGGCTGGGGTTATGGACTCAACGGTTATGATTCTTGGGCAAATGAATGAAAACGCGGTCGTTAGGCAAAGAGCAGCGCTTGCAGCCGTAACAATTGCGGAACATTTTAGGGACCAGGGTAAGGAAGTGCTTTTCTTTATGGACAACATGTTTAGATTTGTGCAGGCTGGAAATGAAGTGTCGTCGGTTCTTGGAAATTTACCTTCAGAACAAGGTTACCAAGCAACTATGCAATCAGAAGTGAGTTATTTTGAGGATAGGCTCGGGTCGCGGGATAAGGGATCAATTACTGCAGTAGAGACTATATATGTACCAGCTGATGAACTGTCTGATCCTGGAGTATCAGTTATTTTGCCATTTTTGGATGGGGCGATATTTTTATCTCGTACAACTTCACAGTCAGGGATATATCCACCAGTTGACTTACTGATTTCCTCATCATCTGCTTCAACTAAATCAGTCCTTGGGGTGGAACACTATGATACTCTAATTAAATTTAGACAAATGTATGATCGCTATAACAAAATATCTCAGATTGTTGCAATAGTAGGCGAAAGTGAACTATCTACATCAGATCAAATTTTGTTCAAACGAGTTCGAAAGGTGATTAATTATTTTTCGCAACCGTTTTATTCTACAGAAGCACAAACAGGTAGGCCAGGAGTTTATGTTCCAAGGCTAACTACTGTTTCTGATGTTGCAGCTATAATTTCTGGTAAAATTGATAACATACCTGAAGAAAAATTTCTTTTTTCTGGAGAATTGAAATCTATAAAGTAATAATATGAATCTTCTTGAGGTCCGTGTGATTAGTCCGAGTGGGGAACTTCATAAACTTAGTGCCCGGTCAGTGTCGTCAAATAATTCGGCAGGTAGATTTGATATTTTGCCGGGACATGCAAATTTTGTCACTTTTATTTCTGGAAAAACAATTGATGTGGTTTTGGAAGATAAGCAAAATTTTGAGCTCAAATATCCTGTAGCAATCATCGAAGTTAGTAAAGATAAAGTGACTATTTTTGTTGATGTAGAATCTATAAAATCTTTGTAAATATTTTTTCTACCTTTTCTAACAATCTATTCTTCATTTTTTAAATTTTCCGCAACTGAAGTGTTAACTTTTTTGGAAAAAGTTTTTTTCAAAATGGTTTGATAGTGGTTTTTGAAAAACTCCTTAATTAATATTGATTCTCTCTATTGACACTCCTCCTACTATATTATTAATTATATATATGCAAAATTCCCGTGACGAGAAATCAAGTTCAAATACTTACTGCAACCTTTATGTTTCACGCAGCCTGAGAGCCTGCATTCTTGAACGATAAACTAATTTCAGCTTCGGAATTAATTAGATTAGCTTCAGAAAGAGGCTTCAGCTTTGGTCGCGGGAACCCGATGAATCGCCTCAGATATTACACAAAGATTGGGCTCATTCCTCATGCTGTAAGGAAACAGGCTCTTCCTGGACAACCATACACGGTTGGTTATTATCCAGACTACACATTGGATTTGTTACTTAAGATTCAAGGACTTCGCAAGGGTGGGCAGGATGTCTCTCAGGTTAAAGAACATATGAAGGTTGAGCAGGTTAGAGCTCATGTCAGGTCACAGCTTCCAACAGCTCAAGTTGGTGAAGGCTTAAACTCAGACAACTTATTGCACGCTTCAGAATATTTGTCCAATAATACACAAAGTTCTAGATCGATATCAAATGATACAGTTTTGGAAACCCAAAATGAAATTACTGAACTTGGAAATGATTCTGAGAAAAAGAGTGAAAAGAAAATATGGAAGTACGCTATCCCTGTTATACTCCTCTTTTTATTACTTGGTGGATTGGTCATTACTGCCTCGAATTCTTTGTGGGGTAAACAATCTTTTTTTCAGATTGCTTCATTGCTAAACAATTCTCACAAGGAAACTGTTGAACTGGCTCAATCTCAAGGTGAAGTACTTGCGGGCTTTGATGTTAATAAGTTCTTGCAGTTCAATTCGAGGGTGAGATTTCAAAACACGTTTTTGAATCTGTCTGGCGATGAAGTGTCGATTGACCAAGATCTGTTGACCACAAGTGAACCAACTTTTGCCACCCTGAACCTAACTGCGGGGACAAATCAGATCGTGCTTGGTGGCAACGGCACATTGGCTTGGCCAACAATAACAGGTAATCAAACTATATCATTCCCTGATGCTTCTGGAACAGTTTTATTGGCGACGAGCTCAGCAATAACCATCAACACATCGGGAAATCTTAGTGGTGGAGGAAGTGTGTCGCTTGGGGGGTCAATCACACTCACAGGGAATTCCTCGGGAGTCACAGCCACAACTTCCGCCGGATATATTCCGATGATGGAAGCTAATGGTCAATTTGGCAACTCGATGTTGGCACAAAGTGGCGGCAATTTGTATGTGAATGGAACACAAGGCGTGACTTTGCCCAGCGTCTCCTGTGTTATCACGGAAAACGGCATCGTCACTGGCAGTGCCACATGTCCAACTCTCGGAGTGTCAGGGACACCAAACAGTATTGTTAAGTTTGTGACGTCGAACACGGTTGGGGATTCGTCAATTTCGGACACAGGAAGTGCAGTGACCATTGCCAATCCATTAACAATTACAACTGGAGGAATCACACTGACTGGATCACAAGCTATTGATTCATCCGGAGGAACTTTATCGATTGGAACTAGTGGCCAAACTTCATTGACTCTTGGTAGAAATGCGGCACCAACAATCATTAACGGAGCGACCATTACTGCGGGACCATTGGTGCTCAACACCACAACCAATGTCGCGACATTTTCGGGACAGGTTGGAGTTGGGGGAGATCTTGATGTGTCAGGTTTTTATAGAGCAAATGGAGTGCCTGGCGTGAGTTTGGCAACAGCGTCGTGTGTTATTACGACAAACGGAATTGTGACTTCGAGTGCTGCGTGTCCTGGGAGTGGTTCGGGAGGATCAAAATGGCAACTTAATTCTGGAGTGCTGGCGCCAAATGATGTGACGCAATCATTAGCACTTGGCGGAATTTCCACAGGTTCAGCACAAGTTTATTTTAATGCAGTTTCTGGAGATGGGACTTTTGCGGGAGCATTGGCAGCGGCCACACTTAACACAGGGCAAGGAGCAAATGAGCTCTACGCTATGAATCAGGATGTCAGAACAAGTGATGCTCCGACGTTTGGAGGTTTGACACTTAGCAATTTAACGACCAACAATGGACTTTTGTACACGAACGGATCGGGAGTGTTGGCGCAAACCACAGCTGGAACAAGTGGACAATGTTTGGTGGGCAACACTGGGAGTGCACCAAGTTGGAGTGATTGTGGAACAGCAAGTGGAGATGATTGGCAAAGAAATGCCGGAGCAATTTCGCCACTTAATGTCACAGACTCTTTGATCATCGGAGGGACGGCAACGAGTTCTGGAAAGTTTCAAATATATGGAGTCAGTAGCTTGAATCCAGTAGCCAGCATCTCGGCATCTTCTTCAAAAGCCGCCTTTATTGTTGACAACACGGTTGGGGATTTGTTCACAGCTTCTTCATCAGGGCTTTCAAGATTTGTGATTAAACAGAATGGTAATATTGGGATTGGGACTAGCAATCCTGGCGGTGCATTTCAGGTTGTTGGAGGAGGAACTTCATTTACGTTGAATAGCTCTGGTGTACTTACTTCTCAGTTTAATGTGGCAAACGATATTGTTCCCACAACAGATGCATCTAGGTCTCTGGGTAATAGCAGTAATGGTTGGTTTTCCTTATATACTAATCAAATTCATAGCACCAACAGTGAAGATTTGTCTTTAAATTCTTCTGGAACGCAGATTTATGTTTTGGACACGCTAAATTTTGGTTCTGTATCTACAGATATTATAACTGGTACAAATGAGGATTTGGTCATTACACCGGGAGGAACGGGTAATGTTGGAATAAACACTTCTACACCGCAGGCAAAATTCCAAGTTTTTAACTCCTCCAATTCTCAGACCGCTTCAATCTCGGCCGCAAACGGCAAGTCAGCGTTGTTAGTTGATAATACTGTAGGAGATCTAATCACTGCTTCTTCATCAGGAATAAGTAGATTCACAGTCAAACAAAACGGGGATGTGATCATCAATACTCTTGCCGCGTCAAACGCGGTGACCTATGTTGACTCCACTGGAAAACTCAATGGAGTGACACCAAATGGATCTTCAATTATGTGTCTAACCCAAGCAACAAGCGGAGCTCCACAATGGAGTGATTGTAACTCAGGTGGAGGAATCAGTGGCTCTGGCACTTTGAACTACATTTCTAAATTCACACCTGATGGATCAACACTTGGGAACACTGGACTGTATGAAACATCAGGAGCTCTTGGATATGGAACCATAGCACCACTTGCAAAGCTTGATATTCAAGGTGGAGCAACCACATCTGCAATCGCTTCATTCTCTGGAGCAACTGGAAAAGCATCTTTGGTGGTGGATAACAGTGTTGGTGATTTGTTCACTGCAAGTTCATCTGGAATGACAAGATTTGTTATTAATCAGAATGGGAACGTCGGAATTGGAACCAGTAATGCGGCAAACGCACTCGATGTTAAAGGGAATGTTACCGTTCGCGGAAATTCCACAGGAACACCTGGTGGAAGCCAAGGATTGCTTTTGGGTTACTCCTCCACTGGAAATGTTGGAAGCATTACTTCTATTTATTCAGGGAATTATTTCACCACACTTTCTCTTGTTGCAGCAGAAATAACATTTAACACTGGAGCAAGTGGTACTGAGCAAATGCGTCTCACTCAGCAGGCAACTCTTGGACTTGGAACAACAGTGCCGCTTGGTAGGCTTGATGTTCGGGGAAATTCAACCATTGCCAATTCTGGGACAAATTCAGTGGCGACATTTTCCGGAGCAACGTCGAAAGCAGTTCTTGTTGTTGACAACTCTGGGGTTGGTGACTTGATTACTGCGTCTTCTTCAGGCATGAGCAGATTCACAGTCAAACAAAATGGTGATGTGATCATTAACTCTCTTGCAGCAGCAAACGCGGTTACCTATGTTGATTCAACTGGAAAGTTGAATGGAATTACTCCAAATGGCACTGGAACTGCACTGTGTCTGACACAAACATCATCTGGAACTCCAACATGGGCATCGTGTAATTCAGGTGGAGGAATTTCTGGTTCAGGAACATTGAATTATATCTCCAAATTCACACCCGATGGATCAACACTTGGGAATTCTTCCATTTTTGACAACGGGAGTGTGCAAATTGGTGGAGCAACTCCTGTTGCACTGTTCAACATTGGAGCTAACAGTGATGTCAGAATCAATGGAACTGGAGATATCACAGCCAGAACATTCAATGGCAACACTATTGCAACTGGATCTGGAAACTTAACGATTTCTGGGACAGCAAATGTTGATCAAGATTTGAGAACCGTTTCTTCACCAACATTTGCAGGACTGACACTTAGTTCACTGACAACAAACAACGGTCTTTTGTACACCAATGGATCTGGTGTGATTGCTCAAAGCGCTGCTGGTGCAACAGGGGAATGTTTGATTGGTAACACAGGATCTGCTCCAACATGGAGTTCGTGTTCATCTGCAGCATCTGACGACTGGCAAAGAAACAGTGGGGTACTTTCACCAACAAACATCACTGATTCACTCATTATTGGTGGAACGTCCACTGCTTCTGGAAAGTTCCAGGTTTATGGACTCTCATCACTTAATCCTGTGGCAAGCATCTCAGGTTCATCAGCAGTCGCTGCTTTAGTTGTTGATAATTCTGCTGGAGATGTGTTCACCGCATCAACATCTGGATTAACTAGATTTGTGGTAAATAAAAATGGAAATATTGGAATCGGTACTAGTAACCCAACACGGCCGTTCCATGTTGTGGATGGAAGTTCAGTGATTTACGCTAGCAATAATATTGGCACAACTTTGGCGTATGGTACAAGCAGTCTTGATGCCAGGAATGGATTTGTCACTTTAGGAAATAATGCTGGGTCAATAACTTATAACGGCACTGAGTTTTATCCACAAGTTTCGAACAATGTAAATATCGGGAGAGCAAGCCTAACTTATAAGAATTTGTATCTAAATAATCTCCAAGTCCTTAACTCAGGAACAACAGCAAATGCTTCTATATCCGGGTCAACAGCATTTGCTGGTCTTGTTGTTGACAACTCTGGTGTTGGTGACTTGATTACTGCATCTTCTTCAGGGGCCAGTAGATTCACAGTCAAACAAAATGGTGATGTGGTTATTAATTCTCTTGCAGCAGCAAATGCAGTGACCTATGTTGATTCAACTGGAAAGTTGAATGGAATTACTCCAAATGCAGGAGCCATTCAATGTTTGACTCAAACATCTTCTGGAACACCAGTGTGGGCAGCGTGTTCATCTGGTGGAGGATTGTCTGGGTCTGGAACCTTAAACTATATCTCCAAATTCACACCAGATGGATCAACACTTGGGAACACTGGGCTGTATGAAACATCAAATGCACTTGGCTATGGAACCATTGCACCTCTAGCTAAACTTGACATTCAAGGTGGGGCAACAACATCTGCAATTGCTTCGTTCTCTGGATCAACAGGAACAGCTGCTCTGGTTGTTGATAACTCAGTGGGAGATTTATTCACTGCAAGTTCATCTGGACTTTCTAGGTTTGTGATTAAGCAAAACGGAACTGTTGGGATTGGTTTGAGTGCACCAGGAAACTTACAAATTGGAGTTGATGGTGCCGGTGCCGCGAACAACTTTACAGCTTATGGAACTACATCTGGAGGAAGGATAGTGATGAATGGAAGCGGCTTATCCAATCCCAGAGGAACTAATAATCTTTGGCTTAGGGCATCTGATCTGGTCATATCAAACGGAACCATCACTACCGTAAATAGCGATTTAACACTTGCGCCAATGTCAACGTATAACACTGTGATAACTTCGGGTAATGTGGGCATTGGCAGTGCAACACCCGGAACAACACTCGATATCACTGGGACATTGAGAGCATCAGGAGTCACCACACTTTCCAACTACACCACAAACAATGGTCTTTTGTACACCAATGGTTCTGGTGTTGTTGCACAAACTGCAGCGGGATCAACTGGAGAGTGTTTGATTGGCAACACAGGAAGTGCACCATCATGGAGTTCGTGTTCATCAGCAGCATCTGATGATTGGCAGAGAAATGCTGGAGTTCTTTCTCCGACAAACATAACTGATTCACTCATTATTGGTGGAACTGCAACGTCTTCTGGAAAGTTTCAAATATATGGAGTCAGTAGTCTGAATCCTGTAGCCAGCATTTCTGCTTCAAGTTCACAAGCTGCATTGGTTATTGATAACACAGTCGGAGATTTGTTCACTGCATCTTCGTCTGGACTTACAAGGTTTGTGATTAACCAAAATGGGAACGTTGGAATTGGAACTTCCAACCCAAGTTATAAACTGGATGTGGTCGGAACGAATATGCAGTTTTGGAATGGTGGGACGGGGAATGGCTTTAATTTTACTACGGCCGCTTCGGGTGGCGATGTAACCTTAACCGCAACTGGTCCAACTTCAGCTGGAGATTTCATTATTAAACCAGTTAGTACTAGTGGGTCAGATCTGATATTAACTTCGCCAAATGGTATTACCAAAGTTCGTGGTGGAGACCCGCTCTTAAATATTGAAGAGTCAAATGGCACTTTGCGATATGCTTTCTCGAAAAATACCGCTACTTTTGATTGGGCTGACTATCCAGGAGTTTTGACATTTGATACAAATGGAATATCTTACGCTGGGGCGGCTTTGAATTTGGGCACTTCAGATAGCAACTTGGTTGCGTTAAAAACAGGGGGATCCGAGAGAATGAGAGTTGATACTAATGGCAATATCGGTGTGGGAACTACTGCTCCAATTGGTTTATTAAATGTTTCAAACAAAGCAACCGGAAAGGCTTTAACTATCCTCAATGAAACTGGAGATCAAAACATTCTTGTTGGCTCAGCTTCAGGAACAACGGAATTTGTGTTTGATCGAACTGGTGGACTGACATTGACTGGTCTTGCAGGAAGTGCAAACTCACTAGTGTATGTTGACGCCAATGGAAAACTGACAAACACTGCCGCTGGAACAAGTGGACAGTGTTTGGTGGGAAACACAGGAGCACCAGCATCATGGAGTTCGTGCTCAGGAGCAGCTGGAGGACTATTTTGGCAGAGAAATTCTGGAGTGTTAGCACCACAAAACATTTCTGAATCACTCGCTATTGGGGGAACTTCCACCAGTTCAGCTCTGGCATATTTTGATGGAGTTAATGGCAATGCACTGCTTCGTGGCGGTCTATCAGTTGCAAGTTCATCGGGAGCTGCAGCTCTCACAGTTAATCAATCGTCAACTGGAGATATTTTCACAGCAAGTGCAGCGGGAGTTTCAAAATTTGTTATCACAGCGGCTGGTAACGTCGGGATTGGAACTACAGTCCCTGGGGCAAGCTTGTCCATAAATAATAGCTCAGGAACTAGTGCAGATATTGTTCAACAAGGCACTTCTTTTTACGGATTGTTGCGCGGAAATTTAATACGAGGAGGCACCAGCTCCAGTATTTATGGCCAAATCGATCTTTATAACGGCTCCACTGGGGATTTAAATATTATTCCAAGGGGTTCAAATAACTTTACTGTAGTCACTAATTCTATTGAGCGATTTAGGATTGATGGGAACGGAAATGTCGGAGTGGGAACAACAGTTCCATTGGCAACATTAAACGTCAAGACAGTTGGAAATACTCAAACAGCTTCTATCTCGGGGACAAGTGGCACAGCAGCACTTCTTGTTGACAATACTGTTGGTGATTTGTTCACGGCCTCTTCTTCAGGAGCTTCAAGATTCACAGTCAAACAAAATGGTGATGTGATCATTAACTCTCTTGCAGCAGCAAACGCAGTTACTTATGTTGACTCAACTGGAAAATTGAATGGAATTACTCCAAATGGAACTGGAACTGCACTGTGCCTCACTCAAACTTCAAGTGGAACACCAACATGGGCATCGTGTAATTCAGGTGGAGGAATTTCGGGTTCAGGAACACTCAACTATATTTCCAAATTTACTCCAGATGGATCAACACTGGGGAATTCTGGACTGTTTGACACTGGATCCGCTCTTTCTTATGGAACAACTAATGCCTTAGCAACTCTGGATATCCGGTCTCAATCAGGTATCACAGGTATTGCGAGTATCTCAGGTAGCACAGCACATGCTGCACTGGTTGTCGATAATTCTGGAGTTGGAGATATCTTCACAGCATCCAGTTCTGGTTTGACACGTTTTGTTATACAGCAAAATGGCAATGTGGCAATTGGTGGGGCAGTGCGACTTGGACAAAATGGCGGAGCAAATGATGTGCTTAATACAGCAGCTGCGATCGGAGCTCCAAGTGGTCAACTCTATTGGGGTTCACGATATCTGTGCGATTCCACAAACAACTGCGTTGGTGGTGGAGGCGGAGGAGCAATTGGTGGAGGCGGAGTGGCCAACTATATTTCTAAATTTACACCTGATGGAAACAATATTGGCAATTCACAACTGTATGACACCGGATCGGCAATTGCCATTGGCACAACATCACCCTTGGCAACTATTGATGTCAGATCTCAATCAGGTATCACAGGTATTGCGAGTATCTCAGGTAGCACAGCACACGCGGCACTGGTTGTCGATAATTCCGGGGTCGGTGACATTTTCACTGCTTCGTCAGCGGGACTGGCAAGATTTGTGATTAAGAATAGCGGGAATATTGGAATCGGAACCACAACGACAACTGCTAAATTAACTTTGTTAACTTCAGGTGTAGGTGATGGATTCACGGCAATTAATTCTTCAACTTTGGGAGCTAATTCTGGAGCCGGGATTGTTGGGAGAACGTCAAGTGATCCAACTGGTGCAGATCAGCGGCTTGGATTTTATGTATTTGGCAGCAATGGTTCGAACGCAGCTAATTCGGCGGGAATGCTTGGGTATGCTGGCGGAGCCTGGAGTGGCAGTTCAAAACCAGCATATTTGACGTTTGAAACAACAGCGGTTGGGTCCACGTCACGGGCAGAACAAATGAGGATTGATGCCAACGGCAACGTTGGAATTAGTAGTTCTGTTCCAGGAGCGAAACTGGATGTTTTGACCAGCGCAGGAAGCGGACAGACCGCCCTTTTTAGTAATTACGGTACTGGAGTTCCGCTCACGCTAACCAATGGTAGTGGATCAACATCAAATGTGTTTTCTGCGACCCGTTTTGGTTCGCAGGTGTTCAGAGTTGGTGGTACCGGCGATTATGCTATGTATGCTTCCCATACGAGTGCAACCGTTCCTGTTGGATTTATTTATAATTCCGACGTTTCCGGTACTGGGCTAAATATCCTCGGAGCTAATGGGGCTACAGGTAAACTACTTTATGTACAATCGTGGGGTTCCACCGATTTACTTACGGTCAAAGGTAATGGGGATGTAATTATGAATGGTGGTAACATTGGAATTGGTTCCGCTTCCCCAATTGGAAAACTCAACGTTTCAGGAGCTGCAACTGGAAAAGCTCTCACAATCTTGAATGAAACTGGCGACCAAAACATCCTCGTTGGTTCTGCCTCTGGAGTGACTGAATTTGTGTTTGACAGATCTGGAGGACTGACTTTGACTGGTCTTTCCGGAAGTGCAAACTCACTTGTGTATGTTGATGCTAATGGGAAACTCACAAACACTGCTGCGGGAACAAGTGGACAGTGTTTGGTTGGGAACACTGGTTCTCCAGCATCGTGGAGTGATTGTGGAACTGCATCTGGAGATGATTGGCAAAGAAATGCTGGAGCGTTGTCACCAAAGAATATTTCTGACAGTTTGATCATTGGTGGAACTGCAACATCATCTGGAAAGTTCCAGGTTTATGGAGTCAGTAGTCTGAATCCTGTAGCCAGCATTTCAGCTTCAAGTTCACAAGCCGCATTGGTTATTGATAATACGGTCGGAGATTTGTTCACGGCAAGTTCGTCTGGACTAACAAGATTTGTGATCCAGCAGAATGGTAATGTTGGAATTGGATATTCCAATCCTTCAGGTGCAAAATTGGCAATCAATGGAGGGGTCGGAATTGGAACAACAACAGCAAGTTATGCGCTTGATGTCGAAGGAAATATCAGGTCTAGAAGCACAGGGTATATTGGAACAAATGCAGAAGATCTGGGACTATACTTGGGTCCAGACACTTCAAGATTTATCTTTGCTCGGTCTGGTGGAACTTTGTCAATTGGTGCAGGTTCTAATGACAGGATAACCCTTCTAAGTGGAGGCAATGTCGGTATCAATTCAACAACACCTGGAGCAAATTTTGATGTTACAGGCACAGCACGCATTTCAGGAGTTACAACACTTTCCAACTACACCACAAACAATGGTTTGTTATACACAAATGGTTCAGGTGTTATTGCTCAAACTGCTGCTGGTGCAACAGGGGAATGTTTGATTGGCAATACAGGAAGTGCACCATCATGGAGTTCATGTTCAGCAGCAGCTGGAGGACTATTCTGGCAGAGAAATTCTGGAGTGTTAGCACCACAAAACATTTCTGAATCACTCGCTATTGGGGGAACTTCCACCAGTTCAGCTTTGGCATATTTTGATGGAGTAAATGGCAATGCACTGCTTCGTGGTGGAGCTTACATTGCATCATCTTCTGGAAAAGCAGCACTTACTGTTAACCAATCATCAACTGGAGATTTGTTCACTGCATCTGCAGCAGGCGCATCGAGATTTGTGATTAACAATGTGGGGAACGTTGGAGTGGGAACTAGTAATCCGACCAATAAGTTGTATGTGGCCGCTGGAGCAATCGCTGCAGGATCAAATGGTGTTTTATTCTCGGGTGATATTTCGGGGGGGAATATGTATTCAGCTCAACTCGGAGTCTTTAACTCTGGTTCTGCAAATGCTCCAACGAGATTGCAATTTGGAGATTTGACCGCTGGGGAAGGGACAGCTGTTATTGAATCAGCTCGTACCGGCTCACTTACTGGCTATTTAGCTTTCCAAACTCGCAACACAAATTATGTTGAAGCAATGAGGATTAATTCTGATGGGAACGTTGGTATTAACACGACACTTCCTGTTAATAAACTTGATGTGAGTGGTTCGGCAGCCTTTGGTTCGTATGCGGGAGCTAACTCTGCCCCATCAAATGGCCTAATTGTGAGCGGGAACGTCGGTGTGGGGACGACGACACCAGGAGGAATTCTTGAAGTGTCTGGACACCTGACAGGTTGGAATCCGTTTGTATTGTTCGAAGACACAGGTGATCCGGGTGCTGGGGCAACGACGCTTGAGATCAAAAATTCTCAGTCTGATTTAAAAATTCGCGCTTACGGTTCAACAGCTCCAAGTTATCTGGCCAATGCGGTTGGTTTGTGGTCCGACGCAAACGACATGATTAACGGTGTTGGTTCAGGGAAGAAAATTTATTTGGCTTCAAATGATAATTATGCAAACCCTGAAGTTACAATTGCCGCCGGGAATGTTGGAATTGGGAGTGTCACTCCAGGCTTTAAATTTGATGTTAATGGAAACACTAATTCAACGGCATATTATGTTGGTGGAGTGGCTGGTGCAGCAAGTGTCAGTAACTCATGTGTTAATGTCACAAACGGCATTGTTACATCAGCTGGAACATGCGCATTAGCAGGTAATCAGTGGCAACTCAATTCAGGTGTGATTGCACCATATGATGTTACACAAAGTGTTGCTATTGGTGGGACAGCAACAAGTTCAGCACTTGTATATTTCAACGGAGTCAATGGCAATGCACTGCTTCGTGGTGGACTATCAGTTGCTTCATCATCTGGTGCAGCAGCTCTCACTGTTAACCAATCATCAACAGGGGATATCTTCACAGCTTCTGCTGCTGGAGCTTCAAAGTTTGTGATTACTGCAGCGGGGAACGTTGGGATTGGCAGCAGTGCTCCTGGCAATAAGTTTGTGGTAAATGGTGGAGCTTTGGTTGATGGGGGATCGGTTGGAGTTATTAAGGGAGATAATTCCACTGGCAGCTTTACTGCACATCTTAATCTCTTGAATAACGGGACAGCGGGAAATGTAGTTCGACTCGGCTTTGGGGATGAAACTGCGGGAGAAGGCGTCGCGGCAATCGAGTCAGCAAGAACCGGGTCACAGCAAGGCTATCTGTCGTTCCGAACAAGAAACGCCACGATGAATGAAGTTGGGAGATTTGACCACACGGGCAATTTGGGGATTGGTTACAGCTCAAGTCTTAATGGCAAATTAGTGGTTAACGGCAACGTCGGAATTGGAACTTCAACAGCCAATGCGGCACTGGAAGTTGTTGGGACGACTGGCATGCTCCTTAAAGCCAACAGTTCATCAGCCGGCTTCACAATTAAAGATCGGGCATCGGTGCCAGGAGATCAGTTGATTTTTGAAGGGAATACAGGAAATTACACTGTCTTTAATGTTGGCACCAATGGGGCAACTTCCGGAAGTCCAAAGCAATCTGGTTTTGCTTTGTGGACAGTTGACCCTGATAGCACTGACGATGCAACTCAGTTCCAAGTGCAGTCTAATCCCACATATG
Source organism: uncultured Gammaproteobacteria bacterium (assembly GCA_964576435.1). Taxonomy (GTDB): domain Bacteria; phylum Patescibacteriota; class Microgenomatia; order JAMCZE01; family JAMCZE01; genus CAZNUP01. The sequence continues at coordinate 56,784 of CAZNUP010000002.1, forward strand.
GTGGTGTGGTGTTCACCCAAAAGTTTGGTTCGGGAGCACAAGGTGACTATCCAATTTCGTTGCAGTCAGTTTGGGATCAAGTCTCGACACCAAGTCAACTTGTGCTCGGAACTGGTGGCAATGTTGGGGTTGGCAGTTCAAGCCCAGGGAATAAGCTTGATGTCACTGGAACTTTGAGGGCGTCGGGCGTGACCACTTTGTCAAACTACACTACTAATAATGGACTGCTTTACACCAACGGTTCCGGGGTCATTGCTCAAACTGCCGCCGGCTCAACAGGGCAGTGTTTGGTGGGGGCAACAGGATCTGCACCTTCCTGGGCAGCGTGTGCAGCTGGATCTAGGTGGCAGTTAAACAGCGGAGTGCTTGCCCCAAATGATGTAACACAATCTTTGGCAATAGGGGGAACGGCAACGGGTTCAGCTCTGGCATATTTTGATGGAGTGAACGGAAATGCACTTCTTAGAGGTGGACTTTCAGTTGCATCATCTTCTGGAAAAGCAGCTCTCACAGTTAATCAGTCAAGCACTGGGGATTTGTTCACAGCAAGTGCAGCAGGTGCATCGAGATTCGTGATTAATAATGCTGGCAACGTCGGAATTGGAACGAGCAACCCAACACAAAAATTAGTGGTTGGTGGTGCAACAAGTGAACTCGAGCTGTATTCGGATTCGGATTTGGGCACTATTGATTCACGAGCTTTGGGTGGGTCATCGTCAAGATGGCTCGTTATTAATCCAAGCGGTGGCAACGTCGGCATCGGAACGACGGGAGTTAGCAATTCTAAATTCTTGGTGTATGGCGATAGTGGGGCATCGGCGACAAATAGTTTGGCCATTTTTGGCGATAACCTTGGCATGAGCACCGATGTTAATCGAGCCAAAGTAACCATTGGCAACACTGATGGAATTTCTGAACTCCTATTAGGGCAAGACAGCACTCACGGGCTGCTGTTTAATTGGAACTATAACGCAACGGCTGGAAACGCGTATGGCGTTTTGGAAACATATGGTGGCAATAATCCGCTAGCTTTGCAAACAGCTGGTGGTAATGTTGGCATTGGCAGCATCACGCCGGGCTATAAACTCGATGTGAATGGCAACACCAATTCAACTGGGTATTATGTTGGTGGAGTGGCTGGAGCATCCGTCACAGGACAGTGTGTCACAACAACAAACGGAATTGTTACAGCCAGTGCAACATGTCCAGCAACTGGCGGATCAAAGTGGCAGCTTAATTCGGGAGTCCTTGCTCCAAATGATGTGACACAAAGTTTGGCAATTGGTGGAACAGCAACTTCAAGCGCACTCGTTTATTTTGACGGAGTCAATGGCAATGCACTTCTTCGAGGTGGTCTTTCAGTGGCATCATCATCTGGAAAAGCAGCTTTGACAGTTAATCAATCAAGTACTGGAGATATTTTCACAGCAAGTGCAGCAGGAGCTTCAAAGTTTGTTATTACTTCAGCTGGGAATGTTGGAGTAAATACTACAAACCCCGCAGCATTGTTGGAGATCCATAGCTCGAATAATTATTCTAACAGTGGACTAGTATTGACTAATAATGTGGGAGTAGTTAGTGGAGGGTTATCCCTGGGTGGCAGTGGAGAAGTGATATTTAGTTCATCAAATCTAAATTATTTGTCTATTCAAGCAGGGGGTTTTGGAATTGCTAACAGTATTAATGATTCTTATAGCGGTTTGCTTCAAGTCCCAAATGGTTTGCAGGTTAATCCCGCTTCGGCTAGTTCTATCGGACTTTCTGTGTTTGGAGAAAGTGGACAAACAGCTAATTTGTCAAACTGGTATGACTCCTCCAGTAATTTGCTGTTTTCTGTTAATAATCGTGGGTATATTGCTAATGAAGGCAACATAACTGGGCTAAATAATATTCCTGGTTCATTGTCTGTGAATGACATTTTATCTGTGGCTGCAACATCCTCTGCTTATCCGGCATTTAGACTTAATGCTACAACGGGGCAAGCAGCGATGGTTATTAATCAAGATGATCCGGGTGGAGATTTGTTCACTGCCTCGGCAGCTGGTTCACCAAAAGTGGTCATTAGTAATGTTGGGTTCTTGGGAGTTGGCACTACGACACCAGGTGGAATTGGACATTTTAGACAGGATGCTAATGGTGGAGTTAGAGTTTATGTTGACAATGCAAGCAATGGTTCGTCGGCTTCAGTCGGGATCGCGCTTCGTGCAACACTCTTGACTGGTGATGGAACATTTAACATCGCTAAATATGGATCAGGCTACAGTGATAACCCAAATTGGACAAATGCAGGAGTTATATCCGCCTGGAACGATGTAGCAGGAATAAGAATAAGTTCATTTAATGGCCTGGCTTTTGAGACCGGAAATAATGCAGTGAGAGGTTCTTGGACTAATACTGGAAATTTGGGCATAAACACAACCGCACCTCTTTCTCTTTTTGATGTGCGCGGGGTGAACGGGACAAATGCATATTCTGGTATTTCCTCGGTGGCAACAATTTCTGGCCAAACTTCATTTGCAACTTTGGTTGTTGATAATTCTGGGGTGGGAGATTTGTTTACAGCTTCTTCCTCTGGCCTTACAAGATTTGTAATTAATCAGAACGGAAATATTGGTATTGGCACAACATATCCGACTGCAAAATTAGCTTTTGGAGCAGCAACGACGGCGGCGGGGGGAATTGATTTTGGAGGAGATGTGAGTTTGTATCGTTCAGCTGCCGATATATTAAAGACCGGAGATACATTTTCAATTAGATCTACGATTGGAATCACTGCAACTGGTCCAGCTCTTATTGTCGGCGGCGACGGATTGTCAGATGGTGTCGGAAATGTTGGCATTAACAAAGGAAGTATTGAGTATTACAGTAGTGGTTATGGACTTAACCTTGGTAGGCCGAATATTGGACCGATTGAATCTATAATTAGCCGTTCAACTGATGGTTCAACTGGTTACATTGATATCGGAAATAATACTGGTTGGACCGCAACAACACTGCAAGCTTCTGGTGGCAACGTTGGAATCGGCACGACCGTGCCCATGGCAACACTGGATGTCCGAAGAAGCAATGGCACAATTGCGACGGCATCAATTTCCGGAGCAACGAGCTTTGCAGGCCTGGTTGTTGATAATTCTGGGGTGGGAGATTTGTTTACAGCTTCTTCATCTGGCCTTACAAGATTTGTAATTAATAATGTTGGAGATGTGTTGCCTGGGACTGATGACGCTCAAGATCTGGGATCCAACGCACTCAGGTGGAGAGATTTGTATCTCGGATCAGACACGTTGCATATTGGCACGTCAACCTCAGATGAATATACGTTAAGCTATAACACTGCATCAAACTATCTTGGGTTTAATGTCAATGGCAGTGGGAATTCGGAAGTGGTTTTTGATGCAAATGGGAATGTTGGAATTGGCAGCATCACACCTGGATCAAAACTTGATGTTGCCGGAAGTATATCGATGTCTGGGTCACAAACGTTGACGTCAACAGGGACACTTGGAATTGGAACAGCCAATCAAACAGCCCTCACACTCGGTCGACCAGGAGCACCAACTGTGATTGATGGGTCGACGATCACAATTAATGGAGCACTTATTAATGGAGGAGGAAGTGCAACAATTTCAGGGACATTGGGGCTTGGTGGAGATGCTTCGTTCTCAGCAAAACTGACATTGGACTCAACAACACCTCAGATTAATGCAACAAACAACAGACCGCTGCAACTTGGATTTATGAATACAGGGTCGGTTCAGTTTATGAATGCTTCTAATTACGTTGATGCAAACAACAATCTTTATATTAATGGTGTATTAATTTCTGGATCCGCAGTCCAGGGTCATTGGCAGAGGAATAGTGGGGCTGTGGCACCAACTAATATCACTGACTCGCTGCTTGTTGGTGGGACGTCAACAGCGTCTGCTAAGTTCCAAGTTTATGGTTTGTCTGCATTGAATCCAGTGGCGTCAATTTCGGGTTCAAGTTCCAAGGCAGCACTTATTGTGGATAATACAGTCGGTGATTTATTTGCTGCGAGTTCATCAGGATTGTCAAGGTTTGTCATTAATCAAAATGGCAACGTCGGAATTGGAACGACAAATCCCGCAGCACTTTTTGCAGCTGGGCAGTCGAATCAGTTTAGAGTTAATTCAGCTGGAACCGCATATATAACAAATGCAGCAGGGTCTATATCGTTAGCATCCTATATCGATGATGAGTGGGGAACTTTTATTACGACTATTGGTGGAAGTGGGCAAAATTGGAAAATTTCTCCTAATCCAGGAAATAGAACAGCGATTGCATATAGAAATTTCCAGATCGCAGATTCGTATAATCCATTCCAGTTTACTTTTAGAACAACGGTGGAGGATGGCAGCGGTGCAAATAACTTAACATTGTCAAGCTATTTCGAACCGTGGCAAACAAATCGAGGTAATATGGCGGCATTATATGTTCCATACACTGTTGACGCAGCTGCCTCGCAAAATGGCATTGTTAGAGGGATTTATGTTGACTCAACTGAAACCAGCCTGAACGGGTTTACAAATAATTTGATTGATCTACGCGTTGGTGGGGTGCCAAAGTTTGTTGTTGGAGCATCTGGCACTTCGACTACGGCCACGGTGTCTGGAACAACCAGTTCTGCAGCACTTGTGGTTGATAACTCGGGAGTTGGGGATGTGTTTAGTGCCAGCGCGGCTGGGGTGTCGAGGTTTGTTGTTACAAGTGGTGGAAATATTGGAATTGGCACCAACATCCCTGGATATAAACTGCAAGTTGCAAGTGGGCAAATTGCTGTTGCTGATGGGTCTGCTGGAACTCCTTCATATAGTTTCTTTAATGATCCTGACAATGGCATGTTTAGACCTGGACCAAACACAATTGGCTTAAGTGCTGGGGGATCACAGGTTTTTTATGGAACGTTGGGGGGATCAGTGGTTTCAGGCTATATGGTTGGGGATGCAAGCCCGCTAACCCTTGGAAACAATAATGATTGGGGAGTGGGTGAGCAAATGCAGTTTGATTATGCTGATGATAGCACTGTGGTTTCTCGAATTGGCTCGAATCAACATGCATCGGGAGATTATAGTTTGGATTTTTACACTACAACTGATGGTGGGTCAAGTTTGCCAGCGAGACTGCGAATTGGCCATGATGGAAACATTGGCATAAACACAACTGCACCTCTGTCACTATTGGATGTTCGAGGAATAAGTGGAACGAATGCTTATTCAGGCATATCCTCGGTGGCAACAGTTTCTGGAAAAACATCGTTTGCAGCAATGGTTGTTGACAACTCAGGAGTAGGAGACCTGTTTACTGCCTCATCATCAGGCCTGTCTAGGTTTGTGATCTCACAAAATGGGAATATTGGGATTGGGACAACAGTTCCTGATGCTAAGGTTACAATTCTTGGAGGAAATGACATTAAATTTACCGGAGTGTCTGCTCAAAATCAGGCATCGTTCATTGGTAGTAATGCCACGGATGATTTCAGTATTTTGGCTGGAATTGGGAACGGCAAGACATTGACCATTGGAGCAAACGGCAGTTTGACTTCATTGAATAGAATAATTTTGTCGTCCACGGCGCTGCAAATTTTGCCTGGAAACACCAATGTTGGTATTAACACTTCTGCGCCCGCCGCGGTTGTGGATATCAGAGGTTCTCAAGGATCAAACACCATGTCTGGAATAATTCCTGTGGCATCAATTTCAGGTCAAACATCGTTTGCAGCACTTGTTGTGAACAACAATTTCAGCACTGGAGATATTTTTACGGCATCAGCATCGGGACTTAATAGGTTTGTGATCAAAAATAATGGCTGGGTGGGGATTGGAACTGCGAACCCGTCAGCGACGTTGGATCTTGTCGGGAACGCAAGCATTTCTGGGCAGCTAGTTTTCCCTGGGTCAACAAACATAAATGGAAGCTGGATTCGTGGAGATGGGGGAAATAGTCATTTGGAAATCGGAACTGGTACCATTCAAGATGCAAATGCCCGGCTTTATATTACTTCGGCTGGAAATATTGGCGTCAATACAACAAATCCAGGTCAGACATTTGATATAAATGGATCACTGAGGGTGAGAACATCGGTTGCTGGGACGGATACAAGGACACTTTGTGTGCCTGACACAACGGGAGTTGTTGAATTTGTGAACGGAGCTTGTGGAACTTCATCTCTTAGATATAAAGAAAATGTCAAAGATATTGGATATGGTTTGGATCAAATCAAGCAACTAAAACCAGTCTTCTTCAACTATATTCGAGATTCGGAGGTACCAAATGACTTGGATTTGAAAGACGATAGAACAAAGAGACGAATCGGTTTTATTGCTGAAGAAATGCAGCAAGTAGTTCCTGAGGTTGTTATTTGGCAAAATGGACAAATTGAGAGCATTGACTATTCCTACTTAACAGCTCTCTTAACCAAGGGTGTGCAAGACCTGGCAGGCGAGGTTGACGCTTTGAAGGTGGATGTGTCAAACATCGCTCCTGATATTTCCAATCAGTTGTCAGAGATTCCGCAAATTAAAGCTGATTTGGCTCAAACTCAGTCAGAAATGGCATCGGTGTCAGCACAACTGGCTGATGTGTCGACAAGACAGGCTTCTGATTCAGCAAAACTCGCAGAACTTTTGGAGAAGGGGATGGCGACAAACTCTGGAAACATTAATGGAGCGACGGTTTCTGGAGACCTTAAAGTTCTCGGTATTACTGAGCTTGCTAAGACGGTTATTGGTGGCAAATTGTCAGTTGGACTTGTGATGATCGATGACATTAAAGCGGAGATTTCAAGTTTGACGGGACTTGTCAAAATTGATGGCATCTTGTCGATCTTAAAGCTTCGAGTTGATACAGGTGATGTGGCAGCAGCTTCGGCCGGGAAAGCCACGATTTTGTCAGGCGAATCTGAAATTGAAATCACAACAACAGCGCTGACACCTGATTCGATGATCTTTGCTACACCAGAGGATGTGCCAGTGGCTGTGTCGACGACTAAGACTGGGGGAAATAAATTCAAGATTAAGCTTGCTAGCCCTGCAGTTTCAGATATTAAGATTAGTTGGTGGATTGTAAATTAGCTTAATATCTGGGCTTGAAGTATTAATTAATCAGGTTTGGAAATAATAGATAATGTTTTTGTAAACGTCTAAGACCTTTAAGTATGAGCTGTGGCTCCTTAATGGGAGGGGTAACGAGCGTTTAAATTAAACTTCATGTGGATGTTGCATGGTGATTGGCTCAGATTTAAATAAGGATGATGTCAGTTAAACACTTGGTCTGGGGTTAAAATAGAAGTTGTTGGGGAAATTTTTAGAACTCGATGATGAGAGGAACTTCTGATATAGGCACCGTTGTTAGACCATCTTTTGTTTCTGCTTGATATTGTTTTCCAGATATTTCAGTTAGTGTAACCGGCCCTCTAAATTGCAAAACAGACTGTTTTTCGGGTGCGTTTTTATCACGTTTATTAGTCCAGACAATCTCTTTTCTTTTTTGGTTGGGTGCAATAAAAATATAACCTTCTATGTATTCAGGATCTGAGGTTTCTATTGATAAGAACTTAGATCCACCAAAGATTTTCTGCATGGTTTTGAAGACGTTGTAGACTGGCAATTTTTCACCAGTGTTTTCTTTTATGAGGCCGCAATATTCTGAGGTTGCACCGGGTCTTCCGAAAAGAGTGAAATAATTTATGTCCCTAACTGAGTCTTTAGAGGCTACTTGGGCGAGGGTTTTTGCAACTCGAGTTGGCTGTTCATTCATGGTTGTTGGCCCTGCGCAGTACCCAATTTCACTAAAGACAATAGGTTTGACTCCGCCATACTGACGCATCAAATCTTCTGTCCATTTTATTTTCCCCCTAACACTTCCACCAGAATAGGGGTCGTTTTGAATCCACACGGGCATTGTTTTTTGGTCGTCATAATAGTGGATATCCATATAATCGAAGAATGGTTGATTGGCAGACGCTTGCATAACTCTTGTTAAGAAATCAAGTGACTTTGGGCCATAGAGAGCAAATCTAGATGTCCCCAATTTTACTTCAGGGTTTGTGGTTTTTAGCTTGTCATAGACGATCCTCATCATGGTCACATAGTCAGTGCTATCGATTTGTTTGTTATTATTTAAATCTTCGTCTGTCCAATAGATGGGGGAGCCACATGCTGGTTTGGCTCCTGGTTTCCTTGTATTTTGTTGATAGTCAATTTCATTAAAAAGGGTAACATATGCTGCTTTTGGGGCTCCGTTTTTACCGTTATAACGGTTGGCAATTAGATTTACAAAATTTGCTAAGTTGCTGTATTGACTAGGGTCAATTGGATAAGGGTAATCGTTGTTACAAGTTAGGGGAATTTTTGAAAGTCCTCCTTTAACGGCATAATCTGGAACCCCGCCAATAAAGATCCCGCAGTCGAGATTTTTATCTCTACATTCAGCCATGTTAGCATCTAAATATCTTCCGACATTGGCAATTATTTGTGAGTCTGACATTTTTTCTTGAGGTTGGGCGGCTGACCAGTAAATACCTGGTTGCATAGATTTGACTCCTAGATCGGCTCTTTCAGTTGGTCCTTGCCCACTTCCTAAACCTCCGATACCATAGTTTGTTGGATAGTTAAATTCTTCTGGGACTGTTAAAGTCTTGACGTTGTAGTAGTTTCTTTCACTGGTTGGATTTTTGGGGTCGGAAATTTGGTTGGCGGTAATTTTAACTCTTTGACCAACTAATGGCTCAAAGAATTTAGAAGGATCAGTTGGTAGGGTGTATTGCTTTTTTACTCCTTCACTTGGCTTTATCCAAAAATTTTGCCCTTCTTGGTTGTAGAGTTTGTAACAATAGTTGTAACCGTTAGCTTCATTGCATTTATTGATGCTGCCGCCTGGTTGGATTATGCCGTAAATTTCTATATTTTTATTGGGGTTAAGTTCTGCAATTGCTAGAGCTTGTCCTGATATCTGTTTTGAGGACTCTATGAAGAGGATTATAAGCAGGGGAATGGTGACAGATATGATGAGCGCTAAAAGAAGGGTGATTCTGACTGATCCAATATTTTGTTTTTTCACGAATATGTTTTTATCTTAAAGTATTAGATATAAAATTGATATCTATCACTTTTACACTGTACTAGTAGTTAATATCATTTTATTGCTCTTTGTCAATCCTGACTGTATAATAGTTTATATAAGTTATGATCCCGACTATCTCACCGGGGGAATTTATCGAAAAGCTTGCGAAAGTAGCTTAGAAATTAAGAAGCAAACAAGGTGGTACCACGGAAGTTTCCGTCCTTGTATACTAAATATTAGTAGTATATAGAGGGCGGCTTTTTTATGGACAAGAAATATAATCCAGCAGAAATTGAGCCTAAATGGCAGGAAGTCTGGGAGAGGGAAAAGCTTTACCAAACCCCAGATAGACCTGAAAAGAAAAAATATGTTCTTGATATGTTTCCTTATCCATCAGGGGCAGGACTCCACGTGGGACATATTGAAGGATACACAGGGACTGATATCATCTCCAGGTTTTTACGTATGAACGGGCATGGAGTTTTACATCCCATGGGGTGGGATGCGTTTGGGCTGCCTGCTGAAAACTATGCTATTAAGAAGGGAATCGAGCCAAATAAGTCGACTCATGACAATATAGCTAACTTTAAGGAGCAAATTAATAGAGCTGGTTTATCTTATGATTGGGACCGGGAAATAGATTCAAGTAGCCCTAACTACTATAAATATACACAGTGGATCTTTATTCAGCTATTTAAGAATGGTTTAGCTTATAAAAAGAAGGCGCCGGCTAATTGGTGCCCTAAAGACGAAACTGTGCTTGCCAACGAACAGGTGATTGATGGGAAGTGTGAGAGATGTGGAAGTGAAGTTATTCAGAAAGATTTGGAACAGTGGTTTTTTAAGATAACTGACTATGCTGATAGGTTAATAGATGGTTTGATGTATATCGACTGGCCTAAATCAACCAAAATGCAGCAGGAAAACTGGATTGGAAGAAAAGAAGGGGCAAATATAAAGTTTGGAGATATTAGTGTTTTTACAACTAGACCAGATACAATTTTTGGAGCGACGGCTTTGGTGCTTGCGCCTGAGCATGAAGTGTCTAAAAAGTTAGCATTGGAGAATAAAAAAGTTTCTGATTATATTTCTTCAGTTAAAAACGAGACACAAATTCAGAGGGAATCGTTGAATAAGGAGAAGACTGGAATTGATACCGGACTTAAAGTCGTCAATCCGGCAAATGGGGAGGAGATTGCTGTTTGGATTTCTGACTATGTTTTATCTGGAACTGGAACTGGAGCTATTATGGCGGTTCCATATCTTGATGAACGAGATAGACAGTTTGCTTTGAAGTTTAATTTGCCAATTAAAGAAATTGAAGTTGACCCTTCGATATTTGGGAAACTAGTTGAAAAGGGAGTAGCTTCAAAGCAAGTGAATTATCATCTTAGAGATTGGTTAGTTTCAAGACAAAGGTATTGGGGGGCACCTATTCCAATGATTGTTTGCGAAAAATGTGGGTGGCAGCCAGTTCCCGAGGAAAATTTACCGGTACTTTTGCCAACAGATGTTGATTTTCAGCCACACGGGGAGTCACCAATTGCAAGATCAGAGAGCTTTCAAAAAGATGTGGTTTGCCCAAAATGTGGAGGTAGTGCCAAACGAGAAGTAGACACAATGGATACCTTTGTTGATTCCTCGTGGTATTTTTGGGCATTTACGTTTGCAAATAAAGAACTGATGAGAGATTCTAAATTGGAGAAAAAAGGTGCTGAGAATGTATTTAGTGAGTTTAGAGAAGAAATTAAAACTTGGACTCCTGTGGACTTTTATGTAGGTGGAGCTGAGCATACGGTTTTGCATCTTATGTACTCGAGATTCTTCTGGAAAGCATTTATGGATTTTGGTTTTTTTGATAAATCCTTAGGTGAAGAACCGTTTTTGAAGCTTAGACATCCTGGAACAGTTCTTGGGGAAGATTCACGCAAGATGTCTAAGAGGTGGGGAAATGTAATTAACCCAACAGATGTAGCTAATCAATATGGGGCTGACACTTTAAGGGTTTATGAGATGTTCATGGGACCATTTGATGCCACTAAACCTTGGAATACCAAAAGTGTTGCCGGGGTTCACAGGTTTTTGACAAAGATTTTTAAGCTTTTTAATGAAAGCGATATGGAAGTTCCCGCGACTGAAGAGTCAAATAGAGCCTTGAATAAGCTTATTTCTAAAGTAACCGCTGATATTTCAGAACTTCACTTTAATACGTGTGTTTCTTCGATGATGGAATTTATGAATTTTGTCCAAGAAGAGAAAAATATTGGAAAAGATGTCTGGATGAAGTTTTTACTTGTTCTGGCGCCTTTTGCACCATATTTGACTGAAGAACTATATCAAACAATGTCTGAAAAAAGTCGAGGCAAAAACGAAAAATTTGAGTCAATTCATAAGCAGTCATGGCCTGTGATTGATAACAAATATTTAGTTGATTCTAAAGCCAAAGTAGCTGTTTCAATAAACGGCAAAACCAGGGGAGTTTTGGAAATTGAGGGCGGAATATCTCAAGAGAAAATTGTTGAAAAGGCAAAGTTAGACGAAAAGATATGTAAATATTTGGATAATACCGAAATTAAGAAAGTGGTGTATGTCCCTGGGAAGATTTTGAATTTCGTGGTTTAGGTTTCCCGAAAAATTGTTCTTCCCGTCTTCGTGATAGCCAGCCTTCTAATTCTTTTCGATCCTTTCTCGATGAAGTGAGGATTTGCCTTTGCACTGCTTTTCCAAGGAGCCGTCGATTTATTGTAACCCCTTTTTCCCTTCCCATCTCTAATTCATTTTCAGTTTCTCCTGTGCTCATAGTTCTAGGGTTTATTTTAGCATATCCTATAAATATATTATAGTTTAATTCTTGACAAAGATTTTTAAAGTGTAAACATAAAAATATGAGTTATCCACAGGATGTTGATAAAAATAATGACCTTCAATTTGCGACGCCATGGCGTCGTTTTTTACCATTCATTGTGGGTGGAGTGGGTGTGGTTTTGATTGGTGCAGGAATATTTGTAAATATGTGGAAACAGCAAGAAAGTGAAAGTGTGGAAACAAGTGAAGATGTTTCACCACAAGCTACTGAATTTGTGAAAGGCGTGAATAATGTGAAGATTATTAAAGTTGATATTTCTGGCGCCGTCATAAAACCTGGACTCGTTGAAATACCAGCTGATTCCCGCGTTCAAGATGTGCTCATTTCCGCAGGTGGGATTGATGCGAAAGCTGACCGAAACTATATATCAAGATCTATCAATCTCGCTCAGCCAGTTCAAGATGGAATGAAAATATATATTCCATTTGAAGGTGAGTCTGTTAGTGCCAATACAGAGTCAGGTGGAGGTGCGGGAGGACAGAGTAGTAGTTTTAATATTAATAGTGCGTCACAGGCTAAGCTTGAAGAACTTCCTGGTGTTGGACCTGTTACAGCTAAGAAGATTATCGATGGACGGCCCTATGGTGACGTATCTGAACTTAGTACTAAGAAGGTTGTGTCGAAGGCGGTGTTTGACAAAATTAAAGACCAAGTGGCTACATATTAAATGCTCAAAATATATCTGATCCTCTTATGCTTACTCTTAATTCGAGTTTATACCTTTAATAACTTTAACTTCAGTAATAGCGACACTCAGGATATTAGGGGCAGGTTGACCTCTGAACCCACCGTTTATAAGGGTAACTATATATTAGATGTCGAAGGCAAGAGAGTTTATGTGACTATTAATAATATATATCACTATGGTGACTATGTAGTCATAAGAGATCATGAAGCGACCAAAATTCGAACTGGCCAACCTCAAAGTAATATTTTTCTAACATTCAGACAATCTGTGCAAAAGGTTTATAAAACAATTCTTCGACCTAGAGAGGCAGACATAATTTCTGGAATGGTTCTTGGAGCTGATGATATGGGAGACAAGTTAAAAAATGAGATGGCAAATGCTGGTTTGATACATTTAGTAGTAGCATCAGGTATGAACCTTACTTTGGTAGGTGGATTTGTATTTGCTCTTTTCACTGGCCTTCACTTACATCGACGCTCGGTTGTACTGATAGCTAGTGGTGCGGTAATTTGTTACGCTGCAGTAGCTGGATTTAACCCACCTATTGTCCGGGCCTTGATCATGTTTGAAGCAGTCATGCTGGGAGGACTGGTGGGTCGAAAGAGTGGTGGCCTATTTGCATTAATAGCAGCAGGATATTTAATGTTATGGGTTAATCCATCACTTACGACAAGCTATTCATTTTTATTGTCTTTTGCTTCTATGATGGGGCAGATTTTCCTTAGCACTATCAAACTTTCTTTGCCAGCAGTCATTGAAGCCTGTGTCCTTGTAGTTTTACAGAATTTATTGGCTTTAGTGTTTACAGCACCCATTATTTTGATTGGATTCAGTCGTTTTTCACCGATTTCCATAATTTCTAACCTCTTTATCACTTGGATGGTTGAGCCTCTAATGATAGTAGGGGGCTTTGCGGGAATTATTGGACTTGGATCGATGGAACTTGCTAGATTCCTACTTATACCAGTCAGTTTATTATTAGAATTTTTCCTTTTTATTGTTGATGTGTTTGGGGGGAGTGAAAAATATGTCGTCCATGTTGAGGGATTTAATATCTTTATAGCAATTGGTTACTATTTGCTTCTTGGGGCATCAATATATAAAATACGGCATCATGGCGAAGAAAACAGTTCAAACACAAATGCCAATTAAGGATATTTTAGTAATGGCTGCGGCTGGGCTAATTGTTATTCTAGGGCTTAGATATATTGCTGCTGATTTGGTAGCACCACTTTTGGTTGCTTTCTTTTTGACGGCAATTTTTAGGCCCTTTTTTAATTTTTTCAGGAATAAAGGGTTGGGTCGGGGGTTGTCTATGTTTTTAATGGTTGGATCGGTCGCACTTGGGTGTATAGCCACCTTTCTTTTAATTACATGGTCTGTAGACGTTCTCAGACAGTCATTGTCTCAATATACGGCTGGATTTAATCAGGCTCTTTCTGAGATGAAAGCGGGATCAGAGTTTTCTAGCTTTAACCCTCAGGTGACATTTGGTTTTCTTCTTGCAATTCTTAGTAATATTGGATATTTAGTGTTGTACTTCTTTATTGTGCCGCTTCTTGCCATCCTGGTTCTTTTACAGCTTGATTCGATGCCAAAGGAGACACTTAATCAAATTGTTGCTAACTCTGGAATTGCAGCTCGAATGAGTCGGGTTTCTGAGGCTATGGTTCGCTATGTTGGAGGAAGACTTAAGGTAAATATAATTTGCGCCTCTCTTTATACGGTTGTGTTTATATTTTTTGGAGTAGATTTTGCATTCCTGTGGGGATTTATGGCAATTATCTTAGGGTTTGTACCTTATATTGGATTCTTCCTTAGTGGACTTTTCCCAACTCTTATGGCATTTTCCCAGTATGGCCCAGTGGTAGCTTTGATGGTTTTAGGTTCAATTCTTTTAATCGCATTCTTTGGAGAAAATGTTATTGATCCTAAAGTTCAAGGACAAAGGAATAAGATTTCGACTGCATCTATGGTGGTCGCTTTAGTATTTTGGACATGGCTTCTTGGAGCAGTTGGAGCCATTTTGTCGGCTCCCTTAACATTTCTAATTAAGACTATCCTTGCTGATTACCCTGAAACTAGATGGGTGAGCCAGTTTATGGAAGGTGACTACGCGGCATCTAAGAAAGCAATGAAGAAGTCGAACATTGGAACTAAGCTTAAATCATTTATTCCTTTTAAGAAAAAAGCTTAAGCAGGCGCTAACAATTGAAAGGACAACTGCTCCAAGAACGGCTGGTATAAAACCATCCACTGTGAATCCTGGGACAAACCAAGCGGCTAGAAGAAGCATAAGGCCGTTTACAATTAAGGCAAAGATACCAAAGGTGATAATTGAAATTGGAAGAGCAATTAGTTGGACAATGGGTCTTATGAGAGCGTTAACTAGGCCGACCACAATCGCAGCAATTGCTAGGGTTTGAAAATTGTCCACAGAAATACCTGGGATGATCATGGTGATTAGCCAGAGGGCGACCGCATTAATTAAGAAGGAAACAAGCAGTGAAACAATCATTATTTGTCGAGATATTCCTTGTACTTTAGTGAATAGACCATTTCAGAAAGACCAGTAATTACGATAAAGAGACCGAACATAATGACTACTAGGCTGACTGTGAACTGTGGAAAAGATAGAAGTGCAAAGCCAACTAAGATTTTGAAGAGACTACTAAAGAGTGTTGAATGGTTGACATCGTGATCGTGTTTCGAGAAAACAACCTTTACAACTCCAATTATACCTACTGCAATTGCCCAAATGGCAAACAGTAGGAAGATAACTTCTAACGTTACTTGTGGCCAAGACATGATTAAGATTGATGCAACTAAGCCAATGATACCTTCAAAGACTAGAATTCCTGTAGTGCCGTTTTTATCACCTGGCCAGAAGGCGGCAATAATTAAGAGAACCGATTCAAATAAAAGAAAAGCTCCAACAAACCAAGTCAAAAGCACTAGGGTTTTACCTGGAAGAAGAATGGCAACAAGGCCAAGAGCAAGTGCAATTAAACCTTGAAGAAAAACTAAGAGCCAGTAGTGTTTTTTCATTTAGAATCTTTAAGAGCAAATGAAGCGATGATTGCAGAGATTCCACCAATCATTGCTACAAAGGCGAGCACCCAGATTAGTGCGGCGGCATCGGCAATCATTGGTCCACCAAGAAGCATTAGACCTAATATGACGTAGAAGATTCCAAGAATTAGACCACCCCATGTCCATTTGTGGTCTTTTCCTAGGAAAATGTGAGTAAATCCACTAAAGATAAAGGCGAATGCTACAAAATAGACTAAGAATGTAACTGTAAAGACTGTTGAGACTACTGGATTATTGATGATAACTAAACCAGCAATGATTCCAATAACACCACTTGCCAGTTCCCAACCTCTACTTTTTTCGCCAGTCTTATTAAAGATAGCAAGAATTACGTCAACACTCCCGGCTATTAACCAATAGAGTCCAAGTAGAGTTACTAATGCGAGCGTTGTTAGAGCTGGAGTAGTTAAAAGGTACCAACCAATAAAGATAAGAAGAACGCCTTGGATAATACCTAGCCACCAATATGGATTTCCCGATTCAACTTTATTTTCAGCCATGATCTAGATTTATCACCCAGTAAATTTGATGTCAAGGGGTAAATTGGTCCATTTACAATTTTCTTACTTACTGATAAAACTGAAATATGGCTAAGAGTTCTGAAAAAGAAGTGAAGACAACACAAACAGTAAGTCCCCAGGGTAATTCTATGGTCGGACCATTATTGCTTTTGTTGGTAGCGGTAGTTTTTGCTTGGTTTAGTATTACTTCTGCTTGGATTACAAGGACAATTTTCAACCAACAAGTTTTTGTATCAACTGTAACGGCAGCTTTGCAAACTCCAGAATCACGACAAGCAATTTCCGAATCAGTTGTTAATAGAGTGCTTGCTGATTACCCAATAATTAGAAGAGCAGTTGGTCCAACGCTTGTTAATACGGTGTCTGGAGTTTTAGCTTCTCCTCAATTCCAACCAGTTTATGAGAAAGCAGCACAACAAGTGTTCATTCAAATGACAACTGCAAATCCACAAGAAGTATCACTCGATATTAAATCAGCAACAGATTTTGCAGCCCCTATTATTGATAGGCTTGATCCACAACTTGGAGCAAGACTTGCCAATGTTCCAGATAAGATTGTGATTATCGGAAAGGGTGAAATTCCATCAATTTATGATTTTGGAGCAAAAATTTCTTTCTGGGGACCAGTTCTTGGTTTAGTATCGATTATCATTTTTGGGTTCCTTATGTGGAAAGCTAAAGGAATGGAAATGAGAGTTAAGCTGGTTGTTTGGACAGCAGTATATTTTGCAGCAATTGCATTCCTTATCTATTTCCTAATTCCATCTCTTGAGATGAGAGTGATGGCACAGATTAGTAATCAAGCGGCTGTAACAGTTATTAGTCAGCTCTTTGAAACAATGACCGCAAGCTTTATTCAGATGGTGATGTGGATTTTCTATGTAAGCATTGCAATAATAATTGGTGGCTTTGCTTTCCTTAAACTTGCTCCAAGAAGAGGATAAAATGACAAAATATTTATCTCATAGTATAATGTACTATGGGAAAAAAGAAGGAACAACCTCGTAAGAAAAATACAGCAGCGGAAAGATTTCGTCAGATATTAATTGGAGCGGGAATCGCCATTGGCCTTTTAGGTATTGGGGCGGCGGCCCATTTTTCTATAAACAACTCCAAGGCCAATAACATTCCAGAATTCGTAGACGGTGAAGGAAAAACTGAACAGCTTTTAAATGGCCGTAGATTGAGTTTCGGAAAGATTTTATCGGATCAAGATTTAGTTCTTCAAATCGATAAGTCAGCTGAAGATGGATTATTAGATCAATCTGAAGCCGACCAGATTGTTCGCACGGCTATTTATAATTCAATTATTTATTACAGTGGCGATAAATCTATTGCTGACAAACGTCTTGGAAATTTAGCATGGACAGATGATATAGAATCTGCCTGTATGGGTAGGCCTCTAGCTTGTGTTGTTAATACTAAACAAGGCCTTAGTATCCAAGTTGATCAAAAGTACTACGAACAATATAAACATGATCCTAAATGGCTCGCAATTACTCTAGCTAATGCAGCTAGTCATGAGGCGTTTCATGACTTGCCACCTGTTTTAGTGGGCCAGATGGAAGAAGATTATGGGGTTTTGGGCAGATGTAAAAGGGAGGGGTTTTTCAAAGGTTTTTGGTCAGAGTTTGATGATTGTTCAGGTTTGGCGGCTGATTTAATGCATAAGACTATTGTGGATAATGGTAGGTTTGGGGTTGTGATTACAGTAGAGGAATTCGTGGCAGAAGCTGGCAGATTTAGTTATATGCTTCATTTGGCCAAAGGGAATACTCAATCCGAACTAATAGCTCGCTCCGGATACTATATGGATCAATCTCTTGTCAATACTTTCTATCCAAATCAATCGGCAGATTCAGATTGGAAAAATTTTTGGAATGAAAAACTAGAAATTGATTCAATAACGAAATATTATTTGAGTTCATACCAAAGGGCTGACTTTTTTGTTGGCTTAGGGCATGCGATTGCCTCGAAGAACCAATATCCTACCAACCTATCTGAAGAAAATTATGCAGCCTTGGGACTTGTAGGAGGTACTAGTTATTTCGACTATGAACTTGATCAATATGCTACTTTAACTAGATTGACTTCCGAACCAATTACACCTGATCTCATTAGTCAGATTGCCCAAGGGCTTAAACTTAGGAAACAAGGCAACTAACCTTTGTTTCAAAGGCTTTGTGTTAAAATAAATTAGGTTAATTTCGCTGTGAGGTGTTAGAAACACTGAGCGAGTGGGAAGAAAGTAGAAATACAAGTACCACCAGGAAGAGAGACTTCCAGAGATAAAAATAAGTGTGGCACCGTGGTTACTTTACACCACCACTTTATAAGATTATCCTTGATGTAGGATAACTTAATAAGTTGGTGGTTTTTTATTTTTAATTTATGGAAAAAACGAATTCAAAAGTGAATATTTCTTATCACTTGAAAGAATTGATTGCTAAGGCTGTTTTGGAAAGCTTTGACAATCTAAATTTAACAGCTGAGGCTGTTTCTATTGAACATCCTACGGTAGAAGACTATGGAGATTATTCGTCAAATGTGGCGTTGGTACTTTCCAAACAAATAGGAGGGAATCCGAGGAAAATAGCAGAGAAAATTGTTGCTGCTTTGGAACAGAATAGATCAGATAGTGCATCAAACAACATCATAGAAAAAATTTCGATCGCTGGGGCTGGATTTATCAACTTTGAGCTCAAAGAGGAGTTTTTGAAAAATCAGATAAAACAAATCAGTGAGCTTGGAGAAAAATTTGGGAACGGGGATTGGGGAGAAGGACAAAAAATCGCAATTGAAATTGTTAGTCCCAATATTAATAAACCGTTGCACATTGGCCACCTTAGGAATGCGGCACTTGGTATGAGTCTTTCAGAGCTTTACAAGGCTTCAGGTTGGCAAGTTGTTCGTGATGAAATTAATAATGATCGTGGACTTCATATTATGAAGGCTGCTTACGGATATTTAATTTTTGGAAGGAAAGAGAAGAGTAGTGAATATTCTTGGAAGAAGCTTCTTGACAATTGGATTTCAGATACAAGTTCTAATAAAAACTATTCTATACCAGGTCTGGAAAAAGGAGATGAATTTGTAGGTAAATTTTATGTTCTTGGAGAGAAGTTTTTAGAGGAAAACAAGGATATTGCTGAACCACAACTTACTAGCATGCTTCAAGCATGGGAGGACGAAGACAAAGATGTTTGGGCTTTGTGGGAGACAATGAGTGAGTGGGTGCATTCTGGAATTGATCAGACATATAAAAGGATTGGCGTCTTACATGACAAAAAATGGTATGAACATGAGCTTTATAAGGAAGGTAGAGATTATGTGTTGGAAGCAGTTAAGGAAGGAAAATTTGAAAAGTTGTCAGATGGTGCTATTCAGGCAAATTTAGAGTCTTATAAACTTCCAAATAAAATACTCATTAGAAACGATGGCACATCTATTTATGTGACTTTTGATATAGCTTTAACAAAACACAAAGTAGAGGAATTTAAAGCTGACAAGTATGTTTGGGTTGTGGGATCAGATCAGGTAGACCATTTTAAAAGATTGTTTGCGATTTTTGAGATCTTGGGTTTTGGGAAAGTTGATAACTTTTACCATCTAGCTTATGGAATGGTCAGAATGCCTGGAGGAAAGATGAGCAGTAGACTTGGGAATGTAATTTTGGCTGACGATCTTATTGACAAAATGGTCGAATCGGCAGGGAAATTGATGATGGATAGAAAGATTGGAATGGATTACTCTGATGAAGAAAAAGCAAAAATTAAAGAAGCGGTTGGAGTTGGGGCACTCAAATATGCAATGCTTAAGGTGAGTCCACTTTTAGATATAACTTTTGATTTAGACAAGTCAGTATCTCTGGAAGGAGATTCAGGACCATATTTGCAATACACTTACGCAAGGGCTAAATCAGTTGTTCGAAAAGCAAGCGAAACAAATAATTCCGGGGACAAATTAGAAGATTCTTTATCTCCAGAAGAACGGGCTCTTCTTAGGTGGATTTATAGATTCCCAGAAGTTGTAGAGCTTGCAAGCAAGAATTATGCACCAAACCTAATTGCTACATATTTATTTGATTTAGCTAAGAGATTTAATAATTTTTATAATAATCAACAGATTGTAGGGAGCAAATCTAGATTAGACCTTACCAAGGCTACATCGGTCGTTTTAAAGAATGGTCTTACTTTGTTGGGGATTGAAGCTTTGGAAAGAATGTGATGTTATAATTTTTGAGAGGTGAGAAGTTATGGGAATAGACCTATCTGAATTTAGTACATTAACCCCTGAACAGCAAGACCAATTTTTAGCCGCGGAACGGGCCAAAAAGCAATCTCAAGTTAATAATGGCCAAGGTGAGGGATTTGGTATTAAAAAAGGCGAGAATCTTACCGAACGGGCAAAATCTGATGAAGAAACAAATCCTTCAAAACCTAATCAAGGTTAATATGGGACGATTGAGGATTTTCGTGCTAAAATCTCTTCATGTTTTCTAAGAGTGTACTTCCAAATGGCCTCAGGTATATTTTGGCGCCGATGCCACAAGTGAAATCTGCAACAGTTCTTGTGATGGTTGAAGCAGGGTCAAGATATGAAGATAAAACGAATAATGGAGTGTCTCATTTTTTGGAACACATGATGTTTAAAGGAACTAAAAAGAGACCTTCCAAAATTGAAATATCCAAACTTCTTGATGGAATTGGTGCCTCATTTAATGCCTTTACCTCTAAAGAATATACAGGCTTTTATGTCAAAGCGGCCTCTGAGCACCTGGACCTTATAACAGATGTAGTATCTGATATGGTTTTGAATTCAACTTACCCTGAAGTTGAGGTTGAAAGAGAAAGAGGGGTCATCATTGAAGAAATTAACATGGGTGAGGATGATCCTTCTGGGAAAGTTTTTGAAGTATTTGAAAAGATGATGTTTAAGGGGTCGCCACTTGCAATGACAATTGCCGGAGAAAAAGAAATTATTGGCAAAATGAGCCAGAAACAAGTCAAAGATTATGTAGATAAGATGTACCACCCTGGTGCCATGGTTGTTACAATGGCCGGGCAAATTGGGCCGGAAAACCTTGTTGAGAAATATTTTGGCAAAAGCACTGGCAAATCAGAGAATAAATATCTTCCTGGAGTTGATTTACAAAAAGGCCCACAGGTTTCAGTTTATGACAAAAAAACTGAACAAGCGCATTTTGTTCTTGGGGTTAGAGGATATGCACTATCTGATCCAAAAAGACACGCTGCTTCAATTCTTGGAAACATCTTAGGTGGAAACATGTCTTCAAGGCTATTTCAGGAAGTAAGGGAGAAAAGAGGGCTTGCTTATTATGTTTCAGCTGCAGCTGATGAATACTTAGACACTGGATTTCTTCTTGCGGGAGCTGGAGTCCGGATTAGTGATTCTGAAGAAGCGGTTAAAGTGGTTTTGGAACAGTTTAACTTAATTAGAGAAAAAGGGGTTACAGAAGAAGAGTTGGCAATGGCTAAACAATACGCTAAAGGGAAAATGATTCTAGCTTTAGAGGATCCATTTAGAGTGGCGTCATTTTTTGCTGCACAAGAACTTATGGAGAAGAAAGTTCTTTTGCCAGATGAAGTTTTAGCAAGGCTTGATAGTGTGACAGCTGAGCAGGTTCAAGATGTTGCACAAGAATTATTCTTGACTGATAGATTGAATCTTGCTGTAATTGGACCATTTTCAGATAAGGTAAAGTTTGATAAAATACTTAAATTATGAGCGGGAAACAAAAATTTACAGAAAAAACTTTAGTAATTTTAAAGCCAGACACAGTTCAAAGAGGACTTATTGGGGAAATTATTACTAGATTTGAGAAAAAAGGTCTTAAGATTGTGGCCTTGAAGATGATTTGGCCAACTGAAGAGATGGCGAGAAAACATTACGATCAGCCGGAAGAAGCTGCAAGAGGGCTCGGAGAAAAGACAATTGCTACATACAAAGAAAAGAATGTGCCTCTTTGGACGGATGACCCTATGGAAATTGCTAAAGACATACAAAAAAAACTTGTGAGGTATATGTCTTCTGGTCCAGTAGTTGTGATGGTGGTTGAAGGAGCTCATGCTGTTGAGCACGTGAGGAAAATTAGAGGCAATACAAGCCCATCAAAAGCAGAAGTCGGGAGTATTACTGCTGATTATACAGTTGACTCCTACTTCATGTCAGACGAAGACTCAAGAGCACTTAGAAATTTGGTACATGCTTCAGGGACTGTTGAAGAAGCTAATACTGAAATTGATCTTTGGTTTAATGAAGATGAGATAAGTGATTACACTTTAGCCATTGAAGAAATTTTGTACGAAACAGATTGGGAGAATAAGCACAAGAGGTCTTCAAAGAAAAATTAAATTTTCCCTCACTAAAAAATTATGCCAGTTAATCTCAGTGGACGAGTTGAATGTGTTCTCAAAGGCATACGCAAGGGAAAAATACCTATAGATGAGAACCAGGATAATGGTGGACATGTTGAGGGTTCTAACAATCTATGTTTTTTTTGTGGGAGGTGCTCTCGAGAGATTAGTGGTTCGCCTGGTGGTCGTGTTGATTTGGTCAAATTTACTGGCAGAGTATCTAGTGATTCTTGCTTGGAAGAGGATCCACTTGTGATGAAAGTTGATCTTAATCCAATCAAAAGAGGAAGAATTGTTACTGGATTTTATTTTAACAATAAATATTTAATTCCAGGCCTTTTTCCGAAAAAACCAAAAAAGGGATGAGTTTTTGTCGGGGTGCAGGGAATTGAACCCTGTGTCTCACGGTCCCGAACCGTGCGTGTTACCGATGCACCACACCCCGAATAATTTTTTCCATTTTACTGTATTTACTGATAAAATTGGAATGTTTAGCCCTCGTAGCTCAACGGATAGAGCAATCCCGTCCTAAGGGAAAGATAACAGTTCAATTCTGTTCGAGGGTACTTAATGAATAGGTCAGAATATATCAAAGTCTTTACACTCCGAGTCATCGGAAATTTTTTGTTGCTTTCAGCTTGTGCTGGGGTGTTTTTGACTTTTGCTCCTGCTATTCAAGCGGAAGCAAAGTTTAGATATGACGAAATTTTGGGAGTTAAATATGTGGTATCTGATGACAAAGAGCAGGGAAGTTTTGGAAATATTTATCAAGGACTTGAACCAAAATCAAGAGATTTTGGTGTTGTGATAACTCGAATTGGTGCAAATGCTAATGTGATTCCTAATGTGGATCCCGGAAACGAAAGGGAATATATGGAAGCTTTGCAAGAAGGGGTGGCTCACGCAGCAGGAAGCGTTATGCCAGGTGAAAAAGGTAACTCAGTACTGTTTGCTCATTCAGTGGGAAATTTTTGGGAAGTCAATCAGTGGAACGCAGTATTTTATTTACTTAAGGAACTCGAACCAGGGGACACAATAGATGTGTTTTATAAAGATAAGAGATATGTTTATGAAGTTTATGACAAAACAATTGTTGACCCTGATCAGGTAGAATTTTTGAGACCAGAAGCTGATTTTCAGAAACTTACTTTAGAAACATGCTGGCCTCCAGGAACAACACTCAAGAGGCTGTTAGTTTTTGCAAAACTTAAGGACTAGATTTAAGTGCTGTTTTTCTTGTTGCATTAAATTTCCCAATATTAATTCCATTTTTTGCCCATTCGTCGTTTAAGTTGTTTATTTTCAATATATATAATTCTCTGTTGTCTGGCGTAGAACAAATTAGACCTATTGCCACCTTTTCATTGCTGCCTTCCTCGTCTTCTAAACCAGGTCCTCCACTACTGCCATGGTCTTGTGCCTGTTTAAGTATTAAGTAAATGTTTCTAGTTCTGTCGAAGTATATTTGAGGTCTATCGACAGTTTTTCCATAAAGACTTACGTCAAAATTTGAACCATTGTCTTTAACTGCTTGATAGGGTATCCCCATGTGTGTAATGGGGGAATCGACATTGATCTTGTCATTTTTCTTGAACTTATAGCCGGGCATATTATCAAATATCTTTTTTGTACCGTCGTTTTTAGGAATAAGTAAAATTACAGCATCGTTAATTCCATCTCTATAGACCCAATCTACAGGAAAAACTTTTTTTTCTGTTCCTAACCCAACTTGTGTCATTGAGAAATTAGAATTTTCCCAATTATTACCAAGCGAACCATGGTCGGTTGTTGCTACAAAATAAAACTCATCATCTTCATAATCCATTTTGAAACCTGTAGATCTTTCTTCTAGATTTTGGTTGTTTGGGTTGGTAAAAGTTAGGCTAAATATAGCCTGCTCACTTTTCTTTTTTTCAAATTCTGAAAAATTGTTTGTAATGGGCAAAGAAATTTCTTCGTTATTTCCTTGAACGGTTGCATATTCTTGAGCTGTAACTGTTTTAAAAACAGTTGTGGGAACTTGTTCTGGTCCTTTTTGTGAGATATCTGCTAAGAATTTCGGTGAGGAATAATTCACCTCTGGATATTCTTTTCTGAACTGGGGAGAATTTGAAGAATAAGATGATATTTGATTCGGATTTGTGTTGATAGTTGAGATTTCAGTTCCTCCGCAAGCTAGGAGAAGTACTGCTGGGGCAACAATAGGCAAAGCTTTTGCTAACCTAATTAGGTGTTTGTTAAAGCTTTGTTTGATTTTGTCTTTACTTTTGAGTTCGGGTTCACTTTTGGAATCTGGGTTCATGGACTACCTAAGGTTTATGGTGTAGAGATTTTCCCCGTTGCCAGGGCTTAGATTAAGACTAGTCAAAATTACGATTTTTGTCCAGTTGGGCCAGGGGAAAATATAGCCGTTGGTGAAGGGACCTGCATAAACTACTGCTTTATTTGTGCCGTCAAAATCAGATACGGCGATTTCTTTATCAGTGTGAGTTAAGAGATGTCTTGAAGAGGGAAACCAAGAAACATTGGAGCCTTCAATTGGATAGTTTCTATCTTCTTTAATGTCGTAAACATAAAGTTTGCCAGCTTTGATGGTGCGTTCCTCTGGGGTGGGGTTAGTTCCTGGTAAAGGTGTTTTTAATTGACGTTCAAGAGTAGCTGCTTGAGTTGCTTGGTAAAGTACCTTGCTTTGATCTGGTGGAAATTCGATGCTAGTGGCATTTTCATTAAAGAATTTTCTTAAGCTAGCTGGAAGTCTACTCATTTGAGCTTTTTCTCTGTCAGCAATTTGTGAATTCCAATCGGCAAGGATCTCTGGAAGAGTTGCTGTAACTACTGGTGGGTTTTGATTAATTTGACCTGTATTTAAGAGATAAGCAATCTGACCTGAGGGTGTGGATTCAAGAGTGAGAGGTTCTCCAAAGTAGGCAATAATTTCTCTGCCATCTGGGGACCATAGATAATTAGCTTCTGAAAAGGGTTCAGAACCTGAGTCAATTTGAATTTGGCGAAACTCGGCACTGCCTCCAAGAGGGCCGGGAAGACTTCTTCCCATATCTGCTATCCAGACACCGCTTTTTTCCGCTGAAGCGGAAGAAACTCCATAAGCAATTCGGCTTTGGTCAAAAGAAAGACTAGGATTTTTAGCACCTGTTAGAGTTAAAGGCCTTAAATCAGGCACTCTTGGGAAAAGGAAAACATTAGTTTTGAAGACTTCTTCGGGTTTAATCTCTAGGGATTTTTCCCAAGGATAGAATCCATCTAACTGGATCTTAATATCATATTTGCCAGGAGTGAGGTTGATAGTGTTGTTGGTGGCGGTTTTTAGTTCGCCATTGATCCAAACTTCGGCGCCATTGGGGTCACTAGTTGCAACTAGGATACCTGTTGGTTTGACTGCTTTTGTACTTAAATCCAAGGTGTAACCTTTGGCAGCTCCGATTGCAATTGCCGAACCTAGGATAATGATAAATAGGGCAGCTATTATCGCCACCAGGCCTCGATTCATGGTAGAATTTTAACATGTTTTCAATTGGGAAGCGACTTGGCATTGACCTCGGAACTGCAAACTCACTGGTCTATTTGGTCGGTCAGGGGTTGGTTTTAAATGAACCTACTGTCGTTGCTGTTGGAGTTGATGATGGGGCAGTGGTTGCTGTGGGAAATGAAGCTAAAGCGATGCTTGGGAGGACTCCGGGAAACATCACTGCTTCAAGACCAATGCGTGAAGGGGTTATCGCTGATTATGAGGTTACGGAAGCCATGCTTCGGTATTTTATTGACAAGGTTTGTGGCTCATCAAGGCTCTTTAAACCAGAAGTGATGATTTGTGTTCCGGCGGGAGTTACCCAAGTGGAGAGACGAGCGGTTCTTGATGCAACTTTGTCAGCGGGAGCAAAACTAGCCTATTTAATTGATGAACCACTGGCTGCTGCAATTGGAGCTAGAATTCCAATTGCAAATCCATCGGGGAACATGATTGTTGATATAGGTGGAGGATCGACTGAAGCGGCGGTTATATCTTTAGGAGGAGTTGTAACTCATAGATCAGCAAGAGTGGCGGGAAACAAACTGGACGAGGCCATTCAATCTTATGTTAAGAAGAAGTTTAATCTTCTGATTGGGGAGAATACTGCTGAAGAGATTAAGATTCAAATAGGTTCCGCAGTTCTCTCTGAGAATAAAACAATGGAAGTCCGAGGAAGAGATGCAGCTACGGGTTTACCTCGGATGATTAATCTTACCTCGGCTGAAGTAGTTGAGGCCATCACACCAGTCTTAAATCAAATTGTCACTGCCCTTAAGGGAGTGCTAGAAGAAACACCTCCTGAGCTCGCTTCTGACATCATTGATCGAGGGATTGTGCTCAGTGGAGGAACTAGTCTCCTTCGGAATCTTGATAAGTTGTTCACCCAAACTTTGGGAGTGCCGGCACATGTTGCGGATGATCCACTATTTTGCGTTGTCAAAGGATGTGGGATTGCCATGGAGAACATTGATTTGTATCGAAAATCAGTTACTAGGAAATAGCCTATAAATTTAAAGTCTATTTTAAATAGTGACTCGTATAAAACTCATATTCGAACTGGAAAAATTGTGTTCAAAAGCAGGTATATAGAAAAATTAAGTATTTAAAATATATGACTCATAATGTACTTGGTGTAAGAATAGATGATATACCCGAAGGGGAGGTAATTTCAAAAATTAGTGAGGCTAAGAAAGATTTTTTAGTGTTTACGCCAGGACCTGAGTTTTTAGTGACTGCTTCAAAAGATTCAGAATTCACGAAAGTTCTTAATGAGTCTAATTTAAATATTCCAGATGGTGTGGGTTTAGGGCTTGCTGGCGTGCGAAATAGAATAACCGGTGTGGATTTGATGATTAAACTTCTTAATTTAGCTGCAGAAAAGGATTGGAGTGTAGGACTTATTGGAGGAGTTAATGGAGTGAGTGAGAAAGTAGCTAGGAAATTTCCAAAGACAAAGTTTAAATATACTTGGTCTGACGAAGAGGCAGATAAAATAATGAAGCATTACTTAATAGATAATACTATTAATATATCTTCTGATAATGTAGATCTACTTTTTGTTGGACTGGGGCACCCAAAGCAAGAAAAGGTGCTTTTCAATATAGTCAAAGAAAAAAAAGGAATTAAATTTAAAGTTGGAATGGGGGTCGGTGGAAGTTTTGATTTAATTGCAGGGACAAAAAAGAGAGCACCTAAGTTTATACAGCAAATTGGAATGGAATGGCTTTGGAGGGGATTACAGGACCCCAAACATTTTGTCAGAATTTGGAGAGCAACGGGAGAATTTGTGTGGGTACTAATTTCTTCAAAAAACTAGAGGACTGTCTTGTAGTTATTTTTGTCGAAAATGTTCTCTAAAGACAACTTCGTATGGTGGCTCATACAAGTGATCTGGAACAATTTGTCTTTCTACATAGTCCTGGGGATTTAGCACTAGTTGCCTGAGACCTCTATTTCTTACGGTCTTTTCGTGAATTAGTTTTAATTCGTCTAAAATTATATTCATTGGTGTACCGCTCACTTCATAATCTTCTTGAGCTAGAATAAAAGGTTTGTTTTCGTTAGCATCTGGATAAACATTTATAATCAAATATTTATAGTGATCGTCAGGTTTAATTTTTAAAGCCCCTTTTCTTTGCAAAGCTTCAAAGTGGCTGATAATTTTTTTCTCATTTCCTGGTTCATAACCAAATATCCCGTAAGACAATAAACTAAATGCTCCTATATCTATTCGACCACTTCGATTAGCTACTCGTTCTGCTTGCCTTACTATTAAATCATCCAACTCTTGGGGAGGTATTTTTCTTGTATATTTATTTACGCCTAATTGGGCAATACCAATTGTCTTTAATGTATCTCTACAGAGAGAAACCCAATCAGGTGTCTTGACCATATATTGAAGATTAATTACGCGGTCTTTGTTTCAATTCCAAGAAGCCAAAGCACAGCCTCTTTTTTGTAACGTCTGTCGCCTCTGGAATTAATTCTTAGAGGAACTAACTTGCCGCGTTTACCCCAACGTTTAATTGTTAACACTGACACTCTGAAGATCTGGGCAACCTCTTTTACTGTAAGAAGATCTGGTAAGTTATCAAGTGATAGATTTTGATCTGCCATACGCTTGAAACTATGTTTATTTCGTTCTTTATATAACTGAGTATATCACTTGTCAATAGATCAATATGAATTAAATTTATTTTTCTTTTATTTTTGGAGCTATATATTAAATAAGCAGAGTGAAGGGGAGAATGCCGTAATAGAATTGAGAGTAGTCGAAGCTGGCTATTTGGGCAATTTGTTTTTTATCTGAAATTGAATTAACAAGTGCTTGCTCAAAAGTAATTGTTTGGGCAGAACTAGCATTTGCGAGAACCAATTTTAATGCATTCTTGGTTTCTGCTTCTTCGGGATAGAGAACATCAATGTTTCCAAGAAAAATTGTTCTTATAAAATCTTGAGCTGTACTGAAACCGACATTTTTTTGAAGTTCCTCGTGGGTGCTTATAATTTCTGGAAGTGAAGTGAAGAGGTGCATACCTTCTTGGGCAAAGTATCTAAAGAAGGCTTCTGATTGAGCATGTCTTGGATTACTTCTGTCTATGAAGGCGTAAAAGACGGAACTAGTTACAAAAACTTTTTTACTTCTTGTCATATTGCTAAGCTCATACCAGAACCGTTAAGTTTCCAAAACGGATCGTTAAAGGAAAATGGTTTTTCTGTTTGGGATTTGTTTTTTAGTGGATTGAAGTCTTTTGCGGAATATTCTTTTTGAAACTTTAGAAAATCTTCTTCCTTAACACGTACTGCGCCACCAATTTTTACGGCAGAAAGTTTTTTTTCGCGCAAGTAACGCCTCACAGTTAGTGGGTGGACTTTTAAAATGAAAGCAATTTGTTTGACTGAAAAAAAGTTCTCCATATAGTATGCAAAAGTATACATCTATATATAAAAGTATGCAAGTCTTGGAAACATTTGACCCTTATATTTAGGGGTGCTCTAATAAAAACAGTTATTTTTTGATAGTTATTTTTTTGAAGGAGGTGACTCACAAATGTTGTCAGGAATTGGCACACCCGAACTAGTAGTTGTCGGTATAGTTTTATTAGTTCTCTTTGGAGGTACAAAACTCCCAGAACTCGCAAGAGGTATTGGAGAAACTTTTAAGGAGTTTCGTAAGGCTGCTGGTGACACAGTTTAAACATATGGAAAGATCTGCAAAATTTGCCAAAATAGCATTGTTAGCAGTTCTACTAAACGGGGCAGCCTTGGTGTTCCCTAAGGACACTTGGGCTGCTGATCGTTTAGATTTTCAAGTTGTGAGTCAAGTTTTAGACACGACGTGGAATTTTTCTGACAGGAGCCTAACAACATTTGGAAACCTTATTGTGAACCCTCAGGAGCCACCTGTCGTGGCACTTCTTCGACCAAAAGCACCAAAGCCTTCAACAATGGCAGTAGTTCTTGAAACCAAGCCTGAAGCTTCTACCGAAACTATTCCTACCTTAGATAGTAAGATTCTTCAAACTGAAGCAGTTGCTAAAGAACTTTTTGTTTCAACATCTTATGCAAAAAGTGAAGCAGGACTTTTGGGACTTAAATGGACAGATTATTCTGGACAAGACGCGGCTTCTAAATTTTATGAACTTCAAAAGAAGTTTGGTCAGGAAACAGATTCTTCCACAAGTGATTCAATTTTTGGACGCGCAAGCTATTTGAGTGGGTCATGGAATTGGAGTTCTACTACTTTAATAGCAGATAGAATGAAAACCATTGGCAAAATCTTGAATGATCCAGCGGGACTAACTTATGAGAATGTTCAAACGCTTAGCTCTTTGTTTAATGAACTAGATAGTTTAGTTGGGGACACCAGTGATCCATCTGAAAAAGCTACACTTCATGGACAATTATCGCAAACCAAAAATTTAGCTTCCTTACTTTCTCAGCAGACTAGTGATTTAGGGATGCTTCTTTCTAAGTGGGATAGCTATTCACAGGGAGACAAAGAGCAAAAACTTAATGATATAGCTTTGGGAGTTAAGTCTATAAACCAAATTCCTGGACTTGATGATGTGTTGTCCGCAACACCATCAGGATCAGATAAAGATCTCAAGAATAAAAGTTATGCAGTACTTGGGGTTGCTAATGCAAATAAACAACTTTTGACAGATAAACCAGGACAACCTCTTAATAGTAGTTGGCTAGAACTCGGGAGTGTTGTCTTTAAAAACCTGATTTTTAATCCATCTAATACAAACACTCAAGAAATGACGGTTGATTACTATTTGCCTCCAGAAGTAGTTAAACAGGAAGATGTTATTGAGATTGATCCAAGTCTGGTTGTTCTTTTTGATTCATCAAAAAAACAGTATCATGTGACAGGGAAGTTTGTTCTTAATCCACAAGAATCGAAGATTGTTTACGTCCGGGTAAATGATCTTTGGATAATTGACCAAAAAGAGATTTCTAAACTTTCAGAAGAGGCTAGTGAAGCTTATAAACCATTTTCTAAAGTAGCATTTTTACCATACTTTTCTGAAGGAACTGAAATAAAGAGACAGATTGACGAATCCTTAGATAAGGCAATGAAATTTGCTAAAGAATCTGAAGGTTCACCTGAAGAAGAAATAAAATCATATAGACTTGCAAACGATGAGATTAGTAAAGCGTCTAATCTAATTGAGAAATTACAAGAAAAGGGGAAGATAATTCCATTTTAAAATAGATCTATATTTTTAGACTATTTTTTATCTTCGTCGTCTTTAATTTGACCGCCTATTCCTTCTTTGATGTTTTTAATAGCTTCGCCTAATCCTTTTGCTAGTTCAGGAAGTTTTTTGCCTCCAAAAAGAAGTAGCAAGACTACTGCGACTACGATGATTTCAGTTGTTCCAATTTTGTTAAGCATTATTCTTCACCTTCCTTCACTTAGATTTAAAAACAAATCTATTTAATATTAAGGTCAATTCGAACAGGAATACAAGTGGCAGAAGAAGAAGGGCGTCTGACAAAAGGTCGTTTAAGGGGAGAAGAACTACAAAAATTAAAGCAATAAAGTAAATGATTGCTCTTTGTTTTGATAGAAACTTGTGAGAAATTACCTTAAATCTGAGAAGGAGGGCAAGAATGATGGGGAACTGGAAGGCGACTCCTAAAAGAGTTGATGTTAGAAGCGTTTGAGAAAGAAATTGACTAATGTC
Organism: uncultured Gammaproteobacteria bacterium; assembly: GCA_964576435.1. GTDB lineage: Bacteria > Patescibacteriota > Microgenomatia > JAMCZE01 > JAMCZE01 > CAZNUP01. The sequence continues at coordinate 88,635 of CAZNUP010000002.1, forward strand.
CAAAAAATTTCCCACACCTAATCCGGTTGTTTGGACATAGAAAAGTTCAACTGTGTAGCGCATGATCAGGATTCCATAGGTAAACCCAATCAAGAAAAGGACCAAGCTAACTGGTAGGAGAATTAAAAGTACCCTAAATTCTTTGGGTTTTAGAGCTGGCTTTAGAAAAGCTAGTAACTGGAACATTAAAACTGGGAAAACTACCACAAATCCGACCAGAAGACTGGAATTAATTGCTAGGCCTATGAACTGAAATGGGGAAGTGAACACTAAGTTGACGCCTTTAAACTCGAAAATACTTAGAACAAAGCTAACAATTTTTTCGTAATAGATAAAACCGATTATTCCTGCTATTAAAAACAGAGAAACTACAAAAAGAAGCCGCTTTCTAATCTCAATGACGAACGGAAGAAATCTACTGGTGTTGTCTAAAGCTAAATCTTCGAGCATTATTTGTCGTCTTTAGCACCTTTTCTAAATTCTTTGATGGAATCTCCGAGTCCTTTAAAGAATTCGGGAATTTTCTTTGAACCAAAAAGAAGGATGACAACTGCGGCGATAATTATAATCTCTGTCAAACCAATATTGAGGCCAAACATTTACGCCACCTCCTTCTCTTTTTCTGAAGTTGAGTCGGACGTAGTGGAATCATTTTCGTTTTCTAAGGCACTTGAAAATTCTTTTTTGACCTTTTTAAGTTCTTTACCTGTTTCACCTAAACTTCTAGCCCATTCGGTCATTCTTTTCCCGCCAAAAATTACAAGAAGAACTACACCAATGATTATTAATTCTGTTGTGCCAATATTATCTAAGAATGCCATACAAAATTAATAATAGAAGTGAGTGTGTGAAAAATCAAGTAAGAGTTTAGTCAACCAGAGGGTCCATAGCAACTACATACCAAGCAATTCCGTCCCACATTTCTAGAGATTGGATTTCTGTATTAAAGCCAAGGGTGCCGACTTCTGGTTTTTTAGGTCTACCGTTTGTGTTCCAGGTGGCAATTCTTGGAAGACCAACCATCACTGACAATCCGCCACCAATTTCAATGTAGGTTGAGGAGTTTTTGGAAAGTTCTGGCTTGGCGTCGGGATTACTTGGCAGTCTGATATGACCTCCAAGAACAGTGCCTGATCCATCGTTTGCAAATGTTGCACCCAAAACACCCACACCAGTTGCTTGTTGGATGTCAGTTTCTGTAACTCCAACTCTTTTAAAGGAATCAGCACCATGAGCCGCAAGGGTTAGTTTAAATTTATTACTGCTTGTCCCATGAATTAGGAGATTATTTGACCAAGTTCTGGCGTCAGTGCCATGGAAGATGATTGCCGACTTTGATTTAAAAGTGTCTGTCGCATGAAGAACGCCAGTGTCTCTGGATTTTATTGCGTCAGCGGTGTGAGTAATTAGAATGTTATCCATATTAATTTGAATTAGGATTTAAATTCATACGTAAAGTGTACCAGGATTGTCCACCCCAGAGTTCTAGATTTCCTGTATCTGTATTTAGACCTAGTGTTCCTGATTTTGGTTTCATTGGCCTCGTTGATGTTGTCCAGGTGGCCATTTTGGTTAGGCCAAGTAGGCCGGAACCTCTTGGGGTAACTTTACCCAGCATTGATGGTTGATACTTTGGAGCAGTTGGCCTATTAACCAACAGTTCTAACTCAGCTGGCGTTAAATTACCACCCCTTAAGAATGCATCAGTTGTGTTGGAGATTGTATATGAGGGGATTGACGATTCACTGGGACTGGCACTGCCAGTTGGGGAGAAGCTTAGTGAAATACTAATCGATTGGCTTATTGAACCTGTTGGACTTGCTGAAGCAGATTCAGATGATGATGGAGATGGGGAGAAGCTACTTGATGGTGAAGTAGATGAAGACTCCGAGAGTGATGAACTTTCAGAAATAGATGTTGAGAGTGAAGCTGATGGTGAAAGACTGGCACTTGGTGAGACTGAAGCAGATGTGCTACTTGACTCTGAACCTGATAAAGATTCTGATGCACTTTCTGAAAGTGAGGACGATGGACTTTGGCTAGCACTTTGTGACAAAGAAGAACTTTGTGAGAGTGATGAACTTTCAGAAAGAGAAGCGGATGGAGAAAGTGACGCCGAGGTACTTCCTGACGTGGAGCTACTTATAGAAGCTGAGGTGCTTTGGGAAACAGAAGAAGATTGTGAAATTGATGAGGACTCCGATAAACTACTTGACTGTGAGAGTGAAGATGATTCTGACAAACTAGCTGAAGGTGACAAGCTTGCACTTGGTGAAGTTGATGCAGAAATACTTGGAGAAATTGAAGAACTTATTGAAGCGGATGTACTTTCTGAAACAGAACTACTTGGAGAAAGTGAACTTGACTGGGAAATAGAAGCTGATGGTGATTGACTTGCTGATGGTGACAATGAGGATGATTCCGACAAACTTGCTGATGGGGAAATCGAGGCTGACGGAGAAAGAGACGACGATGTACTTCTACTAGTTGAGGAACTTGTTGATGCAGAAATACTAGACGAGGTTGACGTGGATGGAGAAACTGATTGTGATTCTGACAAACTACTAGATGGTGAGAGTGATGAACTTGGTGACAAAGATGCTGATGGAGAAATAGAAGCACTGGGTGAGATTGATGCTGATGGAGATGTGGAAGCTGAAACACTAGCACTAGTTGAAGCTGAAACTGATGCGGAAGTACTTGCTGATGTTGAGGAACTTGGTGATAGGGATGCCGAACTACTTGCTGAAGCAGATCTTGATGCAGAGGATGAACTACTTGCTGAAATTGAAGATGACGGGGAAAGACTTGCGCTTGGTGATATAGAAGATGATGGAGAAAGAGACGCTGATGGTGAAAGGGATGCTGATGGAGAAGTTGATGATGATGGTGAAAGAGATCTGGAAGCACTGGAACTTGTTGAAGATGAAACTGAAGCAGAAGTGCTTGCTGAAGTTGATGAGCTTGGCGAAATTGAGGCAGAAGGAGAAGTGGATGATGAAGGAGATAGAGATGACGAAGGTGAAAGGCTTGCACTTGGAGAAAGTGATGCTGACGGAGAAGTAGATGCCGATGGTGATAGGGAGCGCGATGCACTAGCTGATGTTGAAGCACTTTGTGAAGCCGATGTGCTTGCTGAAGTGGAACTACTTGGTGATTGCGATGCGGATGGTGAGAGTGATGCAGATGGAGAAGTTGATGATGATGGGGAAAGTGACGCAGATGGTGAGATTGATGCGCTTGGTGATGTTGATGAGCTTGGACTTTGAGATGCAGACGCACTGGCACTAGTTGAGGCAGAGGTTGACGCTGAACTACTTGCTGAAACAGACGAACTTGGACTTTGAGAAGCAGATGGAGAAATGGATGATGAGGGTGAAACACTGGCGCTTGGTGAAAGCGATGCTGATGGTGAAACAGATGCCGATGGTGAGAGAGAGGAAGAAGCACTTGCGCTTGTTGAAGCTGAAACGGAGGCTGACGAACTTGCTGACACGGATGAACTTGGTGAGACTGAAGCTGACGGAGAAACAGATGATGAAGGTGATAATGACGAACTAGGTGATTGTGATGCTGATGGGGAAAGGGATGCACTTGGTGACTGTGAGGCAGAAGGGGAAACTGATGCAGAGCTACTTGCTGATGTTGAAGATGAAACAGATGCAGAACTACTTGCGGAGGTTGATGATGAGGGTGAAATCGATGCCGATGGGGATAAACTAGAGCTTGGTGAAGTACTAGATGATGGACTTAATGAAGCTGATGGTGAAACTGACGCTGACGGGGAGACTGAGGCTGATGGTGAAAGAGAACTTGATGCACTAGCTGATGTCGACGCACTTGTTGATGCAGAACTACTGGCAGAAACGGAGGAACTTGGTGACTGAGAAGAAGAAGGTGAGACTGAAGCAGACGGAGATGTTGATGATGATGGGGAAAGTGATGCAGATGGTGAGATTGATGCACTTGGTGAAATTGAAGATGATGGCGAAAGGGAACTAGATGTACTGGCACTAGTTGAGGCAGAGGTTGACGCTGAACTACTTGCTGAAACAGACGAACTTGGACTTTGAGAAGCAGATGGAGAGGTGGAAGAACTTGGCGATGTTGAGGAGGATGGAGATAAACTTGCTGAAGGTGAAAGCGAAGCACTAGGAGAAGTGGATGCAGATGGTGACAAAGATGATGATGCACTAGCTGATGTTGAAGCACTTACTGAAGCAGATGTACTTGCTGAAATAGAACTTGAGGGACTTAAACTTGCGGATGGTGAGACACTCGAGCTTGGTGATAAAGATGCACTTGGTGACAAACTTGCTGATGGGGAGACACTTGAACTTGGAGATTGTGATGCTGATGCACTGGCACTAGTTGAAGCTGAAACTGAAGCTGAACTACTTGCTGAAACAGATGAACTTGGGCTTTGAGAAGCAGATGGGGAGATTGAAGCGGAAGGTGATGTTGAAGCAGATGGAGAAAGTGATGATGACGGTGACAAACTTGCAGATGGTGAAACAGAAGCTGAAGGTGAGAGTGAACTTGATGCACTGGCTGACATTGAGCTACTAGCTGATGCTGATGAACTTGCTGATGTTGAAGATGATGGACTTATACTCGCCGATGGTGATGTTGAAGCAGATGGAGAAAGACTTGATGATGGAGAAAGTGAAGCGGAAGGAGAAAGTGATGCGGAAGCTGATGCAGAAACTGATGATGATGCGGAAGCTGAACTACTTGCGGAGCTTGATGAACTTGGTGACTGCGATGCTGATGGAGAAGTAGATGACGAAGGTGAAGTTGACGCTGATGGTGAAAGACTGGAACTTGGTGATAACGATGCTGACGGTGAGACTGATGCTGATGGCGAAAGAGAACTTGATGCACTGGCACTAGTTGAAGCTGACACTGATGCGGAAGTACTTGCTGAAGTTGAAGATGAAGGGCTAGTACTTGCACTTGGTGAAAGACTGGAACTTGGCGATAGTGATGCTGAGGGTGATATTGATGCGCTTTGAGAAATAGAAGCGGATGGACTTTGAGAGGCTGACACACTTGAGGAAGTTGAAGCACTTACTGAAGCTGAGGCGCTTTGTGAGGCAGAGGCACTTGGAGAAAGTGATGCTGATGGACTAAGGGAAGCTGAAGTTGAAGCACTTGTTGATGCGGAGGTACTAGAACTTGGACTTTGCGAGGCAGAGGTACTTGCTGATGTAGATGCTGATGCTGATTCTGATGGACTTAAGCTGGCACTGCTTGCTGAATAGACAGGATATGGTTGTCCTGGATAAGGTTGACCAAAATCTGTCGTACCAATACCAGAACCTCCTTGAGGAGATTGTTGTGGTGGGGTAGCATTTGGGTCGTCGTTACCTTGAGCGGGATATGGGTTACCAAAATAGTTAGAACCGAACATAGGATTGAATTCCTTTTAAAAGGCATTGTATTGCCCATCAAATATTGTGCATCTTAAGAGGTGAAGTTACAAGAAGTTATTTTTTAATTAAGACTACTTGAATGTCCATTACAACATTTGTGTAATGCCTGAGTGCAAAGGCTTTGGCTTCTTCACTTCTCATTGCCCAATCTGGGGTGAAATCATATCCAAAAGAAAAATCAAAATCGCAATGTATTGGATAATGATCTAATTTGTTTTGTACTCTCCAATCTTTGTTGTAATAGAGGAACGTGGCTTCGGAAATTACTCTTGTATGTGTGGGATCTTGCCAGGCGCGGACTGAGTTGTAATAGGGTGCACGAATTAAGGCTTTTGCCCCTGGCTTCATGATTCTATAAAGTTCCTCCATAAACTTTATGATGTCTTTTGTGTGCTCAATATAGTGACTGGAAAAAATTTCATCAACGCTATTGTCTGGAATTGGCCAGGGAAATTTCTCAAGGTCATAAACCATGTCAACTCCGTCTGACTTAGCAATATCGATGCCAAAGAAACCTGGGGCCTTGTTTTGCCCACAGCCAATATCAAGCTTAAATGGTGAGGGAAAATTTAACGGGCTTTCTTTCTTTTTTGTTTTTATGTTTTTGGACATATGCGAATTATATTACCAGACTAAATCGTTTACTAGATCGTAGTTGCCAGCTTTAATTCTTGTATCGCAAGCAACTTTGTATCCAAGTTTTTGAATATTCTCGAAGAAAAAAAGATCAAGCATGTCATCTGGATTTTTGCCAGGGTGCCTTAAAAAAGGAGTTCTAAACCATGGTCTTGGAACTCTGGGGTCTCTGAAGATGTCCAATTTGAAAAGAGTGTAAGAGGTAGTTAAACCCAAGCATGGTTGGATGCCGTCAACAACAGAGGAAACGGTTTGAAATGATAAGGGAAAAGAATTTGGATGGCCAAAAATTTGTGGTTTACCTTCCTCTCCTTTTGACCAAATTAAACCGCCAACAACATCGTATTTGCCAATTGATTCAAAAAGACGAGGTAAGCCGTCCAAAGGTGGAAGGATGGTTTCTTCCAAAGTTAAAATATATTTAAAAGTACTAAGTCCGGGATTTGTTAGAATTTGTTCGATTGCAGCATTATAGGCAAAGTTTTTTTCAAGATTCATCATCATTAGGCGCATGAATTTTTGATTCATTTGGCTAATTTGATAGAGCCATCTTTCGGCAACTTTTGCGTGAATCGCTCCTGAGTTTGGGATGATGCAAATTGTTCCTAAGTCTTTATAGCTTTGGGAAGTATAAAGTCTATTTATAGAGGAATTTAAATCACTATTGTGTTTGCCTTGAAAATCGGGATAAGTCAGATCTACCATACAATGTCGTTTTCCGCATCATAGTGGCCGACTTTTATCCTTGTGTCACAAGCCACTTTATAATTAAGTTTTTTGATGTTTTCATAAAAATAGAGGTCTTGGCTATAGCCTCTAATGCCAACGTTTGGAGCAAATTCCTGGAGTGTTTTAAACCATGGTCTTGGAACTCTGGGGTCTCTGAAGATATCTTTTTTGAAAAGATTGAATCCCATTCCTAGTCCATTGCATTCTTGAATGGTTTCCGGAATTGGAACTTGGGGAACAAAATTAATTTCCTCTCTTTTATGGTCGCCATAAATCATTGGTTGGCCGGCGTCGCCTTTTGTCCAATATAGACCTCCCACAACATCAAATTTTTCCATACCTTCATAGAGCTTTAAGAGTCCGTCGGGAGGAGGCATATTGTCTTCTTCTAAAGTGAGGATATATTTCCAGGAACGAAGGATAGGATTTTCTAAAATTTGAGTGATTGCTTGAGTGTAGGCGGCGCCAACTTCCATGCCGATAACAAACATACGCATAAATTTTTGATTCATTGGCACCATTAAACCCCACCAGCTTTGCAAAACTTTGGCTGAAATCATGCCTCTCGTTGGGATAATGCAGATGGTTGACAGATCTCTATAAAATTCATTGGTTGATAGTTTTTCAGATAAATCAACTGAAATTTGCGCAGGAGGGTCAAAATGGTCAATCACAATTTGTGGTTTCGTCATAGCAGCGAGTTTATCATGTGGAAACGAAAGTTACCGCTGGTAAAATGGTCGCTGTTGAGCCAGCACCACCTGTTGTTCCTAGTTCGCTTATGGTAATTGCAGTTGGAATGGCGGTTCCACCAAAACCTGCTCTTCCTGTGTTTGTTAGAAAGCCAACAATGTTTCTGCCCCACCAATTTGTGAAGGCAGAGTTGCTGGCACTCCAAGCCGTGGAGGCAACACCAATCGGCATCAACGAACCAGAGACCATATTTACCGGATTAATGGGTTGACCAATTATGCCTGCATTACTTAGGCCAAAGGTTGACCTGGTGTCGCCATTGCTTCTTAATTGCAGTAAGCCAATCCAATAAACACCACCTGTCAAGCTCGTCATATCGGCACCAAATTGTAAGCCAATAATTCTTGTTCCAGAGATGAATGATGACATAAGTCCTGTTGTTGTTAAGCCTGTGCTGCCATTAGTATTGAATGGTCCATACCCGTAGCCACTGGTCATGGTTGTCGTTGGAAAATTCCAAGTTACTGAGCGGCTATTTAAAGTTTGAGAAATGCCAAAAGAGTTACTGGTTATTAAACTTAGTGAGTTGTCATTTCTACTATAGAGTCCAAAATAGGAAAAGTGAGTGTGGCTAGCTGCTCCAATGGCGCTGGTTGCAAGGGACAATGAATTGCCAATTAGAATTTGATTAAAGTTAAGGTTCGGGGGAATTGTTACTGGGAAAACAAAAAGCGAATTAGTTCCCGTGACTGAGGTGTAATTTGCAGCAATTGTTTGTAATCCAGTTTGGCCAGCTCCGGCAATGTGGACTGGAGCCCAGTAGGTGAGAGGGGCACTGGCATCGGTCATGGTTTTTTCGGTGATGGTGGCAGCGATTTGAAAGCCAACTTGAAAAGATTGGGAAGAAGAGCTTTCTTGGGTTCTTAAAATTGTAAAAGTGTCGACATCAATGTCTGTCACCCGGATAATTTCAGCATTGGTGGAAATTGGTTGGGTTCCCGATGGCCAGACAGTGGCATTAAAAGGAGGTGGGGGAAATTTTAATCCATCTCCAGCTTGCACTGTTAAAGTTGTTCCTGTCCCAGGATTTGTTGTGTCACCCTGGTTGGTTCCCCGAATTGTTGAATAGGCAAAGTTTCTATGTGCGTCAGCCATCTTAAGTAGACATTACATTAGAATAAAAGGTAACAGTTGGCAAAATTGTGGCTGTTGAGTTGGCAGCTGAAGCACCAAGAGCTGATAAGTTAATGCTGTCTGGAACTGTGGTGCCACCAAAATTTCCAAGAGAAGTGGCAGTGACAAAAGCAACCATGTGTCGACCCCACCACTGGGTGCTGTTGCCAACATTTGTTCCGCCCCAAAGCGAAGCCACTGAACCTATGGGCAAAACACCGCTGACGCTGCCCGCAAGATGGGGAGGGTCAATTATTTGACCAATGACACCAGAGATAATTACTCCTGCTCCACTATTATTTGCTGTGCTTCTAAGTGACATGAGGCCAAGATAGTATATGCCGTTTGTTAGATGCATTTCACTGCCAAATTGCATCCCCACAGCTCTCGTTCCTGAGATGTAGTTAACAATTTGAGCGGTGTTGCTCATTGCTAAAGTGTCATAACCATAACCGCTGGTGTTGGTTGTTGTTGGGAAACTCCAAGTTCGTGAGAGGCCGTTCATGCTTTCAGCGATTGAAAAAGACCCTGTGGCCATTAAAGACAATGCAGTGCTTGCGTTCATAGTATAGAGGCCAAAATAAGAATAGTATGAATTGCTGCCTTGGGCGTTACTTGTTGTATATGACATTGAGACTGGAAGAATGGCTTGGTTAAAATAGATATTGTTGTTGACAGTTACTGGAAAAACAAAAAGTGAGCCAGATGATGATTGTCCTGAAGCAGAAGCTAAGGTTTGAAGTGAGGTAGCTGCAGCTGAAGAGTAAATAAATGGGGACCAAGTGGCAAATGAATTTTCAGCTTCGACTAAGGTTTGTGCTGTAATTGCTGCAGAAATTTGGTCACCAACAATAATGTTTTTGGCGTTAGTGTCCTCTTGCGCTCTTTCTACAGTAAATGTGTCAGTAGATTTGGATACAACGAGCACTATTTCTGCATTTTCTGATGTGGGTTGTTCGCCTGTGGGCCAAATGGTAGCGTAAAAAGGAGTGTCTGGGAAAAGACTGCCAGTCCCTGCTGAAACTACTAATGAAGTGCCAGTATTGTTGGGTGTTGGGGCGGTGTCAATTGCTGATATGGCAAAATTATTGAAATTACTCATAATTTCATGTAGAAACCAAGCTTACTATTGGTAGGACCGTAGCAATAGTGTTTGCAGTTTGTAAGTTAGCAAGTTCGATTACGTTTGGTAACCTGGTGCCGCCAAATCCTTGCTGAGCGGTATTGGTGGCAAAGCCCATTATAAACCGACCATTCCAACCTGAGATTCGATTGTTGCTTTGAGCAAATTCTGCGGCTGCTTGACCTATTGGGTTCATGCCGCTAACTGAACCGGCCATGTTAATGGGATTTATTACTTGGCCGATAATTCCAGCATGGGAAAAACCTAGTGAAGAAACACTTCCGGCAGTACTTCTGTAGGTGAGAATTGCAAGCCAATAAATACCGCCTGTAATAGATAACTCAGTGTTAAATTGTAATTGCACTTTTCGGGCTCCTGATATAAGTGAAACCATTTGAGCTGTTGTGGAAATGTTACCAACTCCGGGAAAAGAAGTGCCATAAGCGTAGCCTGTTGTGGCGGTGCTTGTTGGATAGCTCCATGTTAGGCTGACACTGTTTAGAGTTTCAAGAATACTAAACGAATTAGAAGTGATGAGTTCCATAGTATTTGATGACATTGAATAGAGTCCAAAATTGGAAAAATAGGTGTTACTGACTCCGGCACTATTGGTGGTCATATACGACTGTGATTGGGCTATAACTATCTGATTAAAGCGCATGGGGAAGGGGAGAGTCATCGGGAAAATAAAAATGGAACCGGTTCCTGTTGTAGAGGAATTTGCGGCAAGAGTCTGAACTCCGGTGCCTGCAGAGGCAGCGATTGTTGGAGCCCAGCTATTTATGTAGTAGTTTTCTAAATCAGTAAAGGTTTTGGCTGTTAAAGCGGCGGCAATTTGGTAACCTGATTGAAGGTTGATGCTTGCAGAGCCTTCCTGCTGACGGGTTATTGTAAAGTTGTCTGATGCAATTCCTGTGACTCTAACTATTTCGGCATTAGTGCTAGTTGGTTGTGTGCCGCTTGGCCAAACAGTGGCATTGAAAGGCGGGGTTGGGAAAAGTGATCCCTGGCCAGTTTGAACATCTAAAGAAGTGCCACCAGTTCCTGGGGAATTGGCAAGAGTGGAATATGCGAAATTTGCGAATTGATCGATTGCCATATTTTAGAGATTATTTTAGCATTTTTAAACGTCTTTGAGGTCTTGGAATTTCTAGTAATTCTCTTAAATTTTGCCAACCTTCTAGTGAATCTATGTTTCCTTCTTGCCAGTTTATGAGGAGTTGTTGGTTTCTAAATTCTTCTTTTTGCCATCTGGCTTTGGTAGCATTTTCCCCGTGTTTGACGTCTATATTTGGAAACTCTGATTTCCAGGTTTTTAAAGTGTAGATCGTTTGCCATTTAATTCTTTGGTGGGTCATAGGTTCAAAACCCATGTCAGCCGAGTAGCCTTGGCTTTTAATAAATGCTACGCGTTCTCTAAAATGAGTAATTAGTTCCTCCCGAAATCCACAAAGGCCCGATAATTGGTTTACATCATAGTGAAGTGTGTGACCATCGGATTTTCTTAGGAACCAAACATTTTGGTTATAGTAGAAAGAGTTTCTATCGTCTGGCGTAAAGTCAAAGTGGCTGGGATGGTAAAACACATCATGTTCGCAAAAGAAAATGATGTCTGACTTGCTATTTTCTAACGCCCCAAGAATTTGAGTAAACATGGCTAAGGGACTTTTCTTAAGAGAGGGGAAACGAATGTTTTTAACTCCGAAATCCAGTTTTTTGAGAGTTGCGGAAACAATGGGGATGTTTTTTTCTGAACTAATTTTTTGCAATTGATCGCGAACGGGTTTGGCAATTTTTTCGTCTAGCTCGCTATCTGAATAGTAGATTATGCCTTTGGTTTTAGGGCTAGACATTGGTGATTCCTCAGTTGGTTCAATTTCAGCTGGTTTTGATTGATCGTTTGAATTCGAAAAGGTAAAAGTGTTGTTTTTTAGTTTTTCTAGATCCTCATTAGTCCAACCTTTAACTGGCCAAAACTTTTCAACAAGCCATGACAGGGGTTTTTTTTGGAGAGGCCATTTGTTATTAAAGAAAAGGTCTCTGGCATATTTTTTGGCGTATTCTTGATCTTTGCCTGAGATTGGATAGGGGAAACCAAAGTCACCACCTTGAGTTCTAAACATATGTGCATACCAAGTTTTTTTATTACAAAGAACACGACCACCTGAAAGCCAAGTTTTAACTGCAACTTCAATTCCTTGTGAGCCCCAGCTACCAAAAGCTTCATCACAAATACCAAGTTCCCAATATTTTTCTCTAGTTAGCATCCAACAAGACCCTTGGAGAGACATGGTTTCTGTTATTTCTCCTTGGCCTTCGGGACGTTTGCTGTAATCGCCGAAATATTGGAAGTGGGGTGTTGAGTCAAAACAATAGGAAATACTTTTTGGACTTTCTTTTGCTATCCAAACAACATCTCTTGTGGTTGGCTTTCCGCATTCCGTACAAGGACCTGATTTTCCTTGATATCTTCTATGGCCATTTTCGCAAATCCAATCAAAAGCGTGGAGATTTTTCATTAATGGAACCATAGTCCAATCAGATTGCATCTCACTAGTCATCTTTATATCAAACCCTTTGTCAAACGAACAATGTGCATCACATTTCATTAAATATTTAGCTCGAGACAATTGAGCGGCTTCATTGGTTGCGGCTCTTTGACCAATGCTTTCATTGTGGTAAATAAGTGTCACTCGGTCGTCATCTTGGACCGGGGGATTGGCCCAAATACCATCTAAAACGGCGATTATTTCTGTGTTGCCTTCAATTTTTTCGAGAATATCCTGAATTGTCCTTGCCAGGAACATTTCATTTCGGGCAGGGATGAGAATGGAAAGATCTGGGGTATTGGTCATAGAGCTTTACCAAAGGAATGTCTTTTCAATTCCTTGATCTAGGGAAAGAGTTTTTCTCCCAGTTGCTTGGCGAAATTTTTGTGAATCTAGGACAGAATTTTTGAGCCTTAGATTGGATTCAATTGGGCCAAAAAACTGCTTTAGTGTTACAGGATTTACTTTGTTGGTTGGCACGTTTAGTTTTTTACAAACTTTTTGTGCTAGTTCGTAGGGACTTGCGATTTGACTTCCGGCAATATGATAAATTCCTTTTGCGCCGACATCCAAAAGTGCAATGGTTCCTTCTGTTAGATCATCAATATGGGTGAAAGCTATTTTTTGATCGGTGACAGCGTTTGTTTTTCCTTTATAGATAAGGTTGTTAACTATACCTTGAACCATGTTGCTGCCTAAACCTCCTTGGCCATAAGCAACAACGCCTCTAACTATTAGAAACCTCTTTAATCCTGAGTTTAAAACTAGGTCTTCAGCAATACTTTTTGTCTGGCCATACCAGTTTTTTGGTTCTTTGGTATCAGTTTCTTTGTAGCTATCTTTTTCTCCTGAAAAAACGCATTCCGTTGAAAGTAGAACAAGTGTTTTACTATTTTCTTTGCAGTAGTTAATTATATTTTGGGTCCCTACAACATTTACTTGCCAAGCCAGACTATCTTGACCTAAATTTTTTTCTAGTTCACATCTATCTATATGAGCATAGGCTGCAGCGTGAATTACTATGTTGGCGTCACTTTTAAGAGTCATAGGCTTAGTCAGGTCGCGCCTTACATATGTTGTTAATTTGGAAGAGTTTTTGGGTGGGGGAGTTTGGTGGTAAACGCCAAGGACTTTATTCTTGTCAAGATTATCTAAAAATCTTCTTCCTATAAAACCGGCAACGCCGGTTATTATGTAGCTATCTGATTTTTTGGTCTTTTTCTTCATAGTGTTTCTTTAGGTAGGGGAGAGAATTTTTCTACTAACCAAGAAAAGTCGTGAACTCGTTCTTTCCATTTGTTATTTAGCCAGTAGTCAGCAGCAAACTCTCTGCCCTGTTTAATTCCCTCATTATATGCTCTTTGTTCCTGGTGGGTGAAGCCATAGCCTCTACTATCTCTATGCCAGTGGGCATACCAAGTTTTTTTGTTTACAACGACCCTTCCTCCTGAAAGCCAAGCTTTATTGCCAATTTCTTGGGCCTCATTGGCAAAACTTCCGTAAGCTTGGTCATCCATGGGGCCAATTACATCCCAGAAGAAGTCTTTTTTTAAAAACCAACAGGAACCTTGAAAGGTCATGGTGTCATCGATTAGTATGTCTTTTCTTTCTTCTGCACGTTGTTTCCATTCGTTACCATGAAGATAGCCGTCTTTGTTTTCTAGATACATGTAATCAATTGGTGGGCGTCCGTCTTTAATTATTTGCCAATTGTCGGCATCAAGCCTGTATCTTCTTGGAATTACAACCCAATTATCTGAAGAGTCGGCGATGAGTTTTTGGTCAAACCCTTCATCAAACATGCAATGTTCGTCTGTTTTCATTAGATAGGTTCCTTTAGCAATTGCCATGCCGGCATTTATGCCAGCGCGCATGCCTTTTCCCATCCCAGGTTTTCCTTGATGAATGACTTTTATTCTTGAATCCGTCCAGTTATATTCTTTGGGCCAATAGCCATCGAGGACGACAACCACTTCAACATTTCCTTTTGCTTTAGAAAGGATGTCGTCTATGGTTTTTTGCAAATAATCCTCAGTCCGACTGGGGATAATAACAGAGAGATCTATCATGTGGGTAAGTTTTTAGGGCAGAAGAATTACGTGTTCCATTTTTTGACGAACCACCAGGTGACGTCTTCTTTTGGATGTGAGGTAACATTTAAACTTAGTGAATGGGATTTGACATAACCATCAACAGCTAAGATTACACTCGAATTATTAGCGGCATTATAGTTATTTCCAGCAATTATGCCACCCTTTTTTACTTTTTTTGACCAGGCTAGAAGATCTGTTATCACATAATCAAATTTTGGATTAGCATCAATATAGACGAAATCTAGTGCACCATCTGGAAAACTTCTTAGAGCGTCCATACTGGTTTTTCTGACAAGAGTCGCGTTATATGGGCGAAGTCTTTTTTTGGCAAAATCATATTTTCCATACATGACATGATTTTTTACATTGCCGTTTACCCAAGGATCAATGCCGTAGTATTTTAAACCAGGAATAGCTTTGCAAAGTGTTTCAGCAAAATCTCCTGCGTAGACACCAATTTCAGCACCAATTTTGAAGCCAAGTTTGTTGAAGTATTTAGCTAGATCGCCTCTGGATTTAACTTCCATATGTTTCTTACATTTTATGTTATCACATTTATTTTTTTACGTGTTAACAAAAAACCAGGATCTAAATCTATCACGAAGCATTCCAGGTTTTATTTCTTTAGTGCCAACTATGAAGTAGGGGGTTATTCCATAAGCTCTTACATAAGCATCAAGAGCCCACCTAACATGATTTCTTTTCTTTTGTGGAAAAAAACAATAGTCGTGGCCTGCTACAATGCCACCTGCTTTTACCTTTTTCTTCCAGGCGTGGATATCATCAGTTACATTTGGGAACTCGTGATTGCCGTCAATGTAGACAAAATCTAGTGATCCATCTTCAAAGTCTTTAACTGCTTCAAGAGATTGTTTTCTGATGATTTTAGAATTGTAGTTTGCTAGTCTTTTTGTTGCCTCGTCATAGATATCATCAAATTTTTTTTGCTCGGTATCGACTCCTGAAATTCCGGGTTCATAGGCAGAAGCTAGCCAAGGATCAATGGAGTAGAGGAGAAGACTCGGATTTTCTTTTAGAAGAACTTCCGAATAGATACCTCTTTCAACTCCAATTTCAGCACCGTTTGTAAATCCTAGTTCGGCAAAAAGTTTAGCTAAACTGTTTCTATCGATGTTTTCGATTTCAATTGGTTGAGCGGATTTTAAATTCAGCTTGTATTTCTTGGAGATGAAATCCAATGTATTAGTCATTTTAAACCCAATCTTCTTTAGTTCTTATAAACATCCAGCCTGGATTATCTGGGCCAAAGGTGGGGTCTTTTATATCATTTGTTAGGACAAAAAGAGGTCTAACATTGTGGGCATAAACATATGCTTGAACGACGTCTTTTACATTGACAATATATTTTGTGTGGCTTCTTTTGTAGTCATGACCAAAGACAATTCCACCAGGACGGACTTTCTTGGCCCAATCGCAGATGTCGATTGCGACGTTTTTAAAGTCATGAGCGGCATCAATGTAGACAAAATCTAGTGAGCCATCTTTGAAATCTTTAGCAGCGTCGCTGCTAAATTTCTTTACAATTTCGACGTTATAGGGAGCTAGTCGTTCTTTTGCCTGGTTAAAATAGTTGTTAATTCTATCTGTGTATTCGTTGTAGCCTTGATATGGTTCCCAAATATCGACTGCAAATAATTTAACACCGGGGTTTTCTTTACAAATGGTTTCCGCGTGCCAACCTTGGGCGACACCGACTTCGGCACCTGTTTTGAATCCGAGTTCGCCAAGAGTTTTTGCCATTATGGTCCTATTTATTCCATGGATTTCTACTGGATTTTTAGGGTGAATCTCGAGATTAAATTTTTTAACTATGAAATCAAGTGTGTCTACCATAGATTTTCTAGATCAACTAAATTACTTAATACATCAGTTCTTCTGTTATCTTCTTTCCAAATTTTCCGGTATTTAAAGAGGGGATAGATCTCGTGGTAGCTATAAGTATGATAATAGGTTTTATTAGTGTCGTGAATCACAATATACTTTGCATAATTTGCTAAGCGTTTGATGTCGACTTTTCTTCTGAAATCAGGGGAATGGTCAACAAGAACAACATCCCAGGGCCGTTCAATGTCCGCTTTATCCCAGTCATCAACATAATTTATTTCGTGATAGGGCCCTTTGTAATAGTCAACCCAACCATTCCATTCAGCACTGTTGTCATAGGAAACTAATTTTCTTTTATTTAAGAGGCACCAATAGTGGAGGAAGGGAGTACTAAAAACTCCAGTGCCAAGTTCCAAAACGTCACCATTAGTTAGCGAAAGAGTTCTTATTAGGGCTGGCAGGTGGGTGCCATAATTAACGGAGACTCTCATGGTTATTTTTTGTAGCGGCCGTTATCAATTAGCCACTGTTTATAGATTTTTTTCCAATTATCTGGCCAAGTGGGCATGGGCATAAATCTGTCAATTAACCACGATAAGTCGTTTGACCTATCCTCCCAATGGTTGCCCATCCAAA
Source organism: uncultured Gammaproteobacteria bacterium (assembly GCA_964576435.1). Taxonomy (GTDB): domain Bacteria; phylum Patescibacteriota; class Microgenomatia; order JAMCZE01; family JAMCZE01; genus CAZNUP01. Next base: position 105,547 of record CAZNUP010000002.1, read on the forward strand.
ATCTGGCACACCAGTTGTAGGACTTTTTAATTCGTTCATCGGTTAGTGGCCAACCTCTTGGTCTTTGACCGCCTTTATGCATGTGGGCATACCAAGTTTTTTTGTTGACCATAACTTTCCCTTTCCATGGGCCGAGCCAGGTTTTTAAACATAACTCGGGAGGTTCCATGGCATAATTGTCATAGCCTTCAGAACTCATGCCTTTTAGTGAATTCCAGAAATAGTCTTTTGTTACAAACCAACCGGAGCCGTGCATTTGAATGGTTTCATCAATTAAAAATTCTGGTTTCCCTTCCCTTTCTGCAGTTCGTTCTGGCCAATGGCCTCCTGCTTTAAAACGAAATCCGTGGCGATCTGTAAAGGGGCAAGAAAGATAGAAATAATCGTAGTGCCTCTCATCTTGCCATTTCCAATTTTCGGCATCTAAAACATAAAATCTTGGGGTGACTAACCAATTGTCTTCCATATCTGCTTGAAGTATTTCATCAAAGCCTTCACCAAACATACAATGAGAGTCTGATTTGTAGAGGTATTTTCCGGTGGCCATTCCGGAAAGAAGATTGACCATTGGTTTTAGACCAATTGCATCCTGAAGTTTAAAGGTTCTCAAGTTTTTGTGATCTGGAAAATCTTGATAGGGAGGGCCATCAAAGCCAACAAGGACTTCAAAATCTCCGGTCGCTTTTTCATAAATATCTTCCACCATTCTTTGGAGGACGGTAACACCCGGCTTTATTTCATAAGTTTCATTTCTTGAGGGGATTATTATTGAGACTTTAGCCATAGTAGAGTTCCTTCCAATTGTCGGGCCAGGTGGGGACTGGCCAAAACTTTTCAACGAGCCAATCTATGTCGTGGATTCTAGCAGACCACTCATTGTTCATCCAGTACTTTGCGACGTAATTGTGAACTCTAACAGCTCCACTTTCGTCGAATTTAAAACCTTTACCAAATCTTTTGCCTTTATGAAGGTGAGCATACCATGTTTTTTTGTTAACTTTAACTTGTCCTCCTCCAAGCCAGGTTTTATTTCCGATCTCTGATGGTTCTTGTGCCCAACCATTACCTTGTGCGTAGATGCCAGTTTCTTCTAAGCCATTTAGGAAATCTGTGAACCAAGTTTTTTTCATAAACCAACTGGACCCTTGAAAACTCATGGTGTCATCTATTTCTGGACCATTTAGCCTTTCTTTGGTTCTTTGTTCCCAATTGACTCCGTGCATTCCGGCATCATGATTTTTATTGGGATCTGGATAGCAGAGATAGTGATAGTCGATATCTAATTTTCCCACATTTTGAATGCCCCAAGTGTCACCATCTAGGCGTTTTCTTCTTGGAATTACTACCCAATTGTCTTCCATATCCTTTTGCAGTTTTTCGTCAAATCCAATGTCAAAAAGGCAGTGGGCGTCACATTTCATAATGTATTCGCCGGTCGAATTTTTGGCACCTTTATTGATTGCTGCGCGCATACCAATTGGCTCTTTGTTATGGATAATTTTTACCCGTTTGTCGGAAATTAGTGGCGGATCTGGATAATAGCCTTCTAAAACTGGGATAACTTCAATATCTCCAGTTGCTTTAGAGAGGATATCTTCGACAGTTTTCCCTAAAAAAAACTCGTTTCTTGCCGGAATAATAATTGAAAGTTTTGCCATTTAATCTATTTCTTGCCAGGTTTCACCTTCACTGGGGTGCACTAAAATTGGGAAGAACCAGGGATGACCCTCTTCTAGTTTGCCGGTTAGTTCGATTCTACCATCTGATTCAAAAAGACCAATGATGCCTTGATAGTTTTTGCCGTCAATGGTTTCTTGCTTTCCCACAATATGGCAAACCTCAACTATGCCACTGGGACTCATTTCGACCCGGCGTCTCCAAATAAGTCTTTGTCCTTTTTTAAACCTTAGGAAAAAGAGTCTATTTCCTCCCTCCCACATTTCAAAAGCCGCCAGTTTATTCCGGTCAATGTTTTTGTAGGCGTTTAAGGTGCCATCGGGTTCGATTTGACTTAAGGAAGACCCATCTTCATACTTTGCTACCCAGTGATATCTTTGTCCTGGCATTTAGATGGCAATTATTTCTACATTATCTTCACGAGTCCACCAGCCTTTGCCGACAGTAATGCCTCTCGTGGGGTCAGTTTTCTCCTCGACCAATTTGTCTAGAGAGTGGGCATAATCTGTGAAGTGTTCAAGTTCAATGCCTAGAGTTTTTCCAGGAACGTTTTGAACCACTTTGACGATCCCTTCGGTAGGGACTCCGCCTGGAGGATCAATTATTATCTTTACTTTTTGGCCAGTAGTTAGTTTTTGAGCCATAGGTTTTAAGCACTAGTGTCATCGTATTTCCAGGTAAATGTTTCTTGAGCTGTAGCTCCACTTTGAGCACTACTTCCAACCTCTATCTGATAAACCATGAAATTGCCGATATCTCCAGTTGTTGAAGCGCTTCCTGGAATTGATTTCGGGGAAGAGGAGGTAAAAGAAAATACATCTACTGGTGTGCCACTTAGACTAGGATATGTTCCTTGAGTTAACTGAGTTCCTGTTTGACCTGGGGTGCCAGTTGCTTGGACATAGGCGGAAGCTGTATTTCCAATACAAGTTACGCCAGTTCCAAAATTATTTGTACCATCGGTGTACCAGCGTAAATTATCAACTGTGCCTTGGTTTATCGCAGTTATGCCTAGCCTCGTTGAGACCCAGTAGGAATAGTTGAAGCCAACAGCTGGGACCAAAATAGAGTTTGTTGTGCCTGACAGAGAGTGCACATCTTCGGCATTAGCTCTTGTATTTATGCCAGTAATGTTGGTTTTGGTTGGACTGGCGCCATTTCCTGTCCAACGCATGATTATCACAGATGCTGCCATACGTTTAATCAATGTAATTTACAGGTTAATACCTTGTCAAGAGGAAAAGACCATTTTGGGGTTGAACCCCTAAAATAGATTGTATAGAATGGTATTTCTATGCCACTCAAATTTGTAACTCGAAATCTTAAAAGTAACGCTTATTACCATGTTTATAACCAAGGACTTGGGAAAAGGGAGATTTTTCTTGATTCAGAGGATTACAAGATGTTTTTGTACTATTTAGATATATATACGAGTAGTTTAGTGGAAGTGGAGGCGAGGTATCCGGAGTTACCTCATAGACTTAAGAGTAATAATTTGAGCTCCGAAATTAAATTAATTGCATACTGCTTGATGCCAGATCACTTTCATTTGCTTGTTAAACAACAAACTCCAGATGCACTTCCTAAACTTATGAAGCAGATTACGAATGGGTACACAACTTACTTTAATGCAAAATATAAACGGGCTGGGGGAGTTGTGCAGGGAAGATACCGTGCTGTTATTATTGAAAGTGAATTCTTGGTTTTGGAGATGGTTAGATTTGTACATTTAAATCCGCAAGCTTCTGGGCTTTCTTCTGACCCCCGAAACTATACGTGGTCTAGTATGAATAACCATGGACCATCTAACGAGCTTTTAAATAGGTTTGGATCAGTTGAAGAGTGGGAGAGGTTTCATTTAGACCGTGAGAGCTATGAACGAGGAAAAGAAAAGATAAAACACTTGATGATTGAGATTTAAAAGGTAAGACCTCTTAGAAGGCAGAATCGTATAGTCCGTAGACAAGGTTGGCTCTATTTTTCCAATTCTTAGTGAAGTTTTCTTCGCCTCTTGCGTAGCGGAAAGATCCCGTGTCAGTTTCTTTCATAATGTACCACCTACCGGTTCTATCTATATAGCCAAAGTAAGTGGGATTAGAGTCATCAATTTCTGAAATCTTATAGCCTAGTGTGGAGTCACTAACAGCAGTGGCTGCATTTTGGGTTGTTCCTTCAGGGAGGGCTCCAACATTTGCGTTTCCAAAGAAGGTGTTTTCTACCTTTTTAGTAAAGAGTGAGAGAAAAAAGACGCCAACTCCAACTGAACCAACAAGTTTGATAAATGTTCTTCTGTCCATGTCGAAGTCTTTTTCGATGGTTGGTTCTTCTTTAGTTTCTGATACAACTTCTGGTGCTTTTTCTTCAGTTTTAGCCTCGACAAAATCCTGATCAAGTTTTTTACCCCTTTTTGGGAGAACAAGTATCCAGAAATATGCAGCAAGGGGAATAAAAAGAGCTGCACTAATTAGTTCTGCTGTGTTTGTGGCTCCAAGAAACCCAGATATTGCCATGATATTTACAATAATGAAATCGTAGTAGAGAAGTAGCTTGTGACCCTTATTGGGACGAAAAACCACTAAGCCAAAATGAATGACGACTGGTAGGAAGAGGAGGAAGACGAGTGGATTACCAGTTTCAAGTGTTTGACTAGCAGCTCCAATAGTAATAAAGATGGAGAGTAGAGAAACGTAGAACAATAATATGATGCGGGCAATTCTCATTTATGGAATTTAATATAAGACCTCTTTGACCATAGAACTTTCAATATAGCCTTCTTTGTTGTTTTCGTAGACTAGATACCAACTATCATCTTTGCTTAGGAATATATAAGGTTTGCCAAATTCTGCGGTTCCTACTACTTCTGAAGATGTGCTTTTCTCTTTATAGATGTTGACTGGAGTAGTTTCAGGTTTTTCTTTTAAAGTAATTGTATTTATCTTTTGATCGCTTTGACCTAAAATGGCCTTGGCTGGTACCGGTTGAACAGGTTTAGTGGACAATTTTTCTACTTCTTGTGTGAGATTGTCTAGTCTCTGAGTAACTCTATCACTCGAATATTCTGTTTGGATTGTCTTTACTTGTTTTTGGGATTTGTTTGAATAGGAAATCACGCCGGAATAGATGAGCGCACTAAGTGAACTAGCCAAAAGCGCCATTAAGAAAAATGGCACAGTTTTAGTCATGTTGTCTTTTGAAAAGTCAGCTTTAATGATTCCAGCGGCAGTTGCCCAGAAATATATGCCGCAAGGGATAAAAAGGAGAGCTACAAGAAAGCTTTCTGGTCTGGAACTTACAAAGATAGCCCAAATTAGAAGTGCTGTTGAAACAATTAATGTGTAATAAGCAAGAATGATCTGAAATTTCTTCATATGTGTCTAACTATTCAGTATAGCAAAAATTATTGCTTGACAAGGATATAATTATGTTATAACATATGTACTAACATGATGTTAACAATTTTTAGAGCTGGGAATAGTGATGTTGTTGCTTTAAATCCTATTTTGAAAGAGAAATACGGGTTTAAAACTGGTGTAAAAATTATTCAAGAAGATTCGGAAAACGGAATCTTAATTAGACCACTTAAACCTAAAACAAAAAAAAAGGAAAGTAAGGTCAATAAAGATTTTAATAACTGGCTTAAGGGAGCTTTGGAAGAGGATAGCCTTTTATTAGATGAACTAAAGTAAAAGTGACAAAATTTGTTCCAATTGAAGAAGTTTATGAGATCCACGAAGCAATAATTAAACAAGTTGGAACGAAGGCTTCAGTTAGGGATTTTACACTTCTACATTCAGCAGTTGAAAGACCAAAGGCTACATTTGATGGAAAAGATCTCTATCCTACAATTTTTACTAAAGCAGCAGCTCTTCTTCAATCGATTTGTTTAAATCACCCTTTTACAGATGGGAATAAACGTTCTGCTTGGTTATCTACCAAAAGGTTCCTATTTATTAACGGGTATCATTTAAGAGCTGAACCCAAGGAGGGAGCTAATTTCATGGTTTATGTGGATAATAGTAAGCCGGAACTCTTGGAAATTGCTCGTTGGCTTAAAGATCACTCCAAAAAGAACTAAAAAACCCGCTTGCGCGGGGTTTTAGTTTTAAACTTAAGTTTAAAGTTATTTGAGTTCAACTTTAGCTCCTGCAGCTTCAAGCTTTTTCTTTGCTTCTTCTGCGGTTGCCTTGTTTGCTCCAGTTAGAACTTCTTTAGGAGCGGATTCGACGAGAGTTTTGGCTTCGGCGAGTCCAAGAGTTGGAACGACTTCACGAACGGCTTTAATTACACCGATCTTGTTGTCTCCGGCTGCGGCGATTACTACGTTAAAAGAAGTTTGTTCTTCTTTTGGACCTTCATCGGCTGCGGCTGCGGCTTGTGGAGCTGCTTGTGCCATTGGGGCTGCAGAAACTCCAAACTTTTCTTCCAAAGCTTTAACGAGTTCAGAAAGTTCCAATACGGAAAGTTCTGAAATTGCGTCAATTAATTCGTCTTTTGTCATTTTTGCCATTAGTACTCACCTCCAATTTTAGTCTTTCTTAATTTGAGAAAGCACATAAACTAATTTGTTGAGATTTGCATTTAGTGTGTAAACAAGTCCGTAGATTGGTCCATTGAGGCGGCCAACTACCATTCCTTGTAATTCTTGTTTTCCAGGAAGTTTTGACATTGCCTCAGTTTGTTTATCGTCATATCTGACTCCAGAAAACATACTGAATTTTATTTTTGGAAGGGAAGTGGTTTTTGCGAATTTAGCTAGATCCTTAAGTGGGGCTAGTTCGTCTTCATAGGCAAGAAGAATAGCTGTTGGACCAGTTGATTCAATGCCATCAGAGGCAATTTTTAGGAGAGAATTTTTGACAACCATGTATTCGCCGCCAGATAACTTGACTGTTTTGTGAAGATCTTCGGCTTGTTTGTGAGTTAGACCTTGATAGTCGGTAACGACAATGGATTTGGACTTTGCGACTTTGTCTTTTAACTCAGAAACTACGGTAATGTTTTTTGTTTTTGGCATATTTTTAAAATAAAAAAACTCGCCAAAGCGAGTCAAAATAAGAAAATCTATTTTTGCCTCGGTAGGTCTTTTGCTATTTCTAGCTGCCTACTGTCTTTGGTGGATTTATTATAAATGATTCGAAATGGGTTTGCAACAGGTTGTGTTACTGCAAAGAAGAGATGATTAACCCACATGCAGCCATTCCTAGGCCAGATATCGTAAGCCAGAATATCGTCTTTTGCGTCACTGAAATCCTAGGTGGGTTGTTTTCGAAATTTATCATGTCATATTTTATACCAGTGGTTCGAGCGATGTCTAAGCCCATTCCACTAGTTTCCTCAAGACGGTTCAAAACATCTGAAACCATTTGTTTGGTTGCGTGCGGATCATCCGCTAGCAGTTTTAATTGCTCTAAAGATGCCCTTGAAGCTTCATAAGAAGTGGATTCATACCCTCTGGGAACATCATTTCCGTCTAATACTGGAGGGTTTGCACCTAGTCTGAGACTTTCTCTTTCTGCTTTGTTGAATGGTCCTTCTCCTCGAAAAATTGTTTTTAATGACATGTTTTATATTATAGGGTATTATGTCTTAAAACGCAAGCTTGAAATTTTATTAGAGGGAGATTTTGATGGAGGGACCCATGGTTGCTTTTGTAAATGCTGATTTCACTCTGTCTTTACCAATTGATTTAAAGAGAGCTTGGTAGTTTTCTTCAAGTTTCTTTGTATCAAAACTCACTTTTCCAATGATTGTATGGATAATTGGGAGGTCGTTTTGAGTTTTCCATTGAACTTGACCTTGGGAAAGATCTTTAACTAGTTTGTCTGTGTCAGTTCCAATTGTGCCTGTTTTTGGATTTGGCATTAGTCCTTTTGGACCTAGGATTTTTGCTACTTTAGCGAGTTTTGGCATCATTGATGGATCGGCTACTAAGATGTCGAAATTTATACCGCCACCAGAACTAATTGAGCTAATTAATTCGTCAGTTGCAACTACGACTCGAACTTGTTTTCCGGTTCCATGGGGGAGAGCTACTGTGCCTCTAATGCCTTTTTCAGTGACATTTAAATGAAGTTCAACGGAGCCGTCAAATTTGGAATAACTGGTTTTTTTGACGAGTTCAAGTGCATCCTTAAGTGAATAACTCTTATTTTTATCAACCATTTCACTTGAAGCGGTGGCCTTTTTACCAGTTTCAAAGTGATATTGATCATTTAAGGAAGTCTTTTTTGATTTGGATTTCTTTTTGCCGGTTTCTTTTTCACCTTCAAGATCGCCATCATCAATGATTGGGTGAGTAGCTACTTCTTCAACGGTTGCGGAAGGATTAGTGTCTTCTTTATGTTTAGTAGCTTCTTTTTGAGCTTTCTTTTGCTCACGTTTAATTTCAGCCTTTTTCTTGGCTGCTTCTTCCGCTATTTCATCTCCGATGACTACTGTTTTAACTTTTCCCATATATTTTTATTCAACTTTAACTCCCATTGATCTTGCAGTCCCAGCGACTACTTTACTTGCGGCATCAATATCTCCGTTAGCATTTAAATCTGGCATCTTTGCTTCGGCGATTTTTTTGACTTGATCTTTAGTTATGGTTCCAGCTGATTCGCGTCCTGGTTTTTGTGAACCCTTTTCAAGCTTAGCTTCTTTCTTGATAAGTTCAGATACAGGGGGAAGTTTGGTGATAAATGTAAAAGTTCTGTCTTCAAAAACAGTGATAACGGCAGGAATTACTTGGCCTTTTTGCGCAGCTGTCTTTTCGTTATAAGCCCTTACGAAGTCCATGATAGGAATACCCTGAGGACCTAGTGCAGTGCCTACTGGTGGTGCTGGAGTTGCTTCACCTGCGGGGAGATTAATTTTAATGACTGTTTTGATCTTTTTTGCCATATGTTTCGTCAGTTAGACTCCCATTTATTCAATGGTACGGTGATTATAGCAAAATTAAAGTTCTTCTGCAATCTCTGCAGTACGTAGAGGTGCTTTTTCTGTTACACCATTTAAAAGTGGATAACGACGTATAACAGGATTACCATCTAAGTCTGTTCCCTGAACTTCAAAGTATTCAACTGGTTTTGGTGCAGGGTTAGGTAAATTAATTGTTATTACTTCTATTTTTTCGGATTCGCTTTTAGCCATATGAAAAGTTTAAATTGTCAACTTCTTACAAACAAGAGTTTTTCGTTTAGTCAAGCTGTGTAACTGTGACCTTGTCGTAGTGGACTGGTTGGGGAGAGTTTTGGGTTATAACTGCTGAAACTTTAAAACTAGATGAGTTACATACTAAGGTCTGCTTTGTCCAATTTCTTTCAGTTTGGGGAACGGTAAATTTTTCGCTGCAGAGAGTATTGCCTTTATAGCCTAAAAGCTCCAGCGCCCCACGAGTTTCAGCTAAGGTTGAAGTTGGTTTTACCCACACTATTAATTTGAGGGGTTTTAGATCAGTGGTGTAGTTGTCCACATAGAAGAGGTGACTCCTAATACTTACCGCTTTTGGACTTGTTGATTCAGGAACAGTTGTTTTGTTGGGTGTTAACTCCAAGGAATAGACACCATCTAATAGATCTTGTGAGCGTCTAATTTGTTTTTCAGGATTAGTTGCTTGAATTATTATCCAATCATTGGGTAGAAGAGAACCATTTTGGAGAGACCAAGATTCAAAGCTGTAATTTGATGGATAACTTTTTTCTTCAGGAGTAGCTATCGCTTGCTTTGGAAAGAAAGTTAAAAAAAGGAGCAGGAATAGTGGAATAAATAGTTTAACCACTAAGTTTGTAAATTATAGTTTGGATACTTGTAAGAAATCCAATTCGACCGGTGTTTCGCGACCAAAGATTGAAACGAGTACTTTTAGTTTACCGTGGGCTTCGTCAATTGAATCTACAGTTCCTAAAAAGTCAGCAAATGGACCGTCAATGATCTTAACTGCTTCGCCATTTGAAAATGCAGCTTTGAATTTTGGCGCCTGTAATTGACTAAATTTAACAATTGCATCAACTTCTTTTTCAGAAAGGGGAGTTGGGCGGTTTCCAATGCCTACAAATGCTGTGACACCTGGTGTTGTTCTAACAACTAACCATGAATCATCTTCTAAAACCATTTGGACAAGGATATATCCTGGGAAGATCTTTTCTTTGACATCTTCTTTTTTGCCTCTTTTGACAGTGACGGTGTCTCTAGTTGGAACAACGATTTCAAAGACTTTGCCACCAATATTCATGGCGTCAGCTCTTTGCCTAATAGCTGCAGCGACTTTGTTTTCGTGACCAGAGTAGGTGTGCAAGACAAACCACTTGGCATTATCTGGTGCTTTTGGAGTTTCTTCGATAACTGGTGTTTGTGCTTGTGCTTGGTCGTCCATATTATTTTCTTGCTAAAACTAATTCAATTGCTTTTGCGAAAATTAAATCTAAAGCGCCTAAATAGAGTCCAACTAAAGCTGAGACTGCTATTACTACTATTGTATATTTAACAACGTCGCTTCTTGTTGGCCATGTAACTTTTTTAAGTTCAACTCTAACTTCTTTGAAGAAGTTAACTGGATTTTTACCAAAATCTGGTGCTGTAAATTGAAATGAACTTGTTTGTTCGTCGGCCATAATTTACTTAGTATAAAGGTTCTTTCCAACAAAAAACAGTCTCTTTGCGGACTGTCAAGTCTTTTTACTATATCAGATTTGACATCATCTGTAAAGACCCTTTTCTACAGGGCTTCTTTGGTCTTTTTTGCAAGCTCTTAGATTGAAACCTTGTTTGTCTGTTAGGAATATGATTTCTCCACCGGTTCGACTTTGATCAAGGATAGTTTTTCCATCTGGGTCGTTTTCTGTATAGAGGAGTGTGGTTATTCCTGTTCTTGAGGTCCCAAACCTGTCTGCTTTGACACAGCCATCTTTGGGTTTTTCAGTGGGTGCGGTTGGCTTGGTTTCAAGAGGTTTTGTGTTTTCTTGTGTTAGACCTGGAAGACTTATTGGTATACCGCCTATTGGCGGTAGGTCAAGATTAATGCCTCTGAAAGTCATTTCAGGTTGGACTATGGTTGTAATCATACAAGCAGGAACTATACAAGCAGTAACTAGTAGACCGCTAATTAGGACACTTCTTCCGCTAATTTTATATGTTGGTTTGGCTTTTTCTGACATGAATTTGTGATTTTAGATTTTTGAAATAAATTGTCAACAAGCTTTATTAATCTGCTTTAGATTTGGAATTTTGGAGGGACATATTTACCCAAGCATTTTTAGCACTTAGTAATAGAGCTGCATCACGGCTATTTAGAGTTAAATAATTAGTGGCTTCTTCAAACGTTACTCCGATAGAAAGAGTTGGAATAAATCCCGTATATTTGAAATTCATGTGTATAGTAGTCAGTCCAGTTAATGAGTTTGCTTCTGCGGAAAGATTTTGAGAATTGGTTGTTGGTTCTTTCTCGATGCCATGCGATTCGATACCTAGCCCGTTATCATTTAATTCTGTAAGAGTTTTAAAACGAGAGCCAGGGAATCCATATTTTAGTGCAGTATGGAAATCATGAAGCCTATGATCATTTGTAACATTTGATGGCTCCCATAGAAGACCAAAGGCATTGGCTAATATTTTCCCGTCATTAGAAACTTTTTGATCTGGAACAAGCAAAAACTTGGTTTCACTTTTGTTGAAAAAAATCACTGATTGATCTTGTTGAGGCATTCTTAGCCAGTCAGAGTCGTTAAATTCTGAGACCTTATTAAAAGTGAGTGTGCCTGTAGGAATAGGCTCATTAAAAGCGTCGTGGTTATACGAGTCAATTATTATGCCCTGAAGACCGGGTTTTATAGAGATAATTCCAAAACTATTGTTTTGAGGGCTGTTTTCAGATGTGCCACAGGCTGAAAGTGCAAAAATTCCTAAAATTCCTACGCCCGCATTAAGACTGTGTTTTAAAAAATCTCGCCTGCTAAGAGGTTGCGAATCCCAAAGACTTGTTGGATCTTTTATTAGATTTGATAACTCTAAGTTTGTTGATTGCATAGTCTATATTATAGGATAATAAGTTAAGAAATTCAAAGCAATTATACTAACCTTATGGGCAATTTGGATTGGCTTGGTATGAACCGTCCTTTTGTCTGTAAAGGCCAAATTGACCTTCCTGACCTTTTTTATAGGCAGCTTCTAGAGCATGTTTGACTAATGACATACGTGAACCCTTTTTGTCTTTAGGTACTTGAATGTCTAAAAGGTATTCAAGTGGCTTGTTGGTATCTACATCAATGCAAAACTCATAGGTTCCACTCAAGCTTTCCTTCTTTTGTTCAGAAGATTGGGGAGTAAAAATACCGGTGGAATAGATTGCGGCCAGTACAATTATTCCGGAAGCAACTAGAAGTGTGTTTCTAAGTGGAAATCCAGATTCATAAATATATTTTTTGTATTCTTCTTTTTTCGGTCGGAATCTTTTTCGATATTCTGGGTGATATGATAACCATATAAAGTAAGCAGCATCGTCTTTTGATACTCTTTGAGAGCGCAAATTTTTAAAGATGGATTTGTCGGACTGGCCGCTGTCCCGGGCCTCTATAACGCTTGCTGCTGTTTCTTTGTCTAACCTGGTGCCTTGTGACATAATAAACCATTATATCTTATAGTATTAATATAATCAATTTTATGATCAGAAGAAAGAAAACCTTACCGAGTTTTGAGTTTGAGATGTCTTTAGATGATGGTTTTGTGGTGATTGGGGTTGATGAAGTTGGTAGGGGTGCTTTGGCAGGGCCTGTTGTAGCTGGGGCGGTTTGCTTATTGGGTGACCGTGGTTTTTGGTTAAAACAGGGGATTGATGACTCAAAAAGATTATCAGCTATAAGGCGTGAAGAATTGTCTAAAATTATTTGGAAAAATGCAGCGTGTGGGATCGGAGGGGTGAGTGTTGCATATATAAATAGTCATGGAATTGTTAAGGCAACTGAGAAAGCAATGCGCCAAGCAATAAAAGCAGTGCAAGGAAAAATAGCTAGTAATCAAGGTCAATTTTTGCTTATTGATGCCTTTAATTTAATGTTTGTGCCTAAAATAGGACTCAAACAACAAAAAGCGATTATAAAAGGTGATCAGAAGTCGATATCTATTGCTGCTGCTTCAATAATTGCAAAAGTTTATAGGGACAAACTGATGGATGAGTTAGCTTATAAACAGACGAGGTATGGTTTAGATGGAAATAAAGGGTATGGCACGAAATTACATATAGAGGCTATCAAACATCATGGAGTTTCTAAAATTCACAGGAAACTTTTTGTCAGAGGTTTCATTATTTGACAAACATTGATATACTGTTTTTAGTGTTAAAAAAGCTTTTCGAGTTTGGTCTTTTGGGAAGATGGCCAAGCCTAGTTGGTTTGGATTGAGTTTATATTAACTCCGCAAAAGCGGAGTTTTTTGTGGGTGGTTGAGTTTGACAAACCTATAGTTAGTTGATAGAATGAAATTATGAGCTTAGTTACTAAAGATAACGAGCGCGGCATCGGAGTTGAACCGGTTAATTCTGTTGTGCTGGAGGGCCTAACAGGTAGACAATATAAAAAATTGGGAATTACACTTTTGGCAATCATTGCTGCAAGTTGTAGTAGTGCCCCCCGAACTACTAATGCTATGGAGCCGGATCGGGAATTGGGTATTTCAAATTCGCCAGCAGAGTTAGTTACGCAAACTCCTGCAGCTCATTATGGGGTAGATTATTCTAATAAAAATTTGATGCCGGTTGTAGGAATACAGGTTCCTACTGGGTCTGCGTTGGAGACTGTCGTGGCAATAGAAACTAGGGGCATACCCGGTTTACCTACTGCAACACCTGAATCTACAAAAACTCCAGAGCCTAGTGTGACACCATTTCCCACAGAGACAGTTGCTCCCACTGAAACAGATTTGCCTACTAATACGCCTACCTTAGAGGTGACAGCCACTGATGTGCCAACTGATACTGCTGTGGTAGTGGCATCTCCTACAGATGTTCCACAACCAACGGAGATAGCAACCGCAACAGATATTCCAACTGTAGTTTTAGAACCAACCGTGGTTTCAACTTCCACGCCCGATATTCCACCCACAGTGGTTTCTCCTGATGCAAAATTTGAAGCTATCGCAAATTCAGTGGAGATGAGATTTGCAAATCCAGATGATGCTGCAAAAGTAAGAAAAGCTATAGTAGAAATAGGCAAAAAGGGACCTCATAAGGATTGGGTAGTTGATGATTTTGATCCTGAATTTCAAGCTAAATGGGCAGAAAATTTCCCAACTATTCCTCTTGAAATCGCTGTTAAAACAATTAATGAAGATGTGATGAAACTTTTGGTTGGAAAAGACTCCGCTACTGGTGTGAAGTGGGTAAGTTATATTGGTGACAGAGTAACTTGTTCAGCAACTTGCTTTTCTATAGATTCTTCCAAAGGAATAAATTTCATCGAGATCGATAGATCTTATCTGGACGGAGCTAATATGAAGAAACCTGAAATCGGGCTAGAAAGTGCTATCCAAAAGGAAACACAGGCTTTTCCAATCGTGTTTGGTCTATGGCGTCATAACTCTACATTAAGTGCAGAGCAACTTGGCAGGGCGGCTGATACTTTGGGGTTGATGCAGTCTTATTACTACATTTTGAATTACAGCCCTGAAGATACAGAAGCTGCAAACTTTTTAAGGCAGCGAGCTCTGGAAGGTGGATCACTTGCATCTAATTAAGTAACAATAGTCGAGTCTTCTCTTCCCCTAATTGCTTTAAGACATAACATCCAGTTATCATGATTGAATGTCCAAGTTGGATTCTCGTCAAAAAAGAAAAAAAATAATAACTATTTGCTTAGTGCTTCTGTTATTGGCTGCTGGAGTGGTAATAAAATCTAAACCTCTTTTTTCTGATGTACCTAAGCAGGAGATTCGAGGTCCGAGAGGGCAAATAATAAACAATGGACTTAATATTTATGTCAGGGAACCAATTGATGGGGCGGTTGTAATACACAATCAGGTTGTTATAAGTGGGGAGATATCTGAACCGACCGATTTTAAGATTAACGGTAAGTCTTATAACACAAATGCGGCGGGTATTTTCAAAGAAATTATTGAGCTAAGCCCTGGATTAAATTCTGTTGATATTGTTGCGTCTAAGGGTGGAAGGAGTGGTATTAAAAAAATGTCAATTACATACGAACCGATCAATTGACTTGATTCTCAAGACTAATGTGAACTATATTTAAAAGACAGGTGAAAAAATATTTTTTTGGTTTTGCTATTTTTATAGCAATTAATATTATTGGGGCTATTATTGTTCAAAACTTTAATGTTGCTTATGCTGGGTGTGAGCCTAGGGAGTGTTCGAGCGCCAGTCAATGTGGTGGAGGTGGGTGGAAATGCCAATCTTTTTGTTGTGTACCACCTGCTCCGTCTGGTGGTGGTGGGGGAACAGCTAGTCTTCCTCCATCGACATCGGGTACTCAGCCCAATGTTCCACAGACTAATGCATGTCAAGGGTGTGGATGTTGTAATAATTCTGGAACAGGATGTGCTGCGTGTGCTGGTGGGGGACCTGGGATAATTAGAAGAATTGTACATATTAACTATCCTGGCCCAAGTGGTGCCTTTACAATTGGAGATTCGCCGGCGTGTGGTAATTATATTTTTGATTATGGATTTTCTGTTAATATGCCAGGTGCAACTGTGGAAGGGGGATGCGGGACATATACAATTACGGTTGCGACTCCTCCTGTTGGAGAAACGATTAATTGGAATTTCACAGTTACAGCTCCTTCAGGATATGAATTTCCTACAGTTAATGCATATAGTGATAACTTTGGAACCCCGTTTGGAACCAGGAACTATCAAGATACTTCGACTGTAAACTACACATATAGTACTATTCAGGATGGTAATACATCTTTTGTTTTATATTTACCAACATTTGTTTGTAAGAACACTAAGACGAAAGTGTATTACAAAACATCAAGTACAAGTACTAATTGGACGGAAGTAACTTCCAATGATCAAGTAGTTGTGGACCCAAATGGTTCACCGATTTTTGTTGCAGCAACAGTGACAAATTCAAGTAACCAAAATTTACATCCCACTGATATTGCTGACTATATCAATGGGAATATATCCATTGTCAGAGACGCTTCAACACCTGTTTCAGGACTTACAAATATTAATGCAGATACAAGCTATTTGTGGGAATATAATTTTACGGGTCCACGAACTTATCGAGCAGTTTTTACCAAAGCATCAAATAATCATCCATGGTGTTCATCTTCTAGTTTTAGATTTATTCTAAGCCCAGCTGTAGTATCTCCAAGTCCAAGTCCAAGTCCTTCCCCAAGTCCAAGTCCTTTGCCAACTCCTTCTTCCGTAAATACAAGTTATTTCAAAACCTTTGGGGGTGGAGTGGTTGCTGCTGGCATAACTGGTAAGGTGGTTGATGCTAAATTGCCATTTATTACGGATTTTATTTCGGCCAATTTATCAGGAGCACAAACGACAAGTGCTGGGCCAGTTTCTGCTAAATCCGATATTCAGAGTGGTACTGGAAAATTTTCTCAGCAACCAAATGGCAGCTTATCTAAAGGGTGGAATCTTCTTGGATATCAGACTGGGAGCTCGGCTCTTGGTGGGGGCGACTATGTGAAATTCAAGGAATCATTTTTCAAACTTGGTAATGTCTCAGACATTAACTATTGTGACACAACTGGTCCACTTTCTGGGGGTCAAACATTTAAAGTCTTCTGTTACACAAATGGAGGTACAAGTTTACGCGCCACAATTAGCAATGCTTTAACTGATTCATCAGGGGCGCAATTTGTTGTTTTGTTGCCTGATCCACTGATGACTAATTTTAGTACTGCAAGCCTTGGTGTTCCTGTTGGCGGAGTTAACGGTAAGCACCTCTTAGCTTTTTTACCTATGGGTTTAACAATCACCAACGACGTGTTGGTTAGTTCTTCAACTAATTCTACGGCAACATTTATCGTAGATGGAAATATTGATGTTGCTCCTTCTGTTGGAGTAGTGGATGGGGCTTATTTACTTAGTGGGAACTTTAATACGGGAATTAACACGTCAGCGGTTACAGGTCGAGGAATGGTATTTGCCATTAGTGATAGCTCACAAATAAACTTCCAGAGAAGTCCAACTAACGCTATTGGTGAGAGTTGGTTATATGAACCCAAATATTTGTCTGTTTTGTCAAGAATGCTTACCAAACCTGCAGTCCAGTGGAGTGAGCTTGCTCCTAAATAAAATGGGTGTTTCAGGTTGTTGCAATTTATTTAGATTTTGATTTAAACTTCAAGTATGGCCTTTGGAAAAAGACAGATAATTGCGGCTTTTTTAGAAAAAGATAATGTCAAACTTCTTGCGTTTGAAATCTCTGGTAAAAGTGTATCAAGAATTTTTGGAGGCCAGGTAAGTTTTGGAGAAGATACTTTAAGAGATGCTTTTATTGCCGATCCAGTTAAGTTTTCTACTCAAGTTAAGGGGGTTCTAGCTCAAAAACCGCCACTATCAGAAATAACTGAAGGATATCTATTTTTGCATCCTGATAAGACTTTCATTAAAGCTTTACCACCAGCTGAATCAGTTGATGCGTTTGTTAGGTCATTACCTTTTTTCAAAGAAGAATTAGTTATTCAGGAACCGGCAGTTCAAACTGGAGCTCCTGTTTCAGGTCAAGTTAATTATGTGGCTTTTGAAAAAAAGCTAGTTGAAGATTTTGAGAGACCATTTCTTGAATCTGGGAAAAAGATTTTAACTGTTAATTCGGCAGTTAGCCTTCTTGTTAAGAAGTTTCCGCAGACAGGAAGGTATCTTTTGGTTTTGCCATTTGAGAAGGATGTTTGTGTTGCGGCTTGTCAGGACGGAGTAATCTTGGACATTGCAACATTTCCAAAAGATGTGTGGGTGGGAAGACTTAATGAATTTAGAATGGGGAAGGGTTTTTCAGATATATCCAATGTGTTTGTAGTAGGAGCTTTGGAAATGGGTGCGGGGGATAAATTGCGAAATGAGCAACACTTAAACGTTACTGAAAATATTCCAGGAGATGTTTACGACCTGTCAGTTCAATCTGTGCTTTTGGGAACTGGTGCAACACCAAGTGCTACTGGTTCAGGTCCAAAATTTCAGATGCCAAAGATTCCTGGTGGAAAATTTGTGTTTCTGATTTTGGCAGCGATCATTGGTTTTGTTTTAGCGTTTCTTATTCTTAAGAGTCTGCTTGGTGGAAAGATTCCAGGTACGCCGATTGGTCAAACGCCAAGTCCAACACCAAGCATGCAAGAACCAACTCCATCTCCTACACCAGAAGCAAAGCCTGCCGACTTTAAGGTGATAGTTTTAAATGGAACTACAGTTCCTGGAGAGGCAGGAGCCCTTGGAGAGACTTTGACTGGACTTGGGTATGATGTTATTGAAACTGCAAACGCAACAACGTCGGGATTTGTGGCAACGAGATTGAGAGTTACGCAAGATGTTCCAGAAAGCATAATTACACAGCTTAAAGAAACTATTCTTGAGACATACAAAGAAGTGACGCAAGAAGAACTTACTGACAGTGATGCGCAGGTTGAGATAATTATTGGAGAGAAGAAATAGTTTGCTTCTAGTTAAATTTGATCCATCAAAAAACCCCAGGCTTCCCTGAGGTTTTTTGTTTTTCTAAGGTCTAGATTTAGAAATTAGAATTTTGTGCAAAGTAGGCTTTTGGAAGCAAATTGAAATCTGCTCCATTTGCTACATAAACATACCCTGGTTTGGAAGTAATTGGGTTATTAGCCCCTATTTTCCTCCAGTTAGTTTGAATGTTTGGTTTGTTTGTTTCTTTTGGATAGAAACATTGTAAAACCTTAGCTTTTCTATCTTCATCTGCGCCAATGAAATAGACATAGTCAGCACCTTCTCTAAGTTTTGGTTGTCCAGCGATCCAGTGAGTTCCTGTTGGATGACTCACATCGGGAGTTTTACCATCCCATCTTTTTCCTGGTGCATTAAGCGCAGCACCTGGAGTTGGGCATGGGGCATAACCATCATCACAGTCACTTCCTGTGTAAGCAAAACCCCAGAAAGCGCCTTGAGTTGATCCATCAGTTAAATCTTTAACGTGGAAATCGACTTGTGCTGTTCCGCAGTCTTCTCTAGGAGTGTTTTGTGAAAGGGTTCTTGTAATTGACTCCTTGGGTTTAAGTGTCAATTTTTCAGTTCCTGATTTTTGGTTATTTCTGTTATTGCTGCATGGTTTTGCAACTTCACCGTAATCGCAAGTAAAAGCACCTTTTCCGATTTCGATATTTTTATTCACAGAACTTGTGTTCTTTACTTTGATTGTGGTTTCTGCCACGGTACCGATGTAACCAGAAAGGGTGGGGTAGCCGTTTTTGAGTCCGCTCCATTCGACCTTAATGTCACTTGCGGCGGAAACTTGTGAAGCTCCAAAAGTTAATGCTATAGCAAAAACAGTTAGTGTTAAGAGTGATTTTTTAAACATTAATTTTCACCTCCTAAACGTATTGGATTTTGTTAGTGTATAACAATGGATCTAATTATATCATATATTGAGTTGTTTTTTGCTTGTAGATATACTGAAATTATGGATATTCCACTGTCTGCATATTTAATGATGGACCTTAGAGGCTATACAAAATTTTTGATGCATGAAGATTTAAAAAATGTGCTTAGCAACGTGCATACTTACTACACAGAATTTGATAAGTGCGTGGAAAGAGGAGGGGGAGTGTTTTGTTCAGTGCTTGGTGATGCGGTGGGTGCAGTATTTCATGGAGAAGGTTGTGCTGATCGCGCTCTTAGAGCGGCTGGTGAGACCCTAGAGAGACTTAGGGAAATAGAATTTAGGTTTAAGGCAAATGCGGGGATAGATGTTGGACAAGTCATTGTAGATGGTTACAAATATTCGAAAGCTGAATTTATTTACCCTGTAGGAAAACCCGTTGTAATTGCATACAGACTTGAAGATTTAGCAGCTGACGTGGGAAGCGATGTGTTAATTACTGAGACTACGCTTGGAAAGTTGTCTGAAAAATTTAAGAAAAAATTTATTTCTGTGGGTGCTTTTCCAATAAAAGGCGTTGACGGAAATATTAATGTGTGGGGTGCTCAAGCAAGTGCTTTGATAACGGCCTAAATTTTAAGAAGTCCAGTTAGCGACATTCCACCAATTTTTTATATAGTCAGCGCGAACGTTTTTGTATTTTAAATAGTAGGCGTGCTCCCAAACGTCTAAACCTGTAATTATGGACACTTTTGGATTTCTCATTAGCGGATTGTCCTGATTGGGAGTTGTTTCAATTTTAATTACACCATCTTCTTCAATTAACCATGCCCACCCGGAACCAAAAATACTTAGAGCTGCTGCATTAAATGGTTCAATAAATTCTTGATATTTTTGTGGAACTTCCTCTTTGGCGGGGGACATTAAAGTCCAAAATAGGGAATGATTAAAGTGTCCGCCGGCATTGTTTCTGACTTTTTGTCTTATGTCTTCTGGAACTTGATCAAGACTTGTTACAAGTTTTGAAATATCCATATTTAAAAGCGTGTCGTTCCCAGCTAGTAGTTTATTTAGATTATCTACATAAGTTTGGTGATGTTTGTCGTGATGGAGATGCATAGTTTCTTCATCAATCCATGGTTCTAAAGCGTTATATGCGTAGGGAAGTGGGGGAAGAGTAAACATGGTTTTAATATAGTACTTTTTAAACCTCAGTCAAGTGTGTTGTTGGTTTACTTCTTAATAAATTTGTCGTCACGGTCTGTGTAGTAACCATTTCTTTTTGTTAAATCTTTCATTTGTTCTTCTAGCCAATCTGAAAAGTCTGAGAGATTTAGGGAGTTTTTATTTAGTGACTTTTTTAGTTCCTCAGATGGGCTACCGGGATTGATTAATCTTCTTGCTACGACTATATCAAAGTTGTCGCCCACACTACGTTTTAGCTGGTCGCCTTTTTTTGCCATGTCTGTTAGGTCTAGCCTTTTGTGATTGTAAAATTCTTCAGTTCCGTGCGTTTGTTTTCCAATATCGATTCCGGTTACTTTTGCGCCATAGTATGAGGCTGCTAGGGCAAATGCTGGTAAGGCCTCCTGTTCAAAAATAAAAGCAGTATCAGCAGTATCTGTCCCACCACAACCTATATCAAGGATTTTTTTATTTTTTATTTTTGATAGAGAACCATTACCGCCATTTAACTGATCAATTGATTGAAGTGTATTAATTGCAGCCAACCAATTGGAAAATGGAATCTCCAAATCTTCGTAAATATTTGGGATTTCCAAGAAATTTCCAATATCGTCGGACAAGCTAATTTCTGGCATACGGTCAAAGTATATATGTTCATCTAAAAATTTGATACGATAAATTTATGTCTGCCCAAAAAGGATTTACTAAGATCGAGATTTTGATTGTGATTCTACTTGTTGGTGTTTTGATTGGAGTTTTAGTTTATGGATCTGGGACAATTCAAAAGAGACTTGGCGATGATCAACGGGTGAGATTTATGAAGGAGATTACAGTAGCTTTAGAAACTTATAGGGATGAGTTTGGGCATTATCCATATACAGGAGACAAGATTCCTAGTGGGACTGTAGTCTCTGGCAATGATAGTTTTAAGTCAATGATGACCGCTCTTGGTCAGGGGGGATTTTTGGAGGTGTCTAAACTTGTGGATCCCTCTTATGGGTCACTTTTTACGGAATTTGATGGGGTTGACTCATACGGGGATGGAGCCAAATTTAGTGAAGCAAATGGGCGATGTGATGGAAACAACGTGCTTGTTCAGAAGGTAAATAAGGGAGATGTTTTTTACGCATACTTTAGTCCTGACGGAAGAACTTATGTGATGTGTGTTGGTAAGGAAAATGGGGAAACTGGCGTATTTGTGAGTCCAAAATTTGACAAGCTTAATTAAATTTTAGAAACTGGATATATGAAGATTGTTAGTTTGCTTTCGATGGTAATGATTGTTGGGATTTTAGGGATGGCTGTGTTTTTTGTATCTAATAGACAGACCAGTGTTGGACTGAATGTTAAGGCGTCTCCGAGCGTAACTATTACAGGAACAGTTGTTTCAAGTGATCCACAAGGGTGCGCGAAGAATTTTTACCTTGGGTGCTATGTGTTATTTGCTTCTAAGGGAGAGAAATATTTCTTAGTTGAAGAATCGGTGCCTGTTAATTTGTCCACGTTGGTTGGTAAAGAGGTTCAACTTACGGGGAAGGTCGCTGCACTTAAGGGTAGGGATGTGTTGATGGTTGGATCGGTGAAGTCTGTCCGCTAACTTAACTGTTTGTAGTTTACTTTTCTGCTGACTAAATAGCTCTTCCACTAATTCCGTGCTAATAGCTTATCGACATAGTAAAAAAGTTTTATGGACTTTTATTTCTAAAACTAAAGTTCTATTATTGTAATTAGAAAATATGTTTCTGAGGAGGTGAATTATGACAGGTTTTGTTGGGAACATAGAGCAATTAACTTTATCCAACAACGACTTCCGACGGGTTTTGTTTACAGGTCAACATGCTCAATTAGTTTTGATGAGTCTTTTACCCAACGAAGAGATTGGTCTAGAGGTTCATGAAATCGTGGACCAGTTTTTAAGGATTGAGAAGGGGAAAGCTAAAGTTATTATGAATGATGAAGAGTATGTTGTTAATGATGGCGATGCGTTTTTAGTTCCTGCCGGGACAAAACATAACGTCGTTAATCTTTCTAATACGGAAACGTTGAAGCTCTATACAGTTTATTCACCGCCTCATCACAGAGATGATACAGTTCACAAAACTAAGGGTGATGCGGAAATTGATAAGGCGGACCATCTCTAGTTCTTAGTTAAGAAGGACAATTGCTAAATTAAGAATGCTTGCAAAGCTTACCCACAACAGGTAGGGGATGAGGAGAAGAGATGCGGTTTTAGATATAGGGCGAAATTTTTTGATTGTAAAAAAAATGGCTAGCCATAGAATAAAAATTTCTATGAGCGCTAATGTCGGTAAATGAAGATAGAAAAATAGAAATGACCATAAAAAGTTAAGAAGAAGTTGAATGCCAAAGAAAGTTATAGCCACCCTGGTTTTTTTAGTTTGTTTTTCTCTCCAAACAAGGAAAAGTGAGATCCCCATTAAAGAATAAAGTAATAGCCATACTGGACCAAATATCCAATTAGGAGGATTAAATGAAGGTTTCGTTAAAGCTTGATACCATGAATTTATCGAGGGAGTGGTGATTACAGAACCAGCAAAAGCGACCAAAAAACAAAAGCTAAGAGAAATGACCAGTTTTAACCATGATGATTTCATTAATATTTAGTATAACATTAAAAATATCTATTATTTCTGCACTATGATAAACGGGCCTAGTGAGTTGTTAAACATTCAAAGAGCTGCTGCATATTATTTATTTCCAGGTTATCGAGAAAAGATTCAGAAACACGGGTTTTTAGGAATTAAATTAGTAGACCCTAAATTGTTATAAAAAATTAGTCAAAAAGTTTTATTTTTGGACGCATGATTTTGGGGCATTTTATGCTAAATATTAGCTATTTATAAGAATTTAAAACTCCGGCTTATGCCGGAGTTTTGGAATAGATCCAGTTCAACTTGTCTTTACTAAAATTTCCTTCGGCTTTTCCTCGGGAACCTTGTCAAAAGAGACTTCAATCATGCCATTTTTAAATTTTGCTGACGGATCTTTGGACAAGTTGATTTCGCCAGGAACAGCAATTTTATAATAGTAGTTTTGATATGACTTTTGATAATATTTCTTATCTTTGTCTTCTTCTTGCTCTTCGGCGGCAATTGTCAAAACGCCTTTGTGAAATGTGACTTTAACTTTTGAAGGGTCAATTCCAGCAACGTTGGCATTAACAACAACTGAATCGTCGGTTTCATAGACGTCTAGTGATTGGCTGGAACCTGAGAAATCCTCATCCAGAAGACTTGGCCAGCGAAGAATGCTTGGCATTTGAGAAAAAGGCTCGTATCTGATTATAGCCATTTTTGTCACCTCCTTTCAAAATTTATTAGCACTGTTGTATCACGAGTGCTAATTTATGTCAAGGGGTTATATGCTTTTACTTCTGAGGATTGAAATTAACAGCAAAAAGGTGAGGACGAGGGATAGGATGAAGCCGATTGCTGCAAATGTTGGAATGCCATAAAGTTTTGATGTGTCGACATCTCGCAGCAGAAGGGAAGTGCCAAGGATTACCGACGATAAAAGAAGTGCATATATTATTCTGTTTGAAATCGTTTCAAGCTTTTTGAAAATGTAGTCAATGTGTAATCTTAAATCAGATAGGTTAGCGTTGACTGTGAATTTGCCTTGTTGCAAAAGTTGAAGCAGGCTTCTTAGTTCTCCCGGAAACTCTTTAATCAAGTTGATGGCATCACTTGATGACATGTATAGTTCTTTGGCGAAATTGACTGGCGAGAGATTTTTTTGAATTAGGGTTGTTGCATATTTTTTCGCGTTGGTGGCAAGTTCAAAATCCGGATTTAGGTGTCTGCCGATGCCCTCAAAGCTGGTGACGGTTTTGATTAGAAGATAGATATTAGAGGGAAGACTTATATTATATTTATTGAGAAATCCTAGAATGTTTGTCAGCAACTCGCTAATTTTTATGTCTTTCAGGTTTTTGTCGTAATAGGTGGCCATGAGACTGGCTACATCAAACTCAAGGTAATTTGCGTCAATAACGGTGTCTTTTGCTGTCATGTTTTGTATTATTCTGGTGATTTTTTGGGCGTTTTGTTGCGAAAAAGCGATGACAAGTTCATTGAAATTTTTTTGTTGTTTGGCTGTCATGTAGCCCATGAGCCCAAAGTCAATAAAGCATATTCTTCCATCTGCAAGGAGCAAGATGTTTCCGGGGTGGGCGTCACCATGGAAGAAGTTGTGTTCAAATATTTGTCTGAAGCCAACCTCAAGTAAGTCATCCGCGACTTTGACGGGATCGAAACCAGCTCTGATTATTTTTTCTTTGTCAGTTATTTTGATGCCCTCAACAAAGTCCATAACAAGAACTTTTCGAGTGCTAAAGTCGGGGTAGACAGTTGGAACATAGACCTTTTTTTCTTGCTTGAAGTTGCTTTTGAAACGCAGAATGTTTCTTTCTTCATTTTTAAGATCCACTTCTTTTTCAAGTTCTTGGCGGAGTTCCTTGATGGGGTTTCTGTCTTTGAATTGTTTTTTAAACTTAGTGAATTTTGAGATGTGACTTGAGGCATAAACTAGGACGTCAAAGTCTATTTTTATTTGTTCTTCAATATCAGGGCGCTGGATTTTTATAACAACAGGCGTGAGGTCGGCAAGCACTGCCCGGTGGACTTGTGCAATTGACCCGGAGGCTAGGGGCTCTGGGTCAAACATAAGAAAGACGTCTTTTAATTTGCAGTCTAATTCTGTTTCAATAATTTCGACTGCCTGTTCGGACGAGAATGGGGGAATGTTGTCCTGAAGTTTTTCGAGTTCTTTAATAATATCTTCAGGAAGAAGATCGGGGCGGTTACTTAAAAGTTGACCAATTTTAACAAATGCCCCACCCATGTCTTCAAGAGCTAGTCTGATTCTTTCTCCTCTGGTCAGAGTGGTGATGGGATCTTTCTTGAGTTTAAATCTGTTTATCAGGGGGATGCCTTGAAATCGTTTAATGCTTAAGACTTCATCAAAACCGTATTTGCTGATGGTTGATAGGAGAAGTTTGTACCTGTTTCGATGTGCTCGTCCTAGTAAATGAAGGCTGTCCATTTTTATATATTTTGGACAGTTATTTAGATCGCCTTGGTCTTTTTGGTGGCGGATTTAGGAGTGGGGTCTTTGTCGATATCAGATTCCTTAATTATTAACACTTCTAGATCTTTTTTAGTGACAATATCCATTTCGTCGAGTGATTCTTTAACCAAGGTTTTGATTTTTGCGTTCAGCTTTGCTTTAGATTCTTCAGATTGGAGAAGGAGGTCGTCGACGAGCTTTTTGCCCTCATCTTCGGATAGTTTGCTTTCCTCAGCGATTTTTTTGCCAATGCGTCTTATAGAATTAGCACTCATGGCGGCGAGGCCGAGACTGACAAAGGCTGACTTTTTTACAAGTTCTAACATAAGGTTATGGGTACTATAACATAGTTAAGTGTAGAGTCAAGTTATAGGATGATTTCAAAGCCCTGATGGAAGTTTACCCCGATATCCATCGGGGACGTTTGAACTTTTTATGCTCAAAATTCATAAATGGTCTATTGACAAGTGTTTTTGCTAATGGTGATATTAATATATGTTCGATCCAGTTAAAAACGCAAAGGTTGTTGGATTCTTAATTGTTTTATTAACATTGCTTGGGGTTGCTGCAATTTATGGTTTTGGTGAGGGAGTATCGTTTACACCTTTAGCAATCGTACTTACTTTGGCTAGTTTAGTAGTTGCCTATGGTTTGATTAAAACTAAGTTATGGGGAGTTTATGGCCTTGGATTATTGGGATTAATTTCGTTAGTGCAAATGCTAATATCATTTTCTTCAGGAGAACAGGTAACAGTTGGTTCATGGGTGACATTAGCTTTTTATGCAGCGTTATTTTTTTGGTTCTTCTCTTCAAGAAACAAATTTTCAAAGAAGTAGTTTCTAGGTGCTGTAATTTGTTCAATATAACTTTGCAGGGGCGGGTGCGTGGCGCGCCGCCAAATCCCGTTCCTCTTTCTCTTCAAGTGCAGGAAGCCGTAAGTGATGTTAAAACTTTTTACGTTTAAAAAAGTTCAAGTTATATTAACTACTTAAAGATTTGAAAAATCTGGCCCAATCATAAGCGATCAGTGGAACTAAAAACGGAAGTGAGTTGAGGATTATATGAGCGCTGATTGGATAAAAGATATTTTTTGTTTTTAAATAGATCCATCCAAGAAATAAACCTAAAACAAATGTATTAATTATAAGTACAGGATAAACATGTCCCAGTGCAAACAGGCATGAGCTAATAACTAGTCCTGGAATTATTCCCAGCTTTGCTTTGAAGCTGTTTAAAAGTATCCCCCTTGCGAAAAGCTCCTCGATAATCGGAACTAAAAAAACAATCGTTATTAAAGAAATAATATATTGGCTCCAGGTGTTACCTGTTCCCAGACTAAGGTATTTGGTTTGCTCATTAAATGCAGATGTTTGGTTTACGGAGTTAAATATAAGCCCTGATACAGCTGTCGCAATTAGACTGATAAGAATAACAATTGGAATAATTATTAGAATAATTTTAAAGTTGAATCTTTTGTGATTTAGTTTGGCAAATGTTTTTTTAATGTAAAGATTAAAAATAATTATTAATAGACTAAGACTTACTAGGTTTTGGAGTAAAAAAATTATTTCCGGATAAACTTTTGGGTTAAGGAGAGTTGTTACTTTGCCGATGAGGAAGAAAGAAAATAATTGAGCCAGAAAATAAATAATGATTTTCCTTAAAAGAGGTTTATTGAAAGGTTTGTCTGGATCGAAAGTTTCCGAGGTTTTTAACATTAGATTAGTTTATCAAAATTCGACTCATGTCAGAGGAGAAGACGATTAATAGAGTAGTAATACTGGAGAATTTATGCAGAGGTTTACCAACAAATTCGAACGTGTTTTCGTAGAAAATGTCTTTATGTTGGCTCGCTCCGCTCGCCTCTATCTTAGTGTCGACCCGCTGCGGCGGGGGCCTCCGCTTTAACGAATTTTTTGCGCGCGCGACACAGCACAGGAGCTTCCCGGCCAATTTGGGCGAAATTGGCCGCAATCGGCCGGAATGGTGGTATTCGGCCGCTTGGGTTCATTGTGTGATTGCACAACAGGGATTTTGGTTTAGTGAAGTCATGTTAGCATAGTGCTATGCTGTAATGCGAGTATTCGTTCCACAAATGTTATAATTGAAGCGTTATGGCAACACCTGAAGAAAAGCTACTTAATTGGGCTAGGGAAAGGGAAGCTAATCCTCCTTCTCCATCTGTTCCAAAACCTCCACTTGGTCAAGCCAAGGACGTTTTGATGCATTTTTTGGGAGGCTCGATTGGTTCCAGGAAGGTTACTTTAAGCGAAGGAAAGCCAACTTCAAAGACTGCGGATGAGTTGAGGACAGAATTAAAAGAGGCACTTGGAGAATTTGACACGACAACTTTACCGGAAGATCGAGCTAGACAATATCAACAGATTGTTGGAGAACTAGATGGAAATCTGGATGATTTAACTCATTTGAATTTGATTGTAAAACACTATCACAATTTTGCCGCAGATCGTCCCCTGGATGCTCCTGAAATTAAAAAAGTGCGAAGAAAGCAAAAATAATATGTATTTCTCATGTTGTCACTTTTCTAGCGCGGTATGCTTCAATTCGTTTTGGAAGATCGTATAAATATTCGAGCAAGTAGTCTAGAAATTCAGTAATGTCGTTTGCGTCTTTAGGGTCGACACCGGAATCATTTGGGTCAGAGTGAGTTGCCTCATTCCCCAACAATCTAACTTCATTGGACCAGTCAATCATTAGTGGGGGTAATAAACCCTGTTTTCCTAGATATTCAATTTCCTCCAAAAGATTTGCGCCTTTTGCCTTTTTATCTCGAAGCGCTGATTGCATCGAACTACGTGCCATTACCGAAGCTGCATCCCAATTCTCGTCAGTGAGGGATTTATGAGCTTGTAGCCAGTTTCTGCCAACGGCCGGTGGCCAGTGATCGGGGGATTTCGTGTATTTTAATGGAAAAGGAAGGACGCGATAATCATGGAGACTGTGACTACCACTGTATTCGCTTGATGACCATAACACCATCACATAGCCAGCACAATTGCCGCATTTTAATGTGTCAAAATTAAGAACCTTACGGTTATTTGATTTTTTCTTTTCAGAATGATGTGCTGTTGAAAAATTACCTCTTTCCCCACAGAATGCGCATTCAATTCGATATATTGCAAGCGAGTCACCGGATTCTCCAATATGTTCACCGAGATCCCACCAACTGTTCATAGCGGCATTTTACCAGAATTTTTGTGTCGGTTTGTATTGTTTTGTCTTCTTGAAAACTTCTTGACTTAAGACGACACTGAAAAAAAATCGCGAAAATTTTTGCGTTTTCTTTCACACACAGGATTCGAGCCGACCTTTTTCAAAGCGGAGGCCCGCCGCAGCGGGCCGACACTAAGATGACGGCGAGCGGAGCGAGCCAACATAAAGACATTTTCTACGAAAACACGTTCGAATTTGTTGGTAAACCTCTGCACAGAGAGACACAGACTCACAAGAAGGGGCGGCGATCCGCGCGCCCGCAACCGCGCGGAGCGCCGCAAAGGGCTGTTTCAAAACCGCGCTGAGCTGCCGATTAGAAAATTAAAAAGCAGGAAAGAAAACGCAAAAATTTATTTAGGAACAGGAAAGTTACTCAAAACTGCACAAATGAAATATATTGGCTATTGCCGAAAATCAACAGACGAAAAAGACAGACAGGTTTTGTCGATTGACGCACAAATTGCAGAACTCAAAGAATTTGCTCAGCGTGAACGCTTAGATGTTGTGGATTTTGTTGTTGAGGCAAAGACTGCCAAAGAACCGGGCAGGGAAAAATTTGCCGAAGTCTTGAAAAGAATTGAAAAAGACGAAGCACAAGGTATCCTTAGCTGGCATCCAGACAGACTTGCAAGGAATTCCGTGGATGGTGGGAGAGTGATCTATCTTTTGGACACCGGGAAACTTTTGGATCTCAAATTTCCTTCATTTTGGTTCCAGAACACCCCTCAAGGCAAATTCATGCTCGGAATGGCCTTCAATCAGAGCAAATATTATGTGGATTCCTTATCTGAAAATGTCAAAAGGGGAATCAGACAAAAACTTCGGCAGGGAATTTGGCCCAAACAAGCGCCGCTTGGCTACAAAAACAATCCCAAGACTAAAGGAATTGACATTGACTCCGAAACTGCACCTGTTGTCAAAAGAGCTTTCGCTCTTTTTGCCCAAGGCAACAAATCTTTCACTGAAATTGCCGATTTTTTCTTGAAGCATGGGATCACAGGAAAAACCGGGAAGAGATTACATTTGTCCGAAACCAAGAGACTACTGGGGAAAACTTTCTATATTGGCCATTTCAAATTTGGTGGTGAGCTTTATCAAGGAAGCCATAAGTGTTTTATCTCAAAATCCACTTTTCAAAAAGTTCAAGAGAGGCTGAAGAAAATTGAGCGACCAAGAAGGAAAGGCCACAATTTTCCTCTCGTTGGAATCGCTAAGTGTGGAGAATGTGGTGGTGCAATAACTGCCGAATCTCATCCCAGATTCTATCCCCGAACGGGAAGAAAAGTGGATTTTGTCTATTACCGCTGCACGAAAAAATTTGGCACATGCTCTCAGCGCTACACTCCGGCAGTAGATTTTGAGTCACAACTTGAAGAGTTGTTGTTTTCTGCATCTCTGCCAAATTCCTGGCAGAAAAAATGGAAAGATTGGTTGGATCGGGATGAAAAACTGGCGAAAGAATCCGCAGAGAAAAACCTGGCTGGTTATCAAGTCAGGATTGCTGACTTAGACAAAAAACAAAATCTACTGCTAGATACTTTCTTAGAGGGGACAATTGATGAGGGAATGTTCAAAACGAAAAAGAACGAAATGTTTGAGAGAAAACAGAAACTTGAAGAAGAACTTTTGCAAGTGAAAGCTAGTGGCGCAGGTTGGCTCGAACCAATGAAAGACTTCATGGAAACGGCTTCACAGCTGGAAAAAATCGCGCGCGCAAAAAATTCCAGCGAAGATTTGCGAAACTTCGCCAAAAAGGTCGGCTCGAACTACTTTTTACAGGATCAGCAGCTCAGCGCGGTTTTGAAACAGCCCTTTGCGGCGCTCCGCGCGGTTGCGGGCGCGCGGATCGCCGCCCCTTCTTGTGAGTCTGTGTCTCTCTGTGCAGGGGCGGAAAGAATCGAACTTTCGTTGCGGGTTTTGGAGACTCGCGTCCTACCACTGAACGACGCCCCTTTATCCTGTTATTTTATCATTTTTATATGTTGGTGGTATAATCTATTTGTTTAATAGAAAGAGAAAGTAAGCTTCTTTTAAATTTTTACTTCTTTTGAATATATGGATAGTGGAAAAGTTTCAGCAGAACTTTTTGTTCCTGTTGATGGAAATGAAATTTTAAAACAAACGCTTGAGAGAGTTAATACTTCTGTTGAAGTTAAGACTTTATGGCGAATCATGAATGTCAATGCAATTGAAAGACTAGGGATGACAGATCATGGTCAGGTGCATTTTCAAATTGTTGCTAATTCAGCCCTTCGAATTTTAAGACTTCTTAGGAACCACCACATAGAAGCATCAATAACAAAGAATTTTGAGCTTGATTTTAGATATGCCGAGGTCGTAGTCTTTCTTGCTAGTGTTTGCCATGATCTGGGGATGTCTGTTTCAAGAGAGGGACATGAAGAATTTAGTCTTTTTTTGACAAATGAGATTTTACACAAACTTTTGGATTTTTTACCAGAAGAAGAAAGAACAATTGTGATTTCAGAAACACTGCATGCAATTATTTCTCATAGAGCAGGGGGCAGGCCTTTGACAATTGAAGCTGGGGTGGTTCGGATTGCTGACTCACTTGATATGACAAAGGGTAGGACAAGAGTATCTTATGAAGCCGGGAAATTTGATATTCATAGTGTGTCAGCTAATGCGATTGAACAAGTTGATATTGGGGAAGGGAAAGAATTTCCGATTGAAATTAAAATTATGATGACAAATCCAGCGGGGATTTTTCAAGTGGATGAGCTGATGGGATCAAAACTTGCTAAGAGTGGAATTGAGAGCTATGTGCATGTAAATGTATTTTTGGAAAACGATGGGAAGAGGAAATTGTTTAAGAGTTATGGTGATCCTGTATCGCCAGCTTAATCAATTCGTCTACTAGTTTCTCTTGTGATAGACCACTTGCTTCCCAAAGTTTTGGATACATGCTGGAGTTTGTGAACCCAGGGATTGTATTTAATTCATTTACTAATATTTTCCCATTTGGAGTTAGGAAGAAATCAACTCTCGCCATTCCTTCACAGCACAGGACTTTGAAGACTTTAATCGCAAGGTTCTGAAATTCCTTTATTTTTTCTTTAGATAACTTTGCAGCAGGAATATCTATTTTTAGACTTTTACCGTCAATATATTTAGCTTCATAGTCATACCAATCGTGGGAGGTTATGACCTCCCCAGGAAGTGAGGCCTTAGGGTCTTTATTGCCCACGACTGAAACTTCAATTTCTCGACCTTTGATTTCCTCTTCAATAATTATTTTTCGATCATAGGAAAAAGCCGATTTTAAAGCTGAATTTAGCTCTTTTATATCTTCCACTTTAGAAACACCGACTGACGAACCCATGTTGGCTGGTTTAACAAAAATAGGGAAGGGTATATTAATTTTTTCTTTTATATGTGTTATTGTTTGGAATTTGGCAATTGGTAAACCAGCTTCTTTTAAAAGACGTTTTTGGACATCTTTATCCATTCCAATAGCAGATCCCAGGACACCTGCTCCCACAAATGGGATACCTGTGAGTTTTAGGAGGCCTTGAACAGTTCCATCTTCGCCATTCGGACCATGGAGTATTGGAAAAACTACATCAACAGCAGCACCTTTTTTAGATGACAACTCTTGGGGATCGAATTTTAGTGAATTTGAAGTTACCACTGCTTTGAAGTCGGATTTTTGCTCTAGTAACTTTGAGGAGTCCAATTTGTGCCATGATCCAGATTTATCAATTCCTATAAGAGTGATTTCATATTTATCTTTTCTTAAGGAAAAAAAGATATTTTTCGCTGATTGGATAGATACTTCGTGCTCTGCTGATTTGCCACCAAAGAGAAGTGCCACTTTGATTTTTGACTTCACAGAGAGAAAGTATAGCGCTTTTGCTAGAATTGAACAAATGAAGAAATTTGGAATGAAATTGCTTTTGGGCTATCTCAGGCTTTTATCTGATTTTCAGCTTTGGAAGATGGACCATAAACATATAATTGGAATTACTGGATCAGCGGGGAAGTCATCTGCAAGGGAAGCAATTTATGCTGTTTTAAAAGATAAGTATAAAGTTAAGTCTGGTCACAAAAGTTTAAATACGGAAATTGGATTACCGACTGATGTTCTGGGATTTGATGAATTTTCCTGGAAGGTTGTTATTTTTGCCCCATTTAAAATTCTCTTCGATTGGAAAAAATATGATGTGTATATAGCTGAAATGGGAGTTGATAAGCCAGGGGATATGGATTATTTGATTTCAATTGTGCTTCCAGATATTGGAGTGTTTTTGAATGTCTTACCTGTGCACACTTTTAATTTTCCAGATGGTCTTTCTGGAATCTCCAAAGAGAAAGGGAAACTTGTTATGGCATCTAAGATTGATGTTTTAAATGCCGACGATCCAAACGTAATTAAGTTTAAGGATAGTCATTCGATTACGTTTGGTAAACAGGGTCAAATTAAGCCGTTTGTAATTAAAAAAGATGGCTTTTTATTTACTGAAGATTATGGATACACCTTTGCGGCTGCGGCTGCGGTAGGTGAGATTCTTGGAATAAGTTTTGAACAATCTAAAAAGAACTTAGAAAAAAATTTGGTCTTGCCTCCTGGTCGGATGAGTGTTTTTGAAGGAATCAATGGGAGTACAATTATTGACTCAACATATAACTCTAGTAGGGTGCCAGCAATTGCTGCTTTGAAGGCTCTTAAAAAGTATCCTGGGAAGCGGAAAATAGCAGTTCTTGGGGATATGAGGGAGCTTGGGGATTTAGCGGAAGAGGAGCACAAACTGGTTATAAAAGAAGCACTTTTGGATGCTGATTTAATTTATAGTTTTGGGCCGCTTACAGAAAAATATTTCCCTTTGAATGAAAAAATAAAGAAGTTTAATAAGATGGGAGAGTTAATTGAAGAAGTAAAACAGCAAGTAAAAGATGGAGATGTAATTTTAGTTAAGGGGTCGCAAAATACAATATTTTTAGAAAGATTGGTGGAGGCACTTTTAAAAGATAGGGAAGATGAGAAAAGACTAGCAAGAAGGGGTAAGTTTTGGGAAGAAAAAAGAAATCAAACTCCTAAAGTCCTATAGTTAGGTTAATTTGATATAATCACTTCATGAAATATATTCCTGGTCCAGAGATGGCTGTTTTTTATGATTCTAGCTATTCTACAATTTGTTACGGTTCTTTTTCCTTGGGTTCCGGGACAGAGGAGAGAGAAGTTAAGTTTTTTCCGGAATCCAGACGATTGGTTGTTTGGGGTGGAGGAACAGTTGAGGGGGATATTGTTGATCAGAACGGAGCGGTTAGTGATAGGGTTATCCTAGAAGATCGAAAAGAAAAGCCTCGAAAAGAGCAAAGGGAACATGGATTGGTCCGCTTAAATACTAATCCTTATAATGGACAGGGATTGAATAATCCTGGTGTATGGGAGGAATGTTCATTTCTTCCTGGGGTACGTGTCATGTGGTTACCTAATGGTGAATTCGATAAAAATAAGATTGACGGATATTTTGATAGCGAGAGGTTTATTTGAGATCAAGAGAAGTGGGCTATTTAAGCTTTTCGTTTTCTTTGTGTTCAGTGTGCTTTTTGCAGTGTTTGCAATACTTCTTGCGAGTTAGTTTGTCCTTATTCTCAATCTTATTTTTAGTCGTGACATAATTGCGGTTTCCACAAACCGTGCAGATGAAGCCAAACTTGATTGTCGCGTCTTTTGCTGCCATGTGACTTGAATTATACCTGATTATGGTCCGGAAATCAAAGATGGTAAAATGCGTCCCATGACGCATTTGACTAATCTAAGAGTAAACTTGGAAACTGAAAAAAATCGCCTTTTGCAGAAACTTAAACAGGAAGAAGAAATTCGGGATTCGGCTCCTTCAGCCATGGAATCACATTCCGATACGACAAGGCACAGATATGAGGAGTCTGTGCGCAATCTAAAAAATAAAATTGATGAAATAGACCAGTGTTTAAAGATTGTTCCGAAGAGTATTCACTCTAATGCTGTCGCTGTTCTTTGGAGTAAAGTAATTTTGGAAACTAATAATCAAAGACAGGAATTTATTCTGGTACCAGATGGTATTGGAGGAAGAAAACTTGATAATGGCATTGTTCTTCTTTCAACCTCATCTCCACTTGGAAAGGTGGTATTAGATAAACGATTAGGTGACACATTTACTTTTAATCAGAAGAAATTCACTGTACTAGCGGTGACTGATGAATGATTTCTTCGGTAATTGAGCTGGCTAAAGAATCCATGTATTGACCTATTTTTTCTCGAGGCATACTTTCAATTTGTAATTCGTGCCAGTTAATACTGCGTCCATATGCTTGTTTGAGTTTGTTTACTGTTTTTATATAACAATTAATCCTGGTTTCGTTTGCAGCGACTGTCTTTGGGTCATTGGTCGAATCAAGTCCTCTTTTTATAAGTCTAGCATGTAAATCTTCTGCTGAGGATTTAAGGACTATTTGATTTCTTGGGATTACATTTGCATTAAGCACTCCTGATAATATTAATCTTTCTGTCATTTCATAAACTTTGCTCGATCTTTCGGCTAAACAAAAAGCGATTGGGCGTATTTGAGACGAATTCATGATAACCCATTTACCTTCCTGAAGTGCTGGAAGAATTATTTCTGAAAAGTTTCTTCTGAAAGCTCCGAGATAGAACTTGTTTATAATTTCAGGGTCAAGTGAGTATCCACCTATTTTTTTGAACCTATCATAAAGATTCCCAGCACTATGACTGGTTTCGAATAAATTTGGAGCACATACGACAACCCTCTCGTTTGTTTTGTACTGTAGGTTTCTTGCTAAGTGTGTTGATAAAGTGTCTTTTCCGGACCCATCGGGTCCATCGATACCAATTAATTTATTATGGGGATAAACCGAAATTTCCGCTGTTGTGTTCATGGGTAAATATTGGTGGACATGTTTTTATATGATTGAGATATTTCATGTGGGACGCTGCCAGGTTTATCGGTCAAGAGAAGGAACTCGTCGATGGAAAATCTCGTTTTTCCCTCAGTGGCTACATCTAAACATGTTCCAACCTGGCCGTTTTCGATTCGTAGTCCGTAGAATTTCTCTCGACACTCATCGGTCCCTTTTAATGGGCATTGATCGCACATGTTTGGTATATAAATCTCTCCGAACTCTTTCACTCTAAAATTGCCGAAATTTGATATATAATTTTTTCCAGAGCCACTGCTGTCGCCGATGGCTTTGTCTATTGAAATGAGTTGTGCTCCTGACCGTGTTATTACTTCACCAAGGACTATGTCAGAGGCATCTTTGTGATTCAAATTTCTTTGTAGGCGGCATTTTATACCTAGTTTGTGACATAGTTTTATGATGTTGATTGTTGTATCTGCATCGCGTACGACGGTATTGGCTGCTATTTTTAGTGAGGATGTCGCGCTGTATTCTGCAGCTGCTTCTAGATTCGTTTGCTTGTTTTTTAAGCGGGTAGCTGCATAATTAAGTGCAATATCATGTGAGTTATTTCTAGCTAGCCCTTGAGCAATCAAGTCCATTGCTAAATATTCTTCACACGTTAATGCGTGTAAGGAAAAGTTGATTTTATCGATACCGGAGGTCATGATATTTTTGAATATTTTGGGGGCAATTTCTCCGTTAGTTGTCATCCCTACAACAACACCAGATTGCTTAAATGCCGAAATTATTTCGACAATTTCAGGATGAATGGTTGGTTCACCTCCAGTCAAATGAACATGTGAGTTTCCTATTTTTTTAGCAACCTCAGCCACTTTTGGTACATCAGTAACTCTGAAGGGGTGGGTCAAGCGTTCAACAAGGGGAAGACTTTTGGATCTTTTCATCCAATCACTGAGAATGGGATTTAGGGTTCCATCTTTATCTTTTGCTGTGTTGCCTTCAAGATGACAAAAGTCGCATCCAGATTGGCAGGATGTTGTCATGATGAGTCTAATATCTCCGCCGGATTTGTACCGCATTGTGGGATTGAATTCGGCATTCATATAAATATAATATCCTATAGTTTTAAATATGTCAATTTATTCTACTTTTAGAATTTTGATCTTTTTATCCGGGATTATGTCTCCTTGCTTTTTCCCCTGGATGGCTTTACCTATAGGTGATTCAGGGGTGACAAGTGTAATGCCGTGAAGATCGACCATTGTATTTGTAAAGTAGAATGTGAGGGTGTCTCTATCTTTCCCAATACCTTGTTCAATTTCAACATAACAGATGGGTGAAACTGTTTCTGAGACCTCGTCAGTAGTGGCATCTAAAGAAGTATGGAGGAGCTGTAAGCGTTTATGTCTTGCCTCATTTAATGCAGCATGAAGCTCTGTTGATTCTCGGTCGCCAGAAGAAGATTTAGAGGTGGAAGCTGCATTAGAAAATTCATTAGCTTCTAGGCGTGCTCGGGTCGACCCAGTTGATGACCTGTCAAGTGCAGCCGCCACTATCCTTTGTAAAGTTTTTTTCCTTTCTGAATCCATAAGAAGAGAAATTATATAAACTTTTATTTAAAAAGACTAGTTTTAATAAAATATCAACCTTTAGTCCGTAGTCACTTTTTTTGCACAATAAAGCCCGGTTTCCCGGGCTAAGTTTAGCTATTTCTTCTCAACCTAGATCTTCGGGGAGTATGCTCATTGTCTTTCCTTTGATGTGTAGCCTTGTGAATGGCCCTGTCGGCTAGTAGTGCTCGATCAAAAACACCAACTCTTCTACGAGGAGTGTTTTGCGTTGTAATTCGATCTTTATCTTCAGATCGAACAGTCGTGGTTGGAGTTGCTCCGCTTCTTTCGCGAGTGAAATTAAACATTACTTATCTCACCACCCTTCTGAAATAATAAAAAAACCGTAAAGTTTTTACGATTTTATCGACATGTTTTACAAGTCGAACTTATTAGTTTAACTATGGGGAGTTTAGACCCTGAGAAGAATATGTGTCAAGGCTTAAATCAAAATAATGGAGCCTGAGAAGGGAATCGGACCCTTGACCTCTTCCTTACCAAGGAAGCGTTCTGCCACTGAACTACCCAGGCGTTTAATGCACATTATCTGGGAAAGTCATTACTTTGGCAAGGTAGCTTGACGAGGTAACGCTGTTTCGGGGTGATCAAGGATTCTAGAGATGACTATTTCTGTTAGCTTGTCTTGAAATTGATAAGGAGAGTGGTCAGTTATAGCTCTCCCCAATAGTGTTTTATATGCATAATCTTTTGGATGGAGTGCAATATATTCAGTCGAGTTCTCGGGTGGCGCTTTATTTTCTGGACACAGGAAATATTTTTTAATGCCTAATATCGAACCTGAAGTAGGGTCAATTATTGTTAATTCAATAAAGTCTCCAGGTTTTATTTCAAGAGAACGGTTAACATCTGCTTTAATATCTGGGGGTCCATCATTCTTAACCCCTCCGGAGGCTATTAGTTTGGCACGTCTTTCTGACTCACTAAGTCGTCTACGTGGCATTTATTTTTACTTACATAATTATACCTCTTTGGGTCAAGAGATTTTTCAGGTAGAATTAGAGCATGGATATTAAAACTGAGTGGAATTTGAATTTAATTTTGAAACCGGATCAATTTGCTTCGGAAAAAGATAGAGTTATTTCTGAATCTTATAAATTCATTGATAAGTGGAAAAATAGAGAAGACTATTTAACTGACCCAAAAGTTTTAGCAGAAGCTTTGTTTGAATACCAAGAATGGGAAAGGGGAACAGGACTTGCTGGAAGACTGTGGTATTTTTGGAGCTTATCCAGTTCTTTAGATCAAACTAATCCAGAAATTAAAGCCAAGCTTAATCAAGTAATTGAACTTTCAAATAAAATTCAAAATGATATTCAATTCTTCGAGCACAAGGTGTCTCGGATGAAACCAATTGAAGCGCCTGAACTTCTTCCTTATAAACACTATCTAGAGAGATTGTGGGCAAATGCTAAATACCTTCTTTCTGAACCAGAAGAAAAACTGATGAATTTGAAAGCCGATTCTTCTTATGGAGCGTGGGAAAGAATGACATCGGGACTAATTTCCAAAGAAGAAAGAGAGGTCATGGGTCGGAAAAAGAATTTCTCAGAGATTTATAACATGATTAATGATCCTGATAAGAAAACTCGTGATAGTGCAGCTCTTGCTATGAATGAAGTTCTTTCTAGGTGGGTTGATGTCGGGGAGGCGGAAATGAATGCAATCCTAAATGATAAAAAAGTTAATGATGAACTGCGGGGAATGAAAAGACCTGATGAAGGACGACATGTGAGTGATGATGTAAGTTCTCCTATAGTTGATGCGTTAACAAAAACTGTTTCCGAAAATTTCAAACTACCAGCTAGATTTTTTGAACTTAAAGCAAAACTTTTAGGACTTCCTAAACTCGAATACTATGAGCGGGCAGTGCCTTATGGGAAACTTGATAAGAAATATAGTCTGGATGAAGCTGTTAGTTTAGTGGCTGGGGTTTTTGAAAAACTGGGTCCAGAATTTAAAGAAATTTTTGAAAGACTTCTTTTAAATGGACAGGTTGATGTCTATCCAAAAAAGGGGAAGCGGGGAGGGGCATTTTGTTCACACAACCTTGTTGTAGAACCAACATATGTGCTTATGAACTTTAATGACAAATTGGAATCAGTTTTAACACTTGCTCATGAATTTGGTCATGCAATTAATAATGAACTAATGAGAGGGCAAAGTGCATTCTATTTCCATACAAGTTTAGCGACAGCTGAAGTAGCTAGTACTTTTTTCGAAGGATTTGTTCTTTCTGAACTTTTAAAAGAAGCTGATGATGAATTACGACTTGCCTTAATGGTCAAACAACTTGACGACGATATGGGAACAATCTTTAGACAAGTTGCGATGTACAACTTTGAAAAAGAACT
Source organism: uncultured Gammaproteobacteria bacterium (assembly GCA_964576435.1). Classification (GTDB taxonomy): domain Bacteria; phylum Patescibacteriota; class Microgenomatia; order JAMCZE01; family JAMCZE01; genus CAZNUP01. Next base: position 145,108 of record CAZNUP010000002.1, read on the forward strand.
CCACAATGCCTTTAAAGAAAAGGGGTATTTAGCAAAAGAAGAAATTGGAAAGATGTGGCTTGATAATGCGATTTCTTCAATGGGGCCATTTGTGAATGCAACGCCGGGATCTGAAAATTGGTGGCTATATGTTCCTCACATTAGAGACTTTTTTTATGTCTATTCTTATGCATCTGGTCAACTAATTTCTAAGGCAATGCAAAAGAAGGTTAAAGAGAAACCGGAATTTATATTGAAAGTAAAAGAATTTTTAGCATCAGGTACATCTAAGTCACCAAAAGATCTTTTTATGGACATGGGAATAGATGTTTCGGATCAAAAGTTTTGGGAAGAGGGAATTATGGAGATAGAAAATGAACTAGGTCAGATTGAAGAGTTGGCCAAAAATATGGGAAAGATTTAATCTTGGCGAAGACTCGGCATCTTCTACAGTTAAAATTGTTCTAACGGTAAATTGCTCGGCCCCCTCTGGATAAAATATTTGAGTTTTAGGCTTATTTGTTAGAGGGTCAACTTGTCCTCTTACAGTCAAACATTTATCTCCACCAAGAAGAAAAAATGCTCCATGTTCGTTATTAGCTAATATCACTCTGGTGCCAATACCAATTGCTTTTGCAGTGTCTTGTTCACTGTTATTTGGGAAGATGGCATATCCAAATGGTACCCCGCCTCGGGTTATTTCAACTAATCCTGAATTCATAATATGGTAATTATACTATTTAAGGTTATTTATTGTATTTTTCAAGAAGTTTTTTCAACTTTTCTTGTTGTTCTGTTTGCTGATAGAGGTTTGCTAGCGATTGTGCGGAAAAAAAGAAATTAGGATTTACCTCTAGGGCTTTTAAATAGTTTTTTTCTGCTTCTTCAACATTCCCTCTTGCTACTTCTGCATTTGCTAGATTGTGATAAAGATTTGGAACTGTCGGGTCTATCTTTATGCCTTTTTGGTAAGTTGAAATAGAATTATCTATATCACCATTTTCTGCATATGCCATGCCTAGACCGTTAATAATTCTAATTGATTTGGGGGCGTGAATTAGTGTTTGGGTATAAAACCTAACTGAGTCGTTCCAATCAAATTGGCGGATAAAATTTCTTAGACTGAAAAGTATTAAAACTACATAAATTGTGTAAAGCACATATTTATTCTTTAGGTATTTTTCAGCCAAAATTAAAAGGAAAGCGAAGAAGAAAACTAGTGGCAAATATAGGAAGTGTTCATAGAAAATACCGTTAATTAATAGAATTCCTGTATATGGAATAAAACAGATGAAGAAACCCAGGAAACAGAATATTAAATTATTAAAATTTTCTTTACCCTTTTGTTTATAGAGAAGGAGTCCAATTAACGCTAAGAAAATAATAAAACCAAAAAGATATGGATTTAGAAAATTGGTTTGAATACTAATTGTGAAATCTCGTTCCATAAAAAGTTCAGCTGGGAAAAGCATGAGGGCAAAATAGAGATAAAGATTTTGAATAAAAGTTAGGAGCCTAACAATTAGTGAATTGGCATAAGGATTGTTTCCCCAAGCTGATTTAATATCAAATGAATTAATGCTTGTGAAGTGAAACCAAAGATAAAGTAACGATATAGTTAATTGTGACCATAGCGTCTTCCAACTCTTATTTAAAATCCCCAAAACAATTAAAAGCGGTAGGAAAACTAGCCCCGTCTCTTTAGATAAAATTGAAAGAGTAAAAAATCCTAAACTCCACCAATTTTTTTTCTTTAGAAAAAAGATTAAAGATAAAAAACCAAATAAAACAAACATGGGGTCAGAAAGACCTGAGATATAGCTAACTGCTTCTGTTTGGACTGGGTGAACTAGAAATACTAGAGATGTTAGGAGGGCAATGGTCTGGTTTTTTGTTAGCAGGTAGAAAAAATAGAATATTGCACAAGCTGCTCCAATGTGGAATGCGATATTTAACAGGTGATACCAGAAAGGGGTGAAACCAAAAACTGCATGGGTTGTGGCATATGCAATTTGTGGGAGAGGGCGATAATAGTTGGAGTTTTTGTCTCTACCTGCGGTTTGAGATTCTGTAAAGAATTTGTCAACTCTAAATTCGGCTACATATTTATTGGCGTAAACAAAATCTTCGTCATCCCAAAGAAATGGGCCAAAAAGGGAGGGTAGATAAAGAATAATTCCAGCAAAAAAGAGTATGAGAAAATATTTCTTCACAATCTAATTATACCCCGGGATTTTAATATTCTGATATATGAAAATCTTTGGTTTTTAAGAATTTCTTGAAGAGTTGAAGATAGTCTCCTAGTATTCCAATTGGCTTTTTGTGCAGATTAGTTGATTATATTGGAACTTACTTTAAATCTATTTTATGAATTTGAAAGTTTGTAGTAAACTTTCAAAAGTGTCAAACATATCTGAGTCTTGGTTGTGCATAAGGCTAAGCCAGTAATAAGTTCCATTTCTGAATAAGTCGACTCTAGAAATGCGAACGGTAATGGGCGGATTGTAAACATTTCCTCTTTCCTCACTTATTTTTTCTTTAAGTTCGCACTTTTTTGCAGGAACAGAATCAAGTTGAATATCTTTACACGAAGTAAAACCTGGCAAGTTCATAGGTTTTTTGTTGGTAGTTTCTATCCAAATTTGATCTTCATTTGGTCCTCCATCGCTGAAGAGAACTCCATTTTCAAATGGCACGCCATACGGCAGAGGTTCTGGTTTAAGTTGTTCAGGATATTTTACAGAAAAATCATTTGTCCTGTCTGAATAGGTTTTCCAGTCAGATGTTACCGCTTCAAATGGGTTAATTTGGTTTTGCTGCTTTTTAGATTTAAAGATAAGATATACGTTGGCCGTTAATGAAAGCACTAGAAGTAGGACTAAGAAAGTAATTAAAATGTGGACAAATTTTTTGTTTTTCACCGTCAAATTGTACGTTGATCATACCAAAACGTCAAAAATCGGTTCCAACGACGTTTTTAGTTTAAAGTCGAATCTAATTTCGTTGGTGCGGTGTTACGAACAAGCTAGAACGTTATGTCGCAGCTCGCTCCGCTCGCTGCTTTTATAGCGTCGGCCTGCGGTCTCTGCGTTGGAAAAGGTCGGCTCGATCTTCTTTTTGAAGGACCGGCAGCTAGCCGTCGAATATACTCAGGAATTCGCGGCGCTCCGAGCGGTTGCGGGCGCTTGGCGCGCCGCTACCAATTCTTCTGAAAAATCCCTGTCTGTGCTGAGACCTGGATTCGAACCAGGGTAGCTCTTTCGAGCACGAGATTTACAGTCTCGCTCATTTGTCCACTCTGATATCTCAGCTAATCAACTCAGATGATATTATACCAATGTCCGATAAAATCTGTTCAAGAAGTCTTTTGTCGTTGTATCTTACGTGTATAAGGCCGTGCGGCATTTTATCAACTTTTTTTTCATCGAAGTCTGTTCGTGTATAAGGTTTGGTAAAATTTGATTTTGAAATTTTTAATTTTTTAGACCAGAAATCTACCAGACTAGAGGCATTTTGATTTGAATAGCAATACAAAAATGCTCTTAGTCGCTTTTCGTCTATTTTATATATTTGTCTTAGTAATTTTGTGAAAATTACTACCATATTTTCATTTGAATTGGCAAAATCCACAATTCCATGTGGGGCTTTTGCTCCTTCTGCCCAGTACAACATTAACCCGGCCTGTAATAGCATTTTCTCGCTTTTTGTTGTTGGTGTTTTCTTTTGATAGGAGAGTGGAGTTTTATTAAATCTTAATTTTAAGGAGAGCGCTATTTTTCTCCTTGGAATATTAAATTTCTTCATTATCGACAAAACCTGCCATTGGCTGATTTTAAGAGTGTGAGCTATCTCACGGGTATTTAGTTGTTGGTTACAATAAAGATCTCTTATCTTGTCAATGTCCATGCATACTTAGTATATTACTTTTGTTGAAGAATTCTAGAAGAGAAATTTTATTTGAGCCACCTCTCGGATTTGGACCGAGGACCTTCGCTTTACAAAAGCGTTGCTCTACCACTGAGCTAAGGTGGCTTGTTAAAGGATATTATACAGGAGTTGTTGGGGACAAATAAAGCTCCCCAAGGAACTGGCAGAAAAGAAGCGTTTTCCCCGAAATATTTGGGTCCCGAAAAGTTTCTGACTTTAGCTTGTGGCATGGCCAAAAAACATTTCGATGTGGTTAGCCCTTTCAAGTAGAACGCTGTCAGGGAAAAATACTCCTTTTGCCAATGTTCTTCAGGGAACCTATGTGTATATTATAAACCCTTTCGTCAATGGATCAAAAAGGAAGTTATGTTGAAAATTATTGGATCAATTATGCCAAAAATCAGAGGGCGAAAGAGATATATTGCACCAAAAACGAGAAGAAAACTAAATCTTTCGAGAGACAAATAGATTCTACTTATGTTGTCTGGTAAAACTCCCGCCAAGATTTTTGAACCATCAAGTGGAGGAATTGGTAAAAGGTTGAAAATAGCTAATGTTACATTTAAATAGATACCACTTGTTAGGATATTTGTGACAATTGGTCCAAGATTTAGAAAGAGGAGGAGTGAGAAAAGTCCGGCAATTAAGAGATTGGTTGCTGGACCAGCTAATGAAACTATTGCCATATCTCGTTTTGGATCCTTCAAATTAAACGGATCTACTGGCACTGGCTTAGCGGCTCCAAAGATAACGCCGGCATTTAAGATGAATAGAATTAGGGGAAGGGCGATAGTCATAATAGGGTCAATATGGGGGATAGGATTTAGGGTCAAACGTCCGTGGACTCTGGCTGTTGGGTCTCCTAATTTGTCGGCTACATAGCCATGAGCAATCTCGTGGAGGATGATTGAATAGATCAGAACTAGAAAATCGACAACAAACATGGTAAAATTCTAACATATGACTCAATGTGACATTTGCGGAAAAGGCGTTATGGTTGGCCACAATGTGCGCCATACTCATTCTGGGCAATGGGAAAAAAGAGCAACAAAAACTCGCAGAGTCTTTTTGCCAAACGTTCAAACCGGTAAAGTAATGATCAACGGCGTTTCTAAAAGGGTTAAGGCTTGTGCATCATGTCTTGCGATGTACAAAGTGAAATACACTCCAAAAGCTGCTACACTGGCTTAATGAGCCAACAAGGATACGTGTCTCCGCTATTTGTAATTATCTCAGGGGTTTTTATCATTGTCTTAGTGGCGACTGTAGCTTTGAACGCAAAATCACTGGACTTTGGTTCAAGAGCTAGCGAGACAGTCAAAAAAGTTAACTTATTACCCTCTGAAAACGTAGATATTTCTTGTGGAAATGGGGGAAAACTTAAGGTTGTAAAAAGTGGAGATTCCGCTTATCAACTTAGCTGTACCGGGTTTTTGCCTTCAAATTGAACGATATCCAGGACTAGTTTTTCATTTTCTAAATGACATTTTCTAATTAGCATCCGTTTTCCTTCTTTTATGGTCCAAAGACCTGGCCAGGGAGTCATTGCCCTATATTTGTTATATGTCTCAACTTTTTCTAAATCCTCGTATTTTACAAAACCATCATCTTTAGTGAGCATTTTGGTAAAGGTGGCTTTTTGGTGGTCTTGGGGGGTCAGTTTGCCTGAAAAGTCAATATTGGGCAGTTCTTTGGCGACTTCTATAAACAATCTTGTATAAAGAGTGTTTGTGGTGTCATCTGGAAAGATAGGGTAATCTTTTTGCCAGAGGATTGGACCAGTGTCCAAGGTTTTTTCGAGCTTAAAAATGGTGACCGAGGTTTTATTCCTGCCTTCTAGTAAAGCATATTGGACAGGGGAGGCGCCTCTTAATTCTGGTAGCTTGGAAAAGTGGATATTAAAAGTGCCGATTTTAGCTCTGTTAAAGACATCTTCTTTAATGATCTCTCCAAAATCGGCAACGATTCCTAAATCATAATCTAAGTCATTTAACTCTTTAATAGTTTTTACTAAAATTTTGTGTTCATTTGCCCATGTTTTGGTTGCTGAAGGAGTCAAAACTTTTTTTCTCCCCACTGGCTTATCAGGGCGAGTTACTACCATTTTTAGGTCGAAATTGACCTTTAATGATTCTAAGATTGGTATGCAGTAGTTGGATGTGCCGAAAAAGATTGTTGTCATATTTTCTATTCTAACATTTCAGACTTGACATTTTTATATTTTGCCTTATAATTAATACTATGAGTGATCGTAATGAACAGTCAAAAGTTTCCATTGGGGACGTTTCACCAGAATTGGCTAAAATATTAGCGAAATTTGCAGCTAGGGGTCAAACACCGGATGCTGATACAGTTGCAATGTTTTTAAAAGCTGCAGCACCAAGGGCGGTCGAGCTTCTAGATAAGAAGGGTAAAAAACAGGGTTAAATTTCTACCTCATCCCACTCTTCTTCACTTTTGTTTTTCGTGATTTTATAGAGTTTTCCCTGCTGTTCTAGAATTCTTTCAATAAAAAGTTTACCGTCTAGATGGTCCATCTCGTGCTGAATCACAGTTGCTGCAAAGCCTTCAAATGTTTCTTCTTTTGTTTCTCCGGTTTCTGTTTGGTATTTTAGTTTCAAATTGGTCCATCTTTTAACTACACCGTAATAGTCGGGTTTTGACAAGCAACCTTCGAGAGGGGATTTCTTGGTTGTTTTATTTGGTTGAAGTTCTTCACTATGACTTAATATTTGAGGGTTAATAAAAACACGGACCTCGTCTGTTTTTTTTGTTCCAAATCTGGCCACAAATATTTTCCATGGGAGATTTACTTGATTTGCAGCAAGACCAACCCCTTCTGGATCCTTTTGAGCAAGCATTGTTTCAATCATTTCTGAAACGATTTTTTTAAGTTTATCGTCAAAGAAATAGACATCTGTGGCGCTAGTTCTCAATATTTCATTTGGCGCTTGAACAATAGTGTACATATGTTAATTATACCGTATATAATTGACTTTCATGACAAAAGATACTCCGAAACATATTGCGATTATTATGGATGGTAACCGGAGGTGGGCTAAGAAAAAAGGGCTTCCTTCCTCAGAAGGACATAAAGCAGGGTCTGATGCTTTGGAAAATATTGTGGAATCAGCCTCCAAACTAGGGGTTAGAACAGTTACAGTTTATGCGCTTTCTACTGAAAACTTGCATGAGAGGACGAAAGGTGAAATCTCTTCGATCTTTGAAATTATTAAAATGAGCTTTGAAGTTAAATTTTCAAGGATGATGAAAAATGGAGTCAAAATTGAAATTCTTGGAGAGCTTGATGGACTTCCAAGGTTTATTCGAAATATTATCGCAAAGACAAACAGATTCGATGTTGATAACGAGAAAATTAAATTGAATGTAGCATTCAATTATGGGGGGAAAAAGGAAATAATTGTTGCAATTCAAAAACTTCTTAAAGATGGAATTACTGCGGAGGCAGTTACTGAAGAAGAGATAAGGCAGAGATTATATGCTGGAAATTGTGATGACCCTGATCTTGTTATAAGGACAGGCGGAAAGATGAGACTTTCAAATTTTCTTTTGTGGCAAACAGCTTATTCAGAGCTATATTTTTCAAAAAAGATGTGGCCCGACTTTAAAGATAAAGACTTGAAAGAGGCGGTGTCCTGGTTTCAAAAACAAAAGAGGAACTTTGGAAGATAGACCTCAATTTACCCCTGGCCATCCGAAAATTGCAAGAGCTAAAAGCATGTAAATTATTGGCAGTGCAAATCCGGCTGTTAACTCTTTTGGGGTGTGTAGTTTCAGGTGCCACCTTGCCCAACCAATAGGAATTAAAAGTAGGAACAGCCAGAGGAAAGTTAAACCAAAAAGTAAATTTATATAGGCAAACGTAATCGTAGCAACCGCCATGTGGCCACTAATTTTAAAATCAAATATAACCCAGATTGCTGACATTGTAAGTAAGATTGCAGACAGAAGTAGACCAAGGTGAAAAATTGTCCAGTTTGTCAGAAAATATGTTAAGACGTTTAAAATAATTAGGGCAACAATGGTAAGGGGTAAAAGATACTTTTTCCTGTCATCAATATTTTTCCATTCGATATCTGGAACGCGTTTTGTGGCATGAAGGAAAAGTGTAATTAAAAGAGGAATCAAAATTGTGGTAAAAAAAATAATCGGATAAACAACTAATGCCTTCCAAAAGCCAATCCCAGATGTTAGTGCAGTTAGAAGCCAGATAATTATTCCCATTGGGAGGGGGCCGAAAATTCGGGAAATTAGAAACGCTAATTTGTCTTCATTAGTTTTCAGTTCAATCTCTGCCTTGGTGTCCCTAAAAGCTAATAGTTTTTTTATGGAAGTAAATTTATTGGTTGGGTGAGAGCCCATATCTGAAAAATCATTATGGCAATTAACATCATTGCTCCAATTGGAAATGAACGTTTGCCGATGCTATGTAATCGTTTTAAATCTGGTTGATAAATAGCAGCTCTTGCGTAACCAATAACAAGAAGTTGATATGCAAGAATAATAATTGTTGGATAAAGCCACCAGCTTTCGTGTCTATAGACCATGTAGGCAAAAGCAAGAAGCCCTAGGATCGCAACTTTATCAAGAATTCTTAGAAAATTGTGATAACCAAGGACTGTGGCCCAAGTGTTAAGCCCTGCCTTTTTATCAGCTTCAGCATCAGCTAATTCGTGGATTCCTTGGAAACAAAAGCCAAGACAAGCAAGAACAATAAAACCGCTTGTGAGCATGACGTCGTAAGGTAAATTGTTTAAATTAAACCCAAGAGAATAGGGGACAAAACCGGCAGCAATTAGATTTGCTACCATGTCCCACGGGAAACGTCCCTTGAATCTGACTGGTGGAATTGAATAGAGGAAGCCAAAAATAAGAAGCAGAATTAGAGCGACAAAAAGCTCGTAATAGATAAAGATTAAACCACCCATTATTCCAAAAAATGTGGCAATTCCTAAAATTGGTAGCTTGTATTTTTTGAAATCTAAAGGTGCTTTGTTTCGGTCATTTTCAGAATCTGTGTCGAAAGAATCTATATATTCATTTACCATAAAGGCGCTAATTCCAAGAAAAACGAGGCCAAGTCCTACATAAAAAATCGTTTGGTAGTCTCTAAAATTAGAAGCGAGGATACCAAAGAGATATGGGACAATATAGATCACCTGTTCGGGAATTCTCATTATTCCTATGAAACCTTTTAATGTTTTCATTAGACGTCTCTATTTACCATGTACTCTGCAATTCCTTGAATATAGTCGATTGAATCGACATTTAGTCCTCTAATGTCTCGAAGCTTTGAAGCTGTCATTGCAGCATTTTTGGCAAGGCTAACTGCAGTTTTTTTAGAATAGTCGTAGGAGCCTGAATCTTTAATCGCTTGTTTAGCGTCGTCCAGTTCTTCTTTTGTGGCATTTAAGTTTCCCCACACCTTTTTTAATGATTCTTTTTGTTTTTGTGTGCCGTTTTCTAACAGATATAAAATTAAGAGAGTGCATTTGCCCTGCTTTATGTCAGAGTCGGCTGATTTTCCAGTTTTTTCCGGAGTCCCAAAGATGCCTAATATATCATCTTGAAGTTGGAAGGCAACTCCACCATCCATGGAGTAGCTGTCTAGAATATCGTAAACTTTTTTATCTTCAATTCCAGCTAAATAGGCGCCGACGAAGAGTGGATTTTTATATGTGTAGATGGCGGTTTTTGCTTTATGAAGAGTCATGACATCGTCTTCGGTCCACTTGGTAAAAAATTCAAGGGTGACATCATAGGATTGACCAAAGGCAGTATGGGATATGCCCCTAAGCATCTGTTCGGACGCTTTGATGCTCCCTGTTTTAATAAGGAGTTCTAATCCTAAGAAAATAGCAAGGTCACCCGCGTTTATTGCCATAGAGTGGCCAAAGTGTTCACTTTGTTCATACTTTTTTTCAAAAAATTTATGTGTTGTTGGAGCACCTCTTCTGGTTTCGTCTCTATCCATAAAGTCGTCGTGAATTAATAACCCAGTATGGACTAGTTCCACACCAAGAGCTGCATTCCATACTTTCTCAGTTACTTTTTCTCCGGTTAACATATAGGCATAGTTAACAAATGAACCACGAAGCCTCTTTGACGGTCTTAGGTTGTGTTCTTTGGTATGTTCTAATATGACCTTCACCATATCTTTTTGGCGTTGGTTATAACCAAAGTTTTGGTTTATTTCCTGATCCCAATATTTGGAAAGTTTTGGGTCGATTTCTAAAACATAGTCAGTCAGGTTCTTTTTTGCTTTTAATCCAAGATCCATAAGTTAAATTATAGCCTATTGGTAACATAATCGCAGGAGTTTTTGAGATGAACTTGAGCAGTGCTTAAGACTTTGTTTCTTAAAAGGTTGATTTTTCCTACAGCTAGAGCTGTGTGTAAATAGGCGAGAATGTGTTCCTTTTTACCAATTGCACCATGTACTTCTAATGTAATTTTGTGGGAATAGTCTTTCTCGTATAAGAAATTAATGAAGTCAACAATTTTTGGATCGTTTACTTCCATCGCGTCATCTATGAAACCAATTTTATTGGTCGCAAGGTGTACATGAATTATTTGATCATAAATTGGCTTTATACTTTCCAAAATATCTAGGTCGGCACACATAAGCGATGCAGTGTCAAAACAAATACCAAATTTTTTCCTTGGAAGCAAGGCGCTCAGTGCCTGTGACATTATTTTGGGATTTATTAGCCAATCATAGGAGCCTTGATATTTTTGATAAAAAACACCCTTTTTTAATGATTTGTAGATATAAGGAGCATCGTGTTCAATTGCGATTGGGATTTTGTAATGACTTTCAAGTTTTGCAAATTGCTCTAGTTGTTTTTGTAAATTGTGGTGATCAAAAAACGTTATATGAGAGATAATGACTCTAGCTCCAATTTTTTTGGCAAAAATTAATGATTCTTCGGTCCGTTTAATTAAATCGTTAGAAAGTTCACGTTTTTTTAAAAGAAAAAAGTTAGCTGGGCCCTTTATTACCTTTGGTAGGGAAGCTGTGGGGATGAAAGTTTGCCAAGGTGAGTGGAGTACATATATTTTATCTGCCAAAACAGTGGAATTTATATCATTAAAATTTTGACCAAGAATGTAAAAATATTCGAAACCCTTAATTCCTAATTCATTCCTAGTATTTTCATAGATTTTGAAGTCCTCCAGATTAATTGTAGGAGGGAGAAAGCCAACTGGAAGGAGAGTGCGATCTAGAAACCAGGTTTGTTTTTTGCTCATGGATTTTTATTATATACTGAATTTAGGACATGATTAACAACTTACAGAAATTTTTCTTCAGGCATAATTATGTGGAAATTGTTGTCGGATTGATTTTTTTTGTTTTAATGACGATATGGGCTGTCTTTTTTAACTTCCCGTATTTTTACAGTGTCTTTGTCGTTGGTCTTTTTTTAATTTTTGATGGTTTGGAGCACAGGCTTAAAAAGTTTTCTAATTTAGATGGGGTAGTCAGCAAGTTTAATCCAAGAAGAATATTTGTCGTTCTGGTGTTTATTTTGGTTACAGATTTAATCGCCGGACAGATTGTTTTTAAAGTATGGTATTACCCCTATTACAATAGTATTTTTAATTGGATATTACTTTATCTCGTAATATATCCGATTGGAGGTCTTTCTCTTCTTGTAATGTTTAGGGTTTTTAAAATAATTATTGATAATCAGATAGAGGATCAAAGATTTTATATCGTCAAAAATCCCATGAGATGGGAAAAGATTTTAATTCATATAACTTTTTGGACTTTGCCTATTTCCATTGTTGTTCCCTTGCTACTTTTTGCCACTGGCAATTTGGAAATTGTTATGAGATCAAGGATTTTATATTCAATTTTGGCTTTGTTTCTTTTGTACCAATGGGTATTTTGTTTTGATATAGTAACTTTTGCTTATCATGGCAAAACTTTAATGTATGACTTTCTGAGGGGAGAAAAGAAGACTATTATTGCGCTTGTTATTACTGGTCTTGTGGGGGCTTCGTTGCATGAAATTGTAAACACCTTTGCTTACGAATGGAGATATGTTCCCGAGAGATTACCGTTTAGCAGTGAGGGTATTTTGGGAGTTCCGTTTACAATTTTCTTGGGATGGATTTTTATGACAGCTGTTTGTGTGGCTGCTTATAGAATGTTTAAGGCAGTTTACAGTCATCACGTAAATAGAGCTCTGGAAAAAGAATATTTTTAAAGAGTTTGTTTGTTTTCTTCAAGCCATTTTTTGGCACGATCGTCATTCCCAATTTTATTTAGCATGTATTCCATTTCTGCTCTTGCCTTTTCTTTATCTCCCTTTTGGTCATAATAGGTACCGAGTGCAAAATGGGCGTCAGCATAATCAGGTTTCATTTGAGTGACTCTTTTGAGAACTACGATGCCGCCATTTATGTCACCTGTTTGACCTAGGAGAAGGCCGTAGTTATAGTTAACTTTGGCGTCAGTTGGAGCAAGTTCGGCTGCTTTTTTAATTGAGTTTAAAGCTTCAAAAAGATATCTTTTGTCGATATTTGCTAGATTGTAAAAGAGTCTCGTCCTTGTTTTCCAGAACGAGAGAATACTTGGGGAAGAGCTTACTACTTCGTTACTGTTTTTAATTGCCTCATCTGTTAAGAATTTTGCTTCAGCTGAAGTTGAGGACTGCCCAAAATAGGCGAGAGCTAAGACAGATTCATTGTAGGCAAGTTCGTCACGATAGGTGGGTTCACCTGGACTAGTTTCTACAGCTTCTGCAAGGTATTTATAGCCTGCTTGGTATTGCTGAACACCGTCTAAATTTTTACCATATGCATAGGATTTATCTGCTTGCCACATGCTCCAAAGTTTTAGGATCCCAATTAGGGCAACTACTAAAACTATGCTAATAAAAACCCAAGACCAGAGGGTTAATGGTTTGGTTGGGTGAGTTTTAATTTCTTCTTCTGGTTCTTTCAAAATTAAGGAGAAAGCTGGAATTAAGAAGAAGAATAGACCAATGATGACTACACTAAAGCCAAAGAAGTTAGTTACTAATATAGTAGTCCAGCCAGCATACAGAGCAATAGTTAAAACATCTTTTTTAGATTTCAAGAACCACCAGGTGTAGACCCCCAGAATTGATAGGTAGGCGAGTGTGCCGACTAGACCAGTGGTAGCCAAGATATTTAAATATTCGTTGTGTGCCTTGTTGTATAAAAAGTCCCATTCTGAGACTAAATTGTGTGCAACTGGGCGATCTTTGTAATAGGAATAGGCAAATGTTTCCACTCCTGAACCAAAGACTGGATATCTTTGCCAAACTTTTAGGGCACCTTCCCAAACAATGTTTCTAATGTCACCAGATTCAGTAATAGAAATGGTGGGGTCAACAGTTTTTGTAACTGGTTGAATTGATTTTTGGGAGGTTATTCTTTCAAGGGACCAATTTTCTGTTTGAGCAAAGGGGAGGCCAAATAGGACAGTTAGAACTAAAAGTGCTCCTAGGACTATTAGGAGTGGTTTAGTCAGTAATTTTTTAAAGTTTAAGTCTTTACGATTTGTGTAAATATAGAAACCGGCAAAAACACCTAAACCTAGCATTAAACCTAAAATGCCAGATCTAGATCTGGTAAAAAGAAGGGCGGCAAAAAAGAGCGGGGTAAATATTAAAAAGTATGGTTTTACCTTTTTGGCTTGTACTATGAGTCCTAATGATATGAGAATTAGCACATCTAGATAGGCTGCCATCCAATTTGGTTGGCCAAGAGTGGCAAAGACACGGGATTTAACATCTTGGATCCAGCAATCAACTCCGCCACTGCCTGTTATGAACCAACAGGAAGGGGAACTACCAAAGTGTTCAAGAATTCCCCAGAGTGAAACAATTGTTCCCGATGCTAGGGAGACGTAGAAAATACGCATGATGTCTTGTTTTTTGAGATTGGAGACAACAGCAAAATAGAGAATTAAGTAGCAAGTTGTTGCTACTAGTCCTTCATGGAACCTCGAATAGTATCCCCAAATTGATGTTTGGACATCAATACTGAAGATGGTTGAAAGAATATGGGAACCTAGATAGAGAGCCAGTGGAATTATTAGGTAAGTTTTTTGGAAGTTAATTTTGTGGTTTACTACAATTTTAATTAGCCAGGCTGCCCCTACAACTAAGGTGAGTGCATAAGTTAACATCATCTTGTTGTATTCAAAAAGCTCAAAGGAACCTGAGAAGAAAATTAAAGGAACAAAGAAAAAAAGAAGATAGAAACTCCAACGAATTATGAGATCTGCCCACTTAGCCATGTGTTTCATTCTATCAGGCTGATTGCTATACTTGCAAACGTATGTTGGATTACCTTTTTGGCCTAGTCTCTCATGACATGGGAATTGATTTGGGCACAGCTAATACTCTTGTCTTTATAAAAGGCAAGGGGATTATGATCCGCGAACCTTCGGTTGTTGCGATGAATAAAAAAACTAAGGCAGTTGTTGCTGTTGGCGGGGAAGCTAAAAAAATGTACGGGAGAGCTCCTTTAAATCTTACAGTAGTTCGTCCGCTTCGTGATGGAGTTATTTCAGATTTTGATGCAACGGCTGCTATGCTTTCTCACTATGTTAAAGAAGTGCACCAAACACCAGGGATTATTCCTAAAATTCCAAAACCCAAAGTCGTTGTTGGAATTCCATCTGGGGTCACTGAAGTGGAAAGAAGAGCAGTTGCTGGAGCGGCTCTTGCGGCTGGAGCTCGGAAGGTTTACTTAATTGAAGAACCAATGGCTGCAGCAATTGGAATTGGGTTACCAATTGATGAATCTCATGGAAGTATTATTGTTGATATTGGCGGGGGCACAACTGAAATTGCAGTGGTGTCTTTGGGAGGGGTAGTTGTAAACAAATCGGTGCGAGTTGCGGGGGACGAACTGGATGAAGCAATTATTTCTTATGTCCGACTTAAATATAATGTTTTAATTGGTCAGCCAACAGCCGAAGAGGTCAAACTAACTATTGGGAATGCCCATCCATTTAATAATAATGAAGAAATGTACTCAGTTATTCGTGGACGGGATTTAGAGACAGGACTTCCACGGTCTTTAAAGATATCTTCGTCAGAAATTCGCGAAGCTTTGATGCCAGTTGTTCAGCAAATCATTGAAGCAATTAAAGACTTAATTGAAGAAACACCACCAGAACTTGTATCTGATATTTTAAATAGGGGAATTGCTCTTGCTGGAGGAGGCTCACTTCTTAAAAACATGGATAGAGCTGTCTCAGAAGCCACTAAAATGCCTGTGTGGGTAGCTGATGAACCACTTACTGCTGTTGTTCGGGGAACAGGGAAGGTTCTTTTGGATCCTAAGCTTCTTGATAGAGTTAAAGTGACTGGAGGTTTGAAATAGGGATTAGGTTTGGTATTTCAGAAAAAAGCCTAACTTGAACTCTGGTTGAGATTTTTCCTTGTCTTTCACTAAACGACGTAATTTTTTCTCCTAATTCTTGCTCTGACAATTCTGGGTTGAAATAATTTATTGCATATCTTGAACTTATGTTTTCAGTCATTTTATTTATGCTTTCAAAATCCACAGAATGGAATTTGCCGTTTTTTAAGTATAAATGGTTTTTAGTAAACAATTGATTCCACAACCAATAATCAGCACTGCTATAAACACCTCCATAGGTTTTTATATCTTGTGGCTCGTTGTGAATATTTTTTAGTGATTCCAAGAGCTTTGCCATTACTGCATATGCTTCAGGATTTGGAATGCCCATTTTTCTTAAACATCTTGCGACAACCGAGACGGCTATAGCATCGGCCGCAATTTCTTCTATCGACTCATTTGTATTGGAAATAACTAGTCCCGTTTCTTCATCAAGTCCAGCCAAAAAATGTTTGATTTTTTTTGATCTGTCTCCCATCCCTAGATATATTAAATGCGCTGGCTCATGTGCAGCAAATAATAGCCAATTGGCGAGATCTAAGTAATTGGGATTAAGGGATTTACCTACGGTAAAAGTGTCCAACCATATCTTAGATTGTTCCTCAAATCTTTTTCTGACTTGATTAATATTTACGATTGCAACCCGATCAGAACTTATTCCTTGCGCACGAGAAACTATGCCGTAGCCTGCGGAACTTACTAGCATTTGCAAAATTATTTCTATTATTCTGCCGTTTGTATTGTCAATTGAATTTGACTTTTCTCTTAATGTTGATCTAACCAATTCTTTAAGTGGAGCTAATTTTTTTATTTCTGGAGTAATTATTCCAAATAATATTTCTCCTATATCTTCATCTGTAAATCCAGATTTAACATATGGGTTTACTGTATCTTGGCTTGAAATATGGATCTGAAATGGGCTATCAATTTGTTTTCTTTCAACTTTTTGAAAATGTGAGAAAGTTTTTTTTCTCTCGTCATGATTTTTGGAACAAATATAAGCTCTTAAAGCATTTGAAATGTGGTGTAAACTAAGGCGGTCTTCTGATTGTTCAACTTGATTTGCTTGCAATGACTCTTCAATTGCTTCACTAATTAATAAAGACCTGTGTTTAAATTCTACTTGTACACTCTTAGGAGGATGAGTCGGTCCAAAAAGCATGGCCGATTTTTGGTATAAGACATTTTGATTAATTGCTTGTGTGGTTATTGTTGCGATGTCAAGAAAATTCGTTACGATTCTTGGTGATAGTCCCGACTCCGTAATCCATGTTTCCCTTGTAGTTTTTGAGGTCAAATTTTCAATAGCTTGATCACTAGATAATTTGAGAATTTCTAGCCAATGTAACTTATCTCTAGTTGTGCCAGTTTCTAAATATTGATATATGCCAGCATTGCCAGAGGAAATTTCTTTAAATTCAGATGATGAAATCATAGAATTTGGATTTTAACATCTCTTGAATTTGAGTAGTGGAAATGTATACTGTTTCATTACAGTATGGAGAAGGTTGGAATTAGGGTTTTTTTGGTATTCATTTTTTTAAGTCTCCTTTTTATGTTCTTAGATTCCCGGGGAAGTTTAGTGTTCTTAAGGAATGGTTCTAGTTATATTATTAGTCCTTTTGCGTCATTTTCTTCAAATGGAAGAACAGCTTTTAATGAGACATTTTCATTTTTAACATTTTGGAAAAGTGGAGAGTCAAGAATCAGAAATTTGGAACAAATTAATTTGGAACTTCTTGTCAAAGCCGGAAGGACTGATGCTCTTGAAAGAGAAAATAAGATACTTAGGCAACAACTGGGTGTGACTAGTTTAGTTGAGCACAAAATGTTGCCTGTTAGAGTTCTTGGGAGAGGGAGATTTTTGATTGTTGGGGCCGGGTCAAATGAAGGAGTTAAAGTTAATCAAAATGTGGTTTATAAAAATGGACTAGTTGGAAAGGTTAGTAAAGTTACTTCTAAACTTACTTATGTTTTACTGCCAACAGATCCAGATTCGAAGATTCCAGTTGTGGTTGGTCCTTCTGAAATGGTTCGAGGAATTGTTATTGGTCAATTTAATTCTTCGATTATATTAGATCAGATTGTTCAAACCGAGCATATCTCGTCAAATGAGTCGATTTTTACATCAGGGGAAAGTGAAGACTATTTGCAAGGACTGTTAATTGGAAAAGTCGGAAAAACAATTTCGCAAGAAACTGATCTTTTTAAGAAGACGTCAGTTGTTCCAGTTTTTGATTACAACAAATTAACAACTGTTTTTATTGTTTTAGATTAAAATATGCAGAAGTTTTTATTTATCACCCTTTGGACTGTTGGAATAATTCTTCTTACGAGTATTGTGGGATTTGTTTTGTGGTCACTCATTGCAGTTTCCATTGTATTTTTGAAAGCTAAGAGTTTTTGGAGAGTATATGGGGCAGCGTTTGGGTTTGGGATTGTTAGTGATTTAGTGCTTGGATTTCCTTTGGGGTTTTCATCGCTTTTCCTGTTAGTCTTTTCGCTATGTCTTTTTGCATTGTCAGTCAGATTTAGAGCTGATCTTAGGATAGTTATTTTAACTGCACTGGCTTTTGAGGTGATGTATTTCTTGAGTTATTATCTTTTACCAATCTAGTCTGAATATGTCTATTGGAGATAATTTATCCGATTTTATTTCGAACCCAGTTTCTAAAACGAGGAGGAAATCTGGCGTTGATCTTAGTAAAAGGGATTTTTCTGTGCGCATGCTTTCTGTGAGACTAGTTGGACTTGGGGTGTTTTTTGTTCTTCTTGCTGGACTTGCAAGGACACAGGTTTTGGAAGGAGCTTATTATAGAGATTTATCTAATGGAAATAGGGTGCGAGAGGTTTTCCTTCCAGCTCCTAGGGGAATTATTTATGATCGGAATGGAAAACCATTAGTTTCTAATATTCCAGCATATAGATTAGTTCGGTGCACAGATCAGGGGAGAAAGTGTGAAGCTGATACAATTTCCCGTGACCAGGCGATTGACTTTCAAACCTCTTCACAAAACAGCAGTGAGAAAGTTGATTTGGTAGTCGATTCATCAAGAGAATACTTGGAAAGGGAAGCCACAGCTCATGCTCTTGGATACGTAAGTGAAATCTCGGCCCAAGAACTAACTGATAATCCAGAATATGTTCCTGGAGATAAAATAGGGCGTGGAGGGATTGAAGAGAGCTACGAGGTACCACTTCGTGGGGAACGAGGCAAGGAGCTTGTGGAAGTGGATGCGCTGGGTAGGAGACTTAAGGTGCTGTCTGCAGTTTTACCAAAACCCGGTAATAATTTAAAACTGGGGCTGGATATTAATTTACAAAAGACTGCTTATGAAGCAATTAAAGAAAAATCTGAGGGGGCGGCGATTATTGCTACAAATCCAAAAACGGGAGAGGTGTTAGCAGTTGCAAGCAATCCATCGTTCGATCCCAATATATTCACAGATTTTTCTATTGATTCAAGCGAAAGGAATAGAGTAATTAATTCTCTCTTTAGTGATAGTTCGAGGCCGTTATTTGATCGAGCAATTTCGGGAACTTACCCACCAGGGTCTACGTTTAAAGTTATTACATCAACGGCGGGACTTGAGAATAAAAAGATTGATGAGGATTTTACGATTGAAGATACTGGGATTATTGTGATTGGTCCTTATAAGTTTGCAAACTGGAAGTTTTTACATGATGGAGGAACGCAAGGGGTTCTAAATGTGGTTGGGGCACTTAAGGTTAGTAATGATATTTTCTTTTATAAACTTGGGGAGAAAGTTGGGCTTGATGGTTTAGTTTCGTGGATGCAGAAGTATGGACTTGCTCGGAAAACAGGAATTGATTTACCGGGAGAGATGTCGGGGGTTGTGCCAACAAAAGATTGGAGATCAAAATTTGCCCCTGAGTGGTATTTAGGGGATACATTCCACTTAGCTATTGGACAAGGAAAACTTCTTGTTACTCCAGTTCAAATTAATGCGTGGACAAATGTGGTCGCTAATGGGGGAAAGTTGTGTAAGCCACATGTGGTTCAAGGAGTTTCAGATTGTTCAGATCTTGGAATTAGTAAAAAAACACTTGGACTTATAAAGGAAGGGCTTATTGAAGCTTGCTCAGCTGGTGGAACTGCTTATCCACTTTTTAACTTTAAAGATCCGAAAGACAAAGATAAAACGATTCAAATTGCCTGCAAAACTGGAACTGCGGAAATAGGAGACTTAGATAATAAGACACATGCTTGGCTCACTGCTTATGCGCCCGCTAATAATCCAGAAATTTCCGTTACTGTGCTTGTTGAAAAGGGGGGAGAAGGGTCTGATACGGCTGCACCAATTGTAAAAGATGTGTTGACTAAGTATTTCTCTCTTTGATGCAAAGTATTAAAACAATTAAAAGAGGAGACAAAGATTATCCAGAATCTTTAGAAAATATCTCTGATCCGCCAGAGATTTTATATTATTTGGGAAATTTAAGTATACTTGGCAAAAATATTGGAGTTGTCGGAACAAGGCAAATTACAAAGTTTGGACAAGAGGTAACGGAAAAAATAACAAAGGAACTTGTTGAAGAGGGATTTGTGATTGTCTCAGGGATGGCGCTTGGTGTGGATGCGGTTGCTCATTGGACCGCGCTTAAGAATGGTGGAAAAACTGTGGCAGTACTTGGTGCTGGGGTCGATGTTATATATCCACGGGAAAATACCCACTTATATAATAGTATCCTTGAAGCCGGTGGGCTTATTATTTCTGAAGTGGCTCCCGGAAGAACGGTTCAAAAAGAAATGTTTCCAGCAAGGAATAGAATAATTTCTGGGTTATCAGAAGCTGTTGTCGTTACAGAAGCTGCTTTAAAATCCGGAAGTTTAATTACAGCGAGACTTGCTCTAGAACAAGGGAGAGAGGTGTTTGCAGTTCCTGGTTCACCTGGACCTGACTATTTGATTGAACAAGGTGCCAGTTTGATTCTAAAATCTGAAGATAAAATTTCTTTTTAAAAAAATAAATTACCCAGACTAGACAGTACTATTATTGCAGTTAGAGCTTCTAGCCTATTATTGTCATCTATAAACTGGAACTCCGAGGCACTGATGCTCTTTAGTTTTGCAAGCTCATAGACTGCTAATCCACATTTTTGTTTTCCGTGCGTTGAATGCTCGTCAACATATCTTTCCACTAAGTAATCTGTCCCTGCAACTAGCTTTTGTACATTAGGATTATATTCACAACAGAATATGGAATTAGGTTCAAGTTCTGGGTTTCGTCTGGTAGCTATTCTATAGGTTCCTGTCTTTTTTAAGTAATCTAAATTGCGAATGGGAAACGCACTAAAAACATGACTCCCTTTAAGTAGAGATGGGTTTATTTGTTGGATGTTTTTAATCAGTAAATCGTCTGGGTCTCCATGTTGGTATTTGTCGACGTTTCTAAAACTTATTTCATACTCTTGCATGGTTAAATTTTAAATCTACACAACCCTATAGTCAATATTTGACATTACTGATAGAATTGACGAGCAGTGTTTTTGATACACTGATAAACATGGACCTAATTATTGTTGAATCACCAACTAAAGCTAAAACATTGGCCAGATTTTTGGGCGATGAGTTCAAAATTGAGGCCTCAATGGGTCATATCCGAGATCTTCCTGAAAGGAAGATTGGTGTTGATGTTAAGCACGATTTTAAGCCTGACTATGAGGTTCCAGCTAAAAAAGCAGAAAAAGTTAAGGAACTTCAGGCTTTAGCTTCTAAAGCAGATAAGATTATTCTGGCGACTGATCCGGACCGAGAAGGGGAAGCAATTTCGTGGCATATAGCATCACTTCTTCCTGAAAAGAAAAGAATTGAACGAATTACATTCCATGAAATTACAGAGTCAGCCATTAAAGAAGCTTTAGGAAAGCCTGGAAAAATTAATATGCAGCTTGTTGATGCGCAACAAGCAAGAAGAATTCTCGATAGATTAGTCGGTTATAAACTGTCACCCCTTCTTTGGAGGAAAATAAGAAAAGGACTTTCTGCGGGACGTGTTCAGTCGGTTGCAGTTCGCCTTATTGTTGAAAGGGAAAGAGAAATTGTGGCATTTAAACCTGTGGAATATTGGGAAATTCTTGCTGATCTTAAGGCAAAGGGTGGAGAATTTCAGGCAAAGCTTGTTAAAACAGAAGTTAATAACGGGGAGGAATCCTCTAAAATTGTATCGGAGCTTGAAAAGGCGAAATTTATAATTACTGATATTTCAAAGAGAGAAGTTAGAAGAAATCCATATCCTCCATTTACGACATCAACTCTTCAACAAGCCGCTTCTAATTTAATGGGATGGAGTGCAAAACGAACTATGCAGGTAGCTCAAAGTCTATATGAACAAGGTGCTATTACTTATCACCGAACTGATTCCACAAATCTTGCCACGGAAGCAATTAGTATGGTCAGAGGTTATATTAGTAATGTTTATGGAGCTAAATATTTGCCTTCTGAACCTAGACTTTTTAAGACTAAGTCAAAAGTTGCCCAGGAAGCACATGAAGCAATTAGACCAACAAGTGTTGAAAAAACACAAGGGTTTGGACTAGATAGAGACCAGCAAAGACTCTACGATCTTATTTGGAAAAGGTTTGTTGCCTGCCAGATGACAGAAGCACTTTATGAACAAATGGGAGTTGACATCAAAGCTTCTGATTATGCACTTCGAGCTAATGGAAATAAGATGCTTTTTGATGGATGGAAGAATTTATATCAAAAGCTTGATGATAATAGTGATGATCAGGAGCAAAGTTTACCTGATTTAAGTGTTGGAGAGCCTTTGGACCTTTTAAAGATACTTCCGTCGCAGCACTTTACGGAGCCGCCGCCAAGATATACGGAAGCCGGACTTATTAAAGCGTTGGAGGAACATGGAATTGGTAGGCCATCAACGTATGCGCCAATTATTTCCACTATTCAAGAGAGACAATATGTTGAGAAGGCTGATAAAAAATTAATTCCAACAAATCTCGGGTTTGCAGTTAATGATTTTTTGACTACAAACTTCCAAAAGGAATTTGACTATCAGTTTACAGCCAATATGGAAAATGAACTTGACGCGGTTGCTAACGGAGATAAACAGTGGGTGCCAGTAATTAGAGAATTTTATGATCCATTTTCAGCAATATTAGACAAAGTTCAAGAAACATCCGCTCGGGTTAAGGTGGAAGTGGAAACAACTGATGAAGTCTGTCCAAATGATGGGTCACCACTTGTTGTGCGAATTGGAAAGTTTGGGAGATTTTTAGCTTGTTCAAAGTTTCCTGATTGTAAATTCACTAAACCATATCTTAAAAAGGTGGACGTTAAATGCCCAAAATGTTTAATTGGTGATGTCATACTTCGTAAAACTCGCAGTAAGAGAACGTTTTATGGATGTAGTAGATATCCAGAATGTGATTTTGCATCATGGACAAAACCTAAGGCTCCTGGGGAAATAACAGAACCTACTCCAACTGCTACTGTTTGATAGTCTTGTCACAGCTTCTTAGCTCTGTTAAGTTTTAAAACATTGTGAAGTTTATCTTTGTTTCAGGCGGAGTCATCTCCGGACTAGGTAAGGGAATTATTACAGCTTCGACGTCCCTACTTCTTAAAAATTTAGGAATTAAAGTTGCCCCAGTTAAAGTTGATATGTATTTAAATGTTGATGCTGGAACGATGCGCCCTCAGGAACACGGGGAAACATTTGTTATGACAACGGGTCTTGAAACTGATCAAGACATGGGCAATTACGAGAGATTTTTGGGAGAGGATTTACCATCTGTTAATTACATAACTGCTGGGCAAATCTACACTGAGGTAATTCGCAAGGAACGTGCTTTTGAATATGAAGGATCAACTGTTGAGGCTATACCACATGTGACTGATGAGATTGTTCGGAGAATCAAACTGGCTGGGGAGAGCTCTAAGGCTGACGTAGTAATTGTTGAGTTTGGCGGAACAATTACTCTTCAGGAAATTCACAACCGTGTGTTTTTGGAAGCCGCCAGAATAATGAGACTTAAGAACCCCCAAGATGTTGTACATGTTCACGTAACATATTTACCATTTGTTAAAAGTGTCGGGGAACTTAAAAGTAAACCGGCACAAACAAGTGTTTATATTTTAAATTCTTGGGGGATTCAACCTGATTTTGTGATTGCGAGAAGTGAAGTTCCAGTTGATAAAAAGCGGGCTGATAAAATTGCACTTTTTTGCAATATAAATCCTAATGAAATGGTTTTATCTCCGGATGTGGATTCAGTTTATAAAGTGCCAATGATTTTAGATGAGCAAGGATTTGCGGAGAAAATTGTAGATAGACTTGGACTTAAAAACAAAAGGAAAAATGGAGTTTTAAAGGAATGGAAGAAAATGGTTGAAAAGTCTGGGAAAGCTAAAAAGGAGATAACAATTGGGATCGTTGCTAAATATTATAAATCTGGGGATTACGATCTTTCAGATTCATACGTGTCTGTTTTAGAAGCAATTAAACATGCAAGTTCGGAACTAGGGATAAAAACAAATTTGAAATGGATTAATTCAGATGGACTGGAAGAGAGAAAAGATCTAGAAAAAGTTTTTGAGGGGATTTCAGGAATAATTGTTCCACAAGGTTGGGGAAGTCGGGGAGTGGAGGGAAAAATCAAAGCTATTCAATATGCGAGAGAAAACAAAGTTCCATATCTTGGACTTTGTTTTGGGATGCAAATGGCTGTTATTGAGTTTTCAAGAAATGTAGCCCTTATGAAAGGAGCTAATTCTGAAGAAGCAGATCCTAAAACAAAGTTTCCTGTAATCCACATAATGCCTGATCAAAAAGCATATCTTGCTAAGAAGCAATATGGGGGGACAATTAGACTTGGGCAGTGGCCGACAAAATTTTTGAAAAATTCTAAGATTGAGGAAATATATAAGAAATATAAAGATTTTGATAGTGGATACTTTGATGGAAAAGTGGCACTTGAAAGACATAGACACAGGTATGAAGTGAATAATAAACTTGTTAAACAGTTAGAAAAAAATGGAATGATTTTTTCCGGTGTTAGCCCTGACGGAAAACTTGTGGAAGCAATTGAACTTAAAGATCACCCATTTTTTGTGGGAACTCAATATCATCCCGAACTTCAATCAAGGCCATTAACACCACACCCGTTATTTATCAGTTTTTTGGAGGCAAGTTTGGATAAAAACAAATGATTATAGGAACAAAAATATTATTGGATCTAGTTAAAAAACAAAATTTGGTTTCAGATCTTTCAGAAAGGGAACTAACAAATCCTGAAGGAGCGGGTTTTGATTTGCGACTGGGTGAAGTTTATGAGCTTTCTGGTAAAGGTTTTTTAGGAATTGATGAAAGACAAACTCCTAATGCAAAGTTAGTTGCAAGGTTTGACCCCAAAAAACGAAGTTCATTTATTTTCAAACCACATAAATATTACATTGTTAAGACCATTGAGAAAATAAGTGTGCCAGATGATATGGCAGTGTTATTTAGAACAAGGGGGACTGTTTTTCGTTGTGGGGTGGCGATTTATACTGGCGTTGCGGATCCTGGATATTCGGGAGAATTAAATTTCGCGATGGTGAACCACAGTGAGCTAGATTTTGAAGTAGAACTGGGAGCCAGAATAGTTTTTGCAATGTTTTATGAAGTTAAAGGTGGAGTGGTTTCCAAATATCGAGGACAGTGGCAAGGTGGTCGCACGGATGCAAAGAAGAAAGAAAAGCAAGTTTAATTATTTAATGATGGGTTTATATTATGGCAGTTTTATCCAAACCTCAGATTATTAAACATTTAAAAGCGGGCAATATTTTTATTGATCCATTTAATGAAGCGAATTTAGCCAACACTAGTTATGATGTAAGACTTGGAAAATATTTCTATCGCCAGTCTCCAATGGATCATACTCAAACTCTTAATCCTTTTTGGGAAAAGTCTGTGCGAAAAATGTATCCTCTCGTTGAGGAAGCTCAGTCTGTTAAAAGATATAAATCTGATAGAAATCCGTTTTATGGTTTAACTGAGAAAGACTTAATAATCTTAGTTGCCCCCGGTGAAACTATCCTTGCTCATACAATTGAATTTATTGGCGGAAGAAATGGTGATAAAAAAAATAATTTGCCTGCAGTAACTACAGAAATGAGGGCTAGAAGTTCAATTGGAAGAATTGGTCTTGCTGTTTGCAAATGTGCTGGGTGGGGAGACATTGGTTATATAAATAGATGGACTATGGAAATAACAAACTTTAGTAGTTCAATTATCCCGATTCCTGTTGGAATGAGAGTTGCACAGATTATCTTTCATGAAGCAGAACCAGTTGAAGAAGCTGATAAATATTACAAGAAGGGAAAATATCAAACTGCAGGGGATTTGAAAGAGTTAAAAAAACTCTGGAAGCCTGAACTTATGATACCGAAACTTTATAAAGACCCAGACCTTGGGAAATTTGAAAAATTTGCTAAAGAGTAATGAAAAATAAAAAAGGAATTTATATTGTTTTTGAAGGAATGGTTGGTGTCGGTAAATCAATCCAGTCGGCTTTAGTTGTTGAAAGATTAAAAAAAGATTTTCCAAGAAAACTTGTAATATATACAAAAGAACCAGGTGGAACTGAGATCGCACAGGAAATTAGGCGTGTGGTTCAAGGTATGATTTTTAAGGAAGAGATGGATCCTATTTGTGAACAATACTTATATGCTTCCTCGAGAGCGCAGTCTTTAAGAATGATTGTAAAACCCACTTTGGCTAAAGGAGGGATAGTTTTATCTGACAGGTCTTTTGTAACCAGTTTGGCTTATCAAGGTTTTGGTAGGGGTTTAGGGATGCCTAAGGTTTTGGAAATCAATAAAGCTGCGGTAGATGGGTTTTGGCCAGATAAAGTTTTCTTTATAGATGTAAAAATTGAGGAAGCTTTGAAACGTACAAAGGATCTAAGCGGTGACAAATTTGAAGGCTATGATAAGAAGTTTTTTGAAAAGGTGGTCAAAGGATATAGGCAAATTGCTAAAAAGTACCCCAAGATGGTTGAGGTAATTGATGGAAATAAATCCGTTGCTGATGTTCATGACAAAATCTGGCAATCAATTTTGAAATTAGTTAATAAATGAGATGAAAAAGAAATCCAAAATATTTTCTGGACTTAATATCTATTACTCTGGTTCTATTCGTGGAGTTCCAGAATCGGATCCGGAATTTCCATGGAAACTTGTTCAATTTATGATCCAAAATGGAGCAGATGTACTTAGTGAGCATGTTGCGGCTCGTAATAAGGATGAGATGGTTAAAATATTTGCTAAAAGATCTGGACATAACAGATATGAAGAAATTGAACCTTGGTGGATTGCACGGGAAGTGGATATGAGATGGGTGGATGAAGCTACGCATGTTGTTGCTTTAGTTAAT
Source organism: uncultured Gammaproteobacteria bacterium (assembly GCA_964576435.1). Taxonomy (GTDB): domain Bacteria; phylum Patescibacteriota; class Microgenomatia; order JAMCZE01; family JAMCZE01; genus CAZNUP01. The sequence continues at coordinate 171,843 of CAZNUP010000002.1, forward strand.
GGGTCAAGTCATGGGGTTGGAATGGAACTGGAAAGAGCAATTCATAAACCTGAAAGAGGTTTAAATGAAACTCCGATTTTATGTTTGATAAGAGAGGATTTGCTACCCGGTTTGTCTTCAATGATTAGAGGAGTTTCAAAAAAAGAACATCCAAAATTTTATATAAAAACTTATTCAGATTTTAAAAGTGCGACTGATTTGATAAACGAATTTCTTTTAGGAAGGTTAAAGTAGTAAAATTGGTTCATGGATAAGCAGGTTAAGGATTTAATAGCAGAGGAAGAAAAAAGGCAGAAGGAATATTTGGAGATGATTGCTTCTGAGAATTACACTTCCCGAGAAGTTAATGAAGCCGTGGGTTCTGTTTTTGGAAATAAATATGCGGAGGGGTATCCAGGGAAAAGATACTATCAAGGAAACGCTGTTGCAGATCAAGTTGAAACGTTAGCGCAGGAAAGACTTAAGAAACTTTTTGGTGTTCCTTATGTAAATGTGCAGCCATATTCTGGAAGTCCAGCTAATTCAGCTGTCTTTTTTGGACTTCTTAACCCTGGGGATAAAGTGATGGGGCTGGCACTTTCTTCTGGAGGACACTTAACTCATGGACACCCTGATGTAACTTTTTCTGGGAAATATTTTAAATCAGTTCAATATGTTGTTGATGATAATGGTTTTATTAATTATGAAAAACTAGCTAAACAGGTTTTAGAAGAGAAGCCGAAATTAATTGTTTGTGGGACGACTTCATATCCAAGAATCTTAGATTTTAAGAAATTTAGAGAAATTGCTGATAGTGTGGGGGCTATTGTTCTTGCTGACGTGTCTCATATAGCCGGACTTATAATTGCTGGGGAACACCCAAGTCCTGTGCCTTTTGTTCATGTTGTTATGACTACAACCCATAAGACTTTTAGAGGGCCAAGGGGAGCTGTAATCCTAGTTACAGAAGAGGGAATTAAGAAAGATCCAGAGATGGGAGCAAAGATTGATAAAGCAATAATTCCTGGACTTCAAGGAGGGCCACACTTAAATGTAATTGCCGGGATTGCAGTTGCAGCTAACGAAGCTAGTACACCTGAATTTAAAAAATATGGTCAACAAATTGTTAAAAATTCTAAAGCACTTGCCAAATCACTTATGGATGGGGGATTAGATTTAGTTTCTGGGGGAACCGACAATCATTTGGTTGTTATTGATCTCAAAAAGAAAAAGCTTATGGGAAGTGTCGTTGCTCAAGCTTTAGAGGAAGCGGGGATTGTGGGAAATAAAAATGCAGTTCCCAATGATCCATTGCCACCTTTTTATGCATCTGGTATTAGACTGGGGACACCCGCTTTGACAACACGGGGGATGAAAGAAGAAGAAATGAAAAAGGCTGGTGAATGGATTGTAGAAGTTATAAATATGGTTCCTTCATATGAAGATGTATCTAGTTTGGGAGACAAAGAAGGTAGGTTGGCATATTCTAAAAATGCTTTAGAGAAAGTAAAGTTGAATAAAAAATTGAATGCAATTAAGCAAGAAGTGACTGACTTTTCGTCTAAATTTGCAACTGAATTTTAATAGTTATTTATAATTTTAAAAGAAATATGGCAGGTCTGAAAGAAAAAAGAAATAAGCGCTCTGCCGGTCAAAGGGAAAGTGGGGGAATCGGATCAGCAATTATGGGCGCGGGGAACCATGCATTGGCGGAATTTTCTAAAAGTGAAGCGCGGGCAAGAGCGCAAGCTAATGTCAGAACCCCTGACCAAATTGATGCTGACACTAAAAAGGTGCAACAAGACCTGAGTTTAGAACTACTTTTGTCTAGGATGGGTGTTTCTGTAAAGGATGGGGAGACTGCTGTGCAGGCTTATAATCGGGCTTTGAAAAATGGAACTAAATTAAGAGCTGCTGTGTCTAAATAAGCGATGACAAATATATCCAATGTTTATTGATGGTAAATCAATTGCGGCAAATCGACTTAACGATTTAAAGGTTAAAGTTAAGAGTCTAAAATCTAGGCCGAAATTGGTTGCAGTTCTGGTGGGAAATGACCCTGCTAGCGAAATGTATGTGGCGCTTAAATCTAAAAAGGCTCAAGAGGTTGGGATTTTGTCGGAAATTATCCGTCCCGAAAGCGAAGATGAAACTATTGAGATAATTAAAAAAATGAATAGTGACTCCAGGGTTACGGGTATTTTAGTTCAACTACCTTTGCCTTCAGAATTTGATACAGAAAAAGTTATTCAGACAATTGATCCAGATAAGGATGTAGATGGGTTAACAGGAAAATCTAAGTTTTTACCAGCAACAGTTAAGGCCGTTTTGTCACTAGCTGGCAATTTGCATGAGAAGACAGTAGTTGTTGTTGGACAGGGAAAACTTGTGGGAAAACCACTTGCTGACTATTTAGTGGAACAAGGAGTTGAAACAATAAGGTGTGATATTTCAACACAAAATTTAAAACTTGAGACATTAAAAGGCGATGTTTTAGTTAGCGCAACTGGAGTTCCTGGTTTAATTAAAGCTGATATGGTGAAACCTGGGGCTATTGTAATTGATTGTGGTGCACCTAAAGCCGAAGTGGATCCGGCTGTTTTTGAGGTTGCTTCAGCTATAACACCGGTTCCAGGAGGAGTAGGGCCAATGACTGTGGTTAGTTTGTTGGAAAATACTGTTGATGCATATGGAGAAAATATCTAAATGGCCATGGACAGGGTGGGCTGTCGGTGCTGTCAGTTTTATGATTGCAGGAGGTGTTATAGATATTGCTTTGGGTGGAGTTTATGTGCTGGCAAACGAGGTCTCTAAATTTGTGGTCAAATCTGAGATAACCAAGGTTGACCCGGTTCAATTTGTAGTATATTCAGAAATATTCTATTTTGGATTAGGTTTGTGGTTTGGGGGTGCAGCTCTCAACGATGAGTTGACTAAACCTGGTAATTAAGCTAAAATGACTTCTATTACTCACACGGTGCGCTTAAATCCCTGATTATCCGCACACCGTGGTGGCATTAAGGGATTTTTCAAACACTAAATGAAAGACATAACATTACGAGAATTACTTGAGGCTGGGTGCCATTTTGGTCACCAGACTACTAGATGGCATCCAAAAGCCAGTGTTTATATTTATGGCGCCAAAGACGGTGTTCATATTATTGATCTTGCTAAAACAAAAGACGGATTAGTTGCTGCTGCTGAATATCTCAAGGATCTTGCTAAAAACGGTAAGTCAGTCCTTTTTGTGGGAACCAAGAGACAGGGGCAAGAACTTATTGAAGAAATTGCTAAAAAGGTTCGGGATAATAACGAGAATAGTAACTTTTATTACCTCCTTGAGAGATGGCCTGGAGGGCTTCTTACTAACTTTGATGTTATTAAGAAAAACAACCTAGATACAATTGTTAAACTCAAGGAAGATATTGCAAATAATAGTGGTTTTGCTACAAAAAAAGAAAAGCTTCTTGCCCAAAGGAAACTCGATAAGTATGAAAAGCTTTACGGTGGCTTGGTGGGGCTAACTAAAGTTCCTGATGCTGTATTTTTCCTAGATATTAGGAAAGAGGCGGGAGCAGTTAAGGAAGCGGTTCGGGCGGGAGTTAAAATCGTAGCAATTACTGATACTAATGTTGATCCAAACCCAATTGATTTTGGAATTCCAGCAAATGACGATGCTGTTGGGTCAATTAAGATTATAACTGAATATCTTGGTGACGCTTGGAGTGAAGGGCTTTCAGAAAGAGTTAAGGAGGAAGACAAACATGAGTAGTGTTGATGATATAAAGAAACTTAGAGAGCTTACTGGAGCTGGAATTGCAGATTGTAAGGAAGCTTTGGAAGCTGGTAAAGGGGATTTAAAAAAAGCTGAAGAGTATTTGAAGAAAAGGGGGATTGAAAAAGCTGCTAAGAAAAGTGATCGTGAAACACATCAAGGAAGAGTATTTTCTTATGTTCATGGTGGAAAAATCGGAGTTATAGTGTCACTTCTTTGCGAGACTGATTTTGTTGCTAAGACAGAAGATTTCCAAAATCTTGGAAAAGAAATTTCGCTTCAAATTGCTTCTATGAATCCAAAGAATGAAGAAGAACTTTTGAAACAAGAATATATTCGTGATTCAAAGTTGACCATTGATGCTATGATAAAGGCAGTCATTGGAAAGCTTGGAGAAAACATCAAGCTTGGTGATTTTAAACGCATAGAGATTTAATGGATACTTCTAAATTTAACAAAGTTATTGAGGTTGTTAAGCAAGATTTAGCAACAATTCGAACTGGAAAAGCAACCCCAGCGCTTATTGAAAACATTGTTGTTGATGCCTATGGATCCAAAATGAAACTTTTGGAGCTGGCGACAATTCTTGCAGCTGATCCAACAACACTTCTTGTTACACCATTTGATATTTCAAACGCAGAGACGATTGCCAAGGCCATTTCTGATGCGAACCTTGGACTAACGGCGGTTCCCGATGAAACAAAGGTTAGGGTTATAGTTCCATCACTTTCTGAAGAGAGACGACAGGAATATGTGAAACTTGCCAAAACTAAAATTGAAGGCGGAAAGGTGATGATTAGGCAGGTTAGACATGAAGAAATGGAAGACGTAATTAAAGGTGGCGCTGATGAAGACACTAAAAAGCGCGAAGAGAAGGAAATTCAAAATTTGGTTGATAAACTTAATGATCAACTAGACCAAATGCTTTCTGACAAAGAAAAAGAACTTCTGACCGTTTAAAAAAACCCGTTTATCCCTTAGAATGGTTCCATGGACAACTTAGTAGTTATTGTGGTTTTTCTCCTGGTTTTATCACTCCTTGTTCTTATTCATGAATTTGGGCATTTTATTGTTGCTAAAAGAGCGGGGATTGGGGTTTTAGAGTTTGCTTTAGGGCTTCCTTTTACAAGACCACTTTGGTCTAAAAAACTAAAGGGGGGGATGAGGCTGTCTTTTTATCCAGTACTTTTTGGGGGTTTTGTAAAACTTAAAGGGGAAGATGCTCAGGTGTCTGGAGCAAACACTGAAGAAGCAGAAGTATCAGGGAAGATGTTTTATGAAGCACCTGTTTGGACAAGGATTTCAGTTGTGGTTGCTGGGGTAGTTATGAATCTTCTTCTTGGAATTACTGTCTTTTATATTTTCCTAGGGGTGTCAGGGTTTAGGTCACTTATCCCAAAGCTAGCTGACTATAATTTTATTTCGCCTTACAAAGTTGCTGTGGTTGTTGTCGGGGTTGAGAAAGGATCACCAGCTTCTGATAAAGGACTTATTGTTGGGGATGTTGTTGAAAGTGTTAATGGAAAAACATTTGATACCAGAAGCGACTTTCAGAATTATGTGAAATCACAATCTGGAATTCCAATTCAACTAGCTCTTACAGATTTACTTTTAACAGAGAGAAAAGATGTGACATTGACTCCACGAGTTAACCCTCCAAAAGGACAGGGAGCAATGGGAATTGGAATTGGAGAAGGATATATCTTGTATTACAACACAACAATGCAAAAACTTGTTTCGGGAATTGAATACTCAATCGACATGCTTGGATACAATATTGTTGTTATTGGCCATCTTGTTTCATCGGCTTGGCAAACTAAAAATGCGGGGCTTGTCACTGACAATGTGTCAGGGCCTGTAGGGATAGCTAGTTCAGTTGGAGATATCTTAGGACTTGGGGGACGGGACGCTGCTGTTGGGATGCTTAACTTAATTGGAGTTTTGTCTCTTTCTCTTGCATTTATGAATATCCTTCCCATTCCAGCAATGGATGGAGGACGGCTAGCTTTTCTTCTTGTTGAAGCAATTTTCAAGAAGAAACTTCCTATGGAGAAGGAAAATAGAATTAATCAGATAGGATTTTTCGTGCTTTTGGGTTTAATTGTCCTTATTACATATAATGATATTATGAGGAATTTTTTCAAATAATATGGCACAGAAGTTTGACAAAAAAGATTTAAAAAAGAAAAGTGAGAATTTTTCCGAGTGGTATACAGATGTTATCCTTAAAGCTCAGCTTGCTGATTACGCTCCAGTTAAGGGTTGTATGGTAATTCGGCCAAATGGCTATGCTATTTGGGAGTCGATCCAAAAATTTATGGATCCTCTTATTAAAGAAAAGGGTATTCGAAATGCATATTTTCCGATATTTATCCCTGAAAGCTATTTGCATAAAGAAAAGGAGCATGTAGAAGGATTTTCTCCTGAAACCGCCGTTGTAACTTTTGCTGGAGGCGAAGAACTCAAAGAAAAAATGGTTGTTAGGCCTACTTCCGAGACAATTATGTATGAAATGTATAAGCAGTGGACGCAAAGCTATAGAGATTTACCTGTCCTTATAAATCAGTGGAACAATGTAGTTAGGTGGGAAAAGAGAACATATTTATTTTTGAGAACATCAGAATTTTTATGGCAAGAGGGACATTGTGCTCATGTTACACATGAAGAATCAATGGACATTGTGATGTTTGCTCTTAACGCTTACGTCAAAACTTATCAGGAACTTTTAGCACTTTATGGAATTCCTGGAGTCAAAAGTGATGCTGAGAAATTTGCCGGGGCTGATAAAACATTTACCTATGAGATGTTGATGCCAGATGGGAAAGCTTTGCAGGGATGTACTTCTCACGATTTAGGACAAAATTTTGCAAAGGCATTTGATTGGACGGTCTTAGGACCTGAACAGGAAAAAATGTATCCATGGCAAAATAGTTGGGGCTATTCAACTAGAAGTATTGGTGGACTTGTTATGGTTCATGGTGATGATTCTGGCCTTGTTCTTCCACCGAATGTTGCCATAAATCAGGTTGTAGTAATACCAATTCCAAATTCGGAAGTTTCCTCTGATTTCATGGATAAAGTTACTGACCAATTAACTGGTTTTAGGGTGGAGGTTGATACCCGAGATGGGGAGTCTGCAGGGTTTAAATTTAATAAATGGGAAGTTCAGGGAATTCCAGTTAGATTAGAGATAGGGTCAAAGGAAGCTGCTTCAAACCAGGTAACACTTGTTAGGCGTGACACATTGGAGAAAAAAGCAGTTGCTGTTAGTGATCTTTCAGAAGAAGTAAAAAAGACTCTTCTACTCATTCAAAAAGATTTATTTGAAAAGCATAAAAAATTTACAGAAGATAATACACATGAAGTCTTTGATTACAATGAATTTAAACAGATAATGGAAACTTCTAAGGGGTTTATTTACGCTTTCTGGTGTGAAACGCCTGAGTGTGAGAAAAAAATAAAGGCTGAGACAAAAGCATCTACAAGATGTTTGCCTTTAGACTCTAAAGAAGAAAAGGGTAAATGTGTTTATTGTGGAATGGATGCCAAACATCGTTGGTTATTTGCTCAATCTTATTGAGATTTAGAATAAACTGAATTTCTTAGATCTCCAATTTCATTCCCAGGGACTTGAAGTTTTTTGTCTTGAAGTTGAACTAGCATCATATTTAATTCATTAAATAGATGGACTCGAACTATTGCGGCCTCAGTAAAAGGACCAATCTGACTATTGTTTGCACCCCTAATATATTCGCCAGTTTCTAGACGAACCATGTTGCTACCTAATATTTCCATAAGTAATTATATCAAACTATAGGATTTATTATCAAATTACTATTGACATCCGAATTACTTGGGAGTGTAATCGATTCAAATGATTCCTTTGATTTTTATTTTTATAGCAGCCGAAATGCGTCCAGATGAGATATGTAATCCGTCCACCAGATTAGAAGGAAATCCTCGAATAATTGGATTGAAAACAGAGCTTTATCGGCCCTCTAATCTAAGTGAAAAAGATATCAGGCGGAGAATGGGTTTAAATCCACCAAAGGAAGTTGTTGTGCCTGGTGGCAATCACGAAATATTTTAATCAACCTAAGAAGGAGGTGGTTAAGAAAATGGCTGGTCATGAAGAGCAAAAATCTGACGGGTTTCCACACGATTCGAGTGGAGGGGTAAGTGAGAGAAACAGTCCCACTAAACAGGGAAATAAGCCTCCAGCAGAAGTCGTCAGTCGACAGTCAATGGGCAAGGGGTTGGGAGGTAAGATGAGGACGAGTCCGAAGGTTGAAGGAAAGCCCAATCCCGAAAACTTTTAAATTATTACTTGGGCGGGGAGTTACCCCGCCCCGTAAATTTAATTTTTTGTTTCTAGTTCACTTTTTGTGACAGGTTGCACAGATCCATCTTTGATGGCCAAATTGATTTGACCTGCAATTCTCAAGGATAATTCTGCTGCACTTGCTACTCCTTCAGCTTGTTCGGTAGTATAACCAGAAGATAATGCTGCTTGTCTTGCTAATTCAGATGCTCGTGCTATTCTCAATGCTTGCCCTCTTTTTATCCAAGCCTCTTCGTTTACTGTTGGATCGGGTATAACTGGGCCGCTGCATTGACGTATGTCCTCAATACCGTCAATGTAGTTTATACCTAAATTCAATTTTTTTTGCATTCCCCAAGTTTGTTCTTTTAGTTGTGCCATGTTTCACCTCCTTCTATATTTTTGCAATAAAAAAATCCTCCTTTTTTTGGAGGAATCTTGTTTTTTTATTTAACTTTTATTGTTTTGTTTCCTATTCCTCCAACGCATTAACTAGTCCAATAATTTGGACTGGTTTAAGGAGGCCGGTAATTCGAAAACAAATTGATCTCATCTTTCTTATTCTAAGTATATGATTTTGGGTTGTCAAGCCAGGTAAATCATTTAGTCCTGACAGTTATGGAATTAATGGGAATAATTGGAGGGTGACCATTGTCTGACCTACAATCAGAGCAATTTTGTCCGCCTGGGATAGTATTTTTGCATGCTTGGGGCCTATTTGGATTATTTATTGCATCACAAAGTCCATTTTTGTTTAACTGACTGCATGGATCAATCATAAGATATACAATTAATCCTTCTTCTGTTTTTCTAAATTGGGGAATACCGCCCGGACTGTAGTCAATAATATCTGGCGCTATGATGGTCCCAGTTTCTTTAAGAAAATCTGCCTCCCTTTTTGTTAGGGGTATTAAAACTCCAGGTTTTTTGCCTCGACAACAATCAGAGCATTTATTTTCTATGCAGATTCCACCTGTTGGTGACTCAATATTACTCATAACCTATAACATTTTAACACTTTTTATGGTAATATGTCTTATTAGATATCTTGTAGCGTGTAGTGAAAAGGTCTAAAATATCATAGTAATGGGAACTTGTGTATTTTGCAGGATTATATCTGGTAAATTGCCTGCAGATTTTGTCTATAAGGACAATGAAATAGCAATTTTTCCAAGTATTAATCCAAGTGCACCAGTTCATTTAATTGCGATTCCTACGGAACACGTGGAGAATTTAGATGAACTTAGTGATACAGTGTTACTGAAGATTCGTGACAAGCTCATGGAGCTTGTTAAAGAAAAAAAGTTAGATAGTAAAGGTTATAGAATTGTTACAAATGGGGGAGTTGCTAAGGCAGTTCCTCATTTGCACTTCCATCTACTTGGCGAAGTTAGTGTCAATAGAGAAGTATAAGGAAGGCGGTGTTTATGTTACATGGTAGTTGTAAAAGCACAACCAGGACAAAGTTCAGATGCAGTCATTCGCGCATTTCAAAAGAAAGTTTTGACTGAAGATATTTTAGGAGAGCTTAAAAAACGAGAGTTTTATCAAAAGCCTGCTACAGTTCGAAAGAATAAAGCGGCTATGAAAAAGCATCCAAATCGAAGGACATATTAATGCTTCTTGCGAAAATAAAATCAGATCTAGTTCAAGCGCAAAAAGATAGGGATCAAGAAAAAATTGATACCCTTAGATTTTTATTGGGTGCACTTAAAAATGTTCGAATTGAGAAGTACCCACAAGGAGATGATTCTAGCTTAACTGATGAAGATGTTTCCTTGGTTCTTCAAAAACAAGTCAAAACCCACAAGGAATCGGTGGAGATGTTCAAAACAGGAAATAGGCAAGATCTTGTTGATAAAGAAGAAGCGCAGCTTTTAATTCTTCAAAGCTATTTGCCAAAACAGATGGGTGAATCTGAAGTGACAGCTAAAATACAACAGATTAGAGCTAGTAACCCTGATGCCGATTTTGGAACAATGATGAAGCTTTCAATGGCTGAACTTAAGGGGCAAACTGATGGAAACACGGTCTCCAAAATTCTCCGAGAAGTGTTAAAATAATTTAATGGTTAGCGTATTGATATCAGCCGATTCTCGATATCCTGTTTCTCGTCCAAAAATCAAAGCTGGGATTGAGAAAGTCTTGGAGAGTCGAAGAATTTCTTCAGATTGCGAAGTTTCAATTCTTGTTTGCGGAACTAGAAAAGCACAGGAACTAGCTAAAAAGTTCTTAAATGATGATCAACCTCATAATGTGTTGTCTTTTCCTTTGGCTGAAGAAGGAGCAGCTACAGTTTCACCAACTGCAAAATCTGCAAACGGTTTTGTGGAGCACCAGGTTGGGACTTTGATTTTGGGGGACATTGTTGTTTGCTACCCAATGGCTCAAGTTGAGGCTACTGATGACAATGTTATGGTAGATGAGAAAGTGTCTGAACTTGTTGAGCATGGTTTGTTGCACTTGCTTGGTGAACACCATGACGAGTAGAATGACTTTGTGTTTTATCTAAAATATCGACCACAAACTATCTCCGAACTGGATAACGAAAGGATTAAGAACTCTTTAGGGAAATCACTTCTCAATAACGAATTTAGTCATGCATATCTCCTAATTGGGACTCGTGGGTCTGGGAAAACCACTACAGCTAGGCTTATAGCTAAGATTGTCAATTGTACGGGCCGCAAGAAGGGTGAGGAGCCTTGTAACAAATGTGAGTCGTGTTTTGCCATTATGGAGGGTAGAAGTTTGGATACTGTGGAAATTGACGCTGCGTCAAATACCGGGGTGGATGATATTAGGGAACTTAGGGAGAAGGTTAAACTTGCACCAACATCATCTAAGTATAAGGTTTATATCATTGATGAAGTCCACATGCTTTCAAACAGCGCATTTAACGCGCTACTTAAGACTTTAGAGGAGCCACCGGCACATGTAATTTTTGTTCTGGCGACGACTGATTCTCACAAGCTTCCCGCAACAATCGTTTCTAGGTGTTTAGTTTATGACTTTGGAAAAGCAAATAAGGAGGAGATTATTTCATCTCTTAAGAAGAAGGCTAAGAAAGAGGATATAAAAATCGACGAAGCCACTTTGGAGGAAATTTCTTTTAAAGCTGATGGATCTTTTAGAGATGCTGACAAATTACTGGAGCAATTCACCAAGGGGGAAGAACTGTTTGATGGCCAGAAACTGAAAAAGACAGGTCAAGAAATTGTTTCAAAATTAGCGGTTAAGGATGGACAATCTGCAATTGGTGAAGTTGAAAAGTATATTGGCGGTGGGGGGAGAATTAAGGATTTGATGACTGAAATCATTTTAGAACTTAAGGTAAAAATACTGGAGAACCCTCAGTATACAGTTCTTATAACAAAACTCATTGAAGCTAATGGTCTTATTAAAGATAGCCCGCTTCCCGAACTTCCCCTAGAACTTGTAATTGCTGAATGGTGTGGACAGAGTGAAACACCTAAATCCAAACCAATGACTGTTTCAGTGTCTCCAGTAGAACCTGTTTCTGTGCCTGTTACTCCGGTTGAATCTAAAGCCGAAATAGTTAAACCAATTAGTGCGGCAATGCCTGGAGCAATTACAGATGAGAAGTGGCAAGAAATTATTACTGCCGTTAAACCCTACAATCACAACTTATCCGCGCTTCTTAGGTCGAGTAGACCGGTTAGTTTGAAAGGTGACTATCTTACAATTGAAGCGTTTTATAAGTTCCATAAAGACAAGCTTTCTGAGGATAAGAACATAAAGATTCTTGAAGAAGTAATTTCTGGTATACTTGGGGCGAATATAAAAATAAAATTTACTTTGAAGGAGGTGTGATATGGGTTTACTTGATGGAGTTAAACAGCTTGGCGATCTTAATCAGATGAGAAAGACCGCTCAGCAAATTCAACAGCAACTTGCACAGGAAAAAATTGAAATTGTCAAAAACACAACTAAAGGAGATTTAAAGGTTGTCCTAACTGGTGACCAAAAGGTTCTTGAAATATCTTTAGGTGGTGTCAGAGACTATGAGCTTGAAGCAGCAGTTGGTGAAGCACTTTATAAGTCACAGATGGTGGCGGCTTCCAAACTTCAAGCACTTTCTGGTGGCATGGGTGGAGGACAGTAAGAATGACCTTTCCAAAGCAGATTCAAAATTTGATTGAAGCTTTTGAAAGGCTTCCCGGTGTTGGGCCTAAAACGGCTGAACGCTTAGCTTTTTATTTGCTTCATGTTCCTGACAGTGAGATTAAGAAATTTTCTGATTCCGTTTCTAATCTAAAAGAGGGAATTGTTCTTTGTGAGGAATGTAAGAATATATCTTCAGCTACAATTTGTGAAATTTGTTCTGACAACACACGAGATAAAGATTCCATTTGTGTGGTTGAAGGGCCTTTAGATGTCTTTAGTTTAGAAAGATCTGGCACTTATCACGGGCTCTATCATGTTCTTCATGGGGTCATAAATCCACTAAATAATATTGGACCGGATGAACTTTATATATCTGACCTTTTTAATAGGGAAACACTAGAGATAATTCTTGCTTTAAATCCTACAATGGAAGGAGAAGCCACGGCTCTTTATATTAAAGACAAGATGAAAGACAAAGGAATTAAAATTACTCGTCTTGGGGTTGGACTTCCCATTGGCGGAGACATGCAGTATGCTGACTCCACAACTTTAACACGAGCTATGGAGGGCAGAAGATCATATGAGTGACCAAGGAAAATTAGGTGGCTTTACAGACGAAGTTGGAGAACTTTTTAAAGATGCCGGCAAGGCAACAGTTCGAGAGGTTAAAGATATGGGGAAAATCGCTAAGGCACAGATTACTGGTAATTATAGTGATAGTTCTTCAAATAAACCACAGACTGAGATTAAACCTGATGATAAGAAAGCAGGCAAAAAAGATCCAATTACTGGGAAAACTCCTCCAACCAAACAACAGCTTAATGATTTGAAACAGCAAACGGCTCAACTCCAAATGGCACAACTTAAAAAGGTGCGGGCAGAGCTTGAAAAACAAAGACTTAAAGTTAGTGGACAACAACAAACTGGGTCGCCTCAAGTTGGGCCAGAAGTTAAAGAGGAGAACAAGAAACCCAAAGATGACGCTGTCCAAAAGACACTTAAGAGTTCAAAAAGCACAGGGGAGTTCAAAGGCTTGATTGGTGGGTGATTTTTGGTATAGTTCAGAGTATGTTCAGTGGAATTAAAGAAAAATTACTACCTTGGTTTATTGGAGGGTCTATGGGTGCTTTATTGGGTGCTACAGGTGCAGTTGTTTTAGAAAATGCTCTTAACACACCCAATCACGATTTGTCTGTTTTTTCTGCAATGGTTTTTGGCTTAATCTTGGCAAATAAGGTTGAAAGGCGATATAATGCTAATAGAATAGCCATAACAGAATAAGTATGAAGTTATTAAATTTTAGTTGTTGTTGCACTTTGCCAAGGTAAGATCGAGAAATCGATTTACTTTGGCTTATTTCCCGCTTCGAGCGGGTTTTTTAATGAAAAAAATTAAAGGATTCTATTTTCAAAACGCTAAATATCTTGTTACCGATGAAGAAGGTGATAGTCTATTTATGGTCATGAACTATAAAGATAATTCTTTTAAGCTTGAGACGATTTCTGGGGAAAATGTGGAACTTAAAAACGAGACTGAATCAGTTGCTTTGAAGCTTCTTGCTAAGAAACATGGTGTTAATTTTGTTTCTAGATTAGAGATATAATGAATAAAGAGATGAAAATCCACAATACAGCAACTCGCAAAGTTGAGGACCTTAAAACCATAAAAGCTGGAGAGGTTGGACTTTATACATGTGGTCCTACAGTTTATAGCACTCCCACAATTGGAAATTGGCGGACATTTGTATTTGAGGATGTCTTAAGAAGAGTCTTGGAATTTAATGGATACAAAGTTAACCATGTGATGAATGTCACTGATGTGGGGCATTTAACTGGGGACAACTTGGGAGATGCTGATCTTGGGGAGGACCGAATGGAAAAGGCAGCTAAGAGGGAGAATAAGACAGCTTGGGATGTTGCCCAGTTTTATTTAGATGATTTTATCTCTTCAAGAGAAAAACTTAATATTTTGGCTCCAACTCATTTGCCAAGAGCTACTGATCACATTAAAGAGCAAATTGACCTTACCCAGAAACTTTTTGACAGGGGGCTTGCTTACACAACTTCTCAAGGAGTTTATTTTGATGTACAAAAATTCCCGGACTATGGCAAACTTGGAGGTCAAAAGATGATTGATAAAAGAATGGCTAGTCGGGATGAACTTATTGAAGATGGTGAAAAGAAAAATCCGTTTGATTTTGCTTTATGGAAATTTACTCCTAAAGGAGAAAACAGGCAGATGGAGTGGGACAGTCCTTGGGGAAAAGGGTTTCCAGGATGGCATATTGAATGTTCTGCTATGAGTATGAGATATCTTGGAGAGACTTTTGATATTCACACTGGAGGAGTAGATCACGTTGCTATCCACCATACAAATGAAATTGCACAGTCAGAAGGTGCTACGGGAAAAACATTTTCTAAATATTGGCTACATGGTGAATTTTTGACAGTGGACGGGGGAAGAATGGGAAAGAGTCTTGGGAATGCCTATACACTTCAAGATATTGTGGCTCGCGGATTTGACCCACTTGCTCTTAGATATTTTTATTTCTCAGCAAATTATAGAACGGTATTAAATTTTACTTGGGAAGCTTTGGAAGCAGCGTCTAATGCACTTAAGAAACTTAGAACTAAAGTCAGTGCTTTAAATGAAGATCCTGGACAGGTTAACGAAAAGTATAAGAATGAATTTTTGGCAGCGATAAATAATGATTTAAATATGCCAGGAGCAATTGCTGTTCTTTGGAAACTTTTGGATGATTCAAATATTTCAGATAGTGAGAAATTAGCTACCGTTTTAGATTTCGATAAAGTCTTTGGACTAAAACTTAACGAAGAACCAAATTTGGAAGTTGAAGTTCCAGTTGAGGTTTTGAGACTTGTTAGTGAAAGAGAGCGAGCACGTGAGGATAAGAATTTTAGTGAATCGGATAAATTAAGAGATGAAATTCTCAAAATGGGATATACTGTTAAGGATACACCCGAAGGCAGCAGGGTTTTCAAAAAGTGATTCGAATTCTAGTCTTAATTGGATTTTTGCTTCTTGTTGGTAATTTGTTGGTTGTTAATTACTTCGTTTTTCAACACAACTCCAAGTTTGAGGACACTAATACGCGGATTTTGACTCTTGCAGACAGTGTTAAGGCGGCGAGAAACTCAATTACTCAAGATGTTTCTAGTGCATCTTCAAATGTGGTTTCTGATATTGAAGGGGATAACTGTGGAACAAAGTGTCAGGCAATGATTAATGCTGCTGTTGATGCCAAAGTTAAGACAATTAAGTCCACAACCTCAACTAAAACTGTTGTAAAAGCTGCCCCAACTGGATCAACTCAGGAATTTATTATTCCTATGGGAGGGGGAGTAGTTTCTCAAAATGGACAATGGGTAGATATTTATTCTGCCCAAACTCAAATTAATACAGCAAATTATCCACCAATTGTGGCTGCTTACTTTGAAGTCGTTATGGGAATACCAAATGCACAAGGGACTATGCAAGCTCAACTTTATGATACGTCAACTCCGTATTTGTTTTCGGGTCAGGTACTTTCAACTCAATCTGGTCCAGGACAGTTTTTGTCGGTTCAGTTTCCAATTCAACCTGGGAATAAGTCGTACCATGTGCAGCTCCAAAATTCCATAGGGACGGGAATTTTAGATTCTTCAAGGATTAGACTTGTGACGCAGTAAATATCCCTTTCCCTTAATATTTATTAGTTCAAAGCGATCTTTTATTTTAGGTTTAAGTCTGGATATTTGCTTGTAAATTGACCAGTAAGAACTATTCAAATTATTCATTTCTAGTAAATCTTCTATTTTTTCTATTGCAATTACTTTGCCATCTGACTCATAGAGATATGTTGTAAGTTTTTGTTCTAATTCTGAAAACTGAGGATATATTTGTTTTATTGCATCACTTTTGTATGTTTGAAAATATTCCTTCAAAAGAAGAGATTTTATGTTCATATTTTCGTCAATTAACTTAAGCTCTATTAATTTGTCTGTGTCAACGGAGATAAGTAGTTTAGCTAAATAATTTAATTGAAAAAAAATAGTTGGATTAGTCAAAAACTTTTTGGTATTCTTCAAGTCTGCTGTTCTTTCGGCTAAATCTTTGCAGATATGTTTAATAAGCCGAGGAATTCCACCTGATAAACCGTAAATACGAGGAATGTCTACATCTTGGGTACCGTACCCGTAGAAGCTATTGTTTATTCCTATCATTTTAGTTGTTTCTTCGAAGTTAAATGGAGCAATATATTGTCTTGACGGGAAGAATGGACTGCTTTTACCGAAATATTCGTCTGGCTTTGTAATTCCTGTGTGGTCTGTGATTATCAAAAATAAAATTTTCTTTTGTTTTGGTTGTCGAAGACTGCTAAGTTTTTCCAGAAGGATATTCTTGTTGTCTAGTAAATTGAATAGTCGGACAATGAATAATACTTTAACATCTTTATTCTGGGGGATACGGTTACTTACGAAATTTACGAGTGATTCGCTGTTTACTTCTGGATCATAATATTGGATTTCTTCAAAAATTTTACTTTTCTCACAATTTAATAAAAACAAATTAAGAAAAGTTTTTCCTCCACAACCAATCATTGCACTAATAAGCACGTTCTCTCCCTGAGATAGATTTTTGAGTGCTTTTTGACAGGCACTATTCATATAGTCTTCTGGAAATGCATTGTAAATATTTTTCATGTCAAAAATATGTCAAAGATAATACTGATTGCTGTCATGAATTGGCCGTATAAGTCGATTATAAGTCTTTTACAATTATTATGTTTATTGTCAAAGAGTTTAACAAAGAAGGATCTAATATTTCGCCTAAATACTTGGGAATAGAAGGTATGGGCGGTGCTGGAAAAGATACTGCCGCGCCCTTTGTTAAGAAAATTTGGGAAACTAATACTAGACGGATTGTGGTTTTAACTCGAGAACCAGGTGGAACCCCATTTGCGGAGGATATGAGAATAAACATATTTAATGCTAAGAATGACAAACGAGTTTCTCCTATGGGTTTAATCAAGATGTTTTATGAGGCTAGAGAGTCGACTATTAATGAAGTGGTTAGACCTAATTTAAAGAGAGGAAGACATGTTTTGTCAGTGCGACACTATGCTTCTACGTTTGCTTGGGAAGGTGCAGGAGAAGGTGTTTCAGAAAAGCAAATACTTACTGAGCACAAGCGCGTATTGGGGAAGTTTGGGGCGGATTTGACTTACTATCTAAAAGTTTCAAGTCCATTAATTGGTTTAAATAGAAAGGGGGGTAATCACGCTGGAGATGCTTTTGATGATGAAAAGATTGAATATTTATTTAGGGTTCAAGATGCATATGATAGGATGGCAGCAACGTATCAATATGGATCAAGTCGTAGAGACAAAATATTTGGCAATTGGATTACTATTGATGCAGATGTTTCAGTTGATTTGGTTATGGACCAGATTAATGCACGAACTCAGGAATATTTAAAGGACTTAAGGTAGGAAACGTACTCGTGGCATATTGAAGTTAATATTTGTGGCGTTTCCTTGATGTGTTGTCAATCCTCCTAAAAATCCGGCACGACTTGCTTCTTGCTGAACAAATTCATTACTAAGCCCTGAGGGGTAGGCAATAAAATTGATTGGGATCCCAAGATTCTCTTCCAATCTTAGTTTGCTTGTTAAAAGTTCATTAAACACTTTGTCTTTAGGAATTTGAGTAAGAATTGGGTGATTTACAGTGTGTGCCTGAAAAGAAATTAAACCTGACTTTTGCATGTCTTTAATCATGTTCCAGGTTAAATAGCCGGATTTTCCTACAAAGCCTGTGATTATAAACTGTGTTGCTTTTAAGTTATATTTCCTTAAAAGGGGATAGGCGTTAATGTAGAAATCGACATAGCCATCATCGAAAGTTAGGACAATGGGTTTTTGGGGCGGTTTTGCATTTTGTTTATAGATTCTATAGAGTTCGTCTAAATCAATAGGTGTCATCCCTTCGGTTTTAATTTTAATTAGCTCTTGTTCTAGTTGGTCTGGAGTTATGGATAAAGCATCTCTTAGTTTATCTTGGCCAGGATTTGGATTGAAACCTACATAGTGGTACATAACAATTGGGACGGAGATATTTGCACTTGGGGAAGAATTTATAGTTTCTTTTTGCTCAACTGATTTTGAAACAATTTGTTTTTGAGTATCTGCTTTAATTTGTTTTTTGTGGGTGGAGGATAGAAAGCTAATAGGTGCCAGAACAATTAAGCCAACTCCTACACCAATGAGAATTTCTTTTAACATGGGGCTATTTTACTACTTTAGCTTAAGAAACTAAGCTATTTATTTTTTTTGACTAGTATTTCTTGAGATTACTGCTGATGCCTCAGGTGTTATGGAAAAATCCAGATTAGTGGGCCGCCTTTCAAGTGTAATCCTTGGATAGCCATTTTCTGCAAGCTTTAGTCCGAGAATATAGATTCTGACTGCCCGTCTTTGCATAGCTTCTCGTTCGATGTTTTGTTCTCCTTTATTGGTTATGGCCATTAATGAAGCCTTAATTGTTTGAGATATCATAGCTGCCTTTTCCGGGTCCAATAAACCTTTTAGAAGCTCATGGGGTTCTTGATTTTGTATTGTTGGATCAAGCCATAATTTATTCAAAGTCTGTCTTTGATTTGTGTCTCCACAATTCAGAAGATCTTTAAGTGTAATCCTATCTAGTTCTTTTTGTGTTTTCTCGAGAGTATGTGATATTTCCATTTTTTAGGGCTAGCGACGGACGAATAAAAGAGCGTTTGGGATGTTTCTTCCAGGTCCTGCTTTATAACCCCCAAACCAAAGCGCAGTGGAACCTCCTGAATCGAGGTTCATAGCATTGTCCATGCCCATAGCTTTTAGGACTAGAGCATTTTCAGCAACAGTTACGTTGTGCGCAACTCCGATATAGGCGGTATTTCCTTTACTTGCCACAAAACTCCTAGTCCCTTTACTACCTTGTTTGGGATCGCTATTTCCACCAAATACTGAATTGCCCCCAGAAACTAAAAGAGGGAAGTTTGAAATGACAGCATCGACTCCGGTATCCCGGCCCCAGTCTTGAGCACCGCCCACAAATCTTACGAAGTTGTTTCCAAAAATGGCTGCGGGGTTAGTTGAGTAGACATTGTTGTCAGAATTTAGGTATTTTTTGTTTTTGTTCATAACTAGAAGATCGAAGGAATTGGTTTTTCCAGCGCATGATGGATAATCAGCTGGACAGAAATAGGTGCCATTGACGCCGGCATAGGCCCCATTTCTTGCCACATAGTCACCAAGTGAAAGTACTGGGCAATTGTCTTTGCAATCACCATCACTGGCTGTGTCTACAACCACTTTAGTCGATCCCAGATCTCCAGCAATTATGTCTACAACAAAATCACCGGCATCGGTGTGTACAGTTTGTCTACTGTATCCGGACCCTGGTGCGGAATTATTAGCCGGGGCATTTGGGGGAACGGGGACTGAAGCAGCTATAATTTTTGCAGTTTCAGCCTTAATTTGAGAGCTTAAGCTTGTTAGATTAGCAGTAGCTGAGGCAAAATTGCGATCGGAAAGTTGTTTAATTGCTAATGCAAGAAGAGTGTCAAATTTTTTGTCTAGTTTTGGTTGTTGAACCTTAAGATCTTGGAGTAATTCATAAGTTTGGACTGATTGGTTATAGGTGGTTTCAATGTTTTTAATTTCTTCTTCAAGTAAATCATTTCTTTTAATTTGGTCGGTATTTTTGAGTTTTTTAAGTTCTGCACTAACGGAAGCAAGTTGTAGGTCAATTTTAGTTTTTTCTTGGGAGACTTCTTTTAATTTTTTAATTTGGATGTTTTGATAAGCAACGACAGTAGTGAAGATTATTCCAAGGATAATAACTAATATTACTGTGTGCTTGGCCATGTATTTAGTGTAGGGTAGATTGATTTCTGATTCAACAGTGAACGGAAATAGATTCGCGTGTTCGTAAATGTTTGGTTTCAAATTGTCCGATAGTATATAATTGTGGTCATGATAATAAATGGTGTGGAAATTGGTCACTCGGATGATGTCGTGGGAGGAAGCGATCCGGTATTGGCAAAAAAGTTTTTTCCTTTTTTGGGAGATTCTTTTATTGAACATATAGCCGTAGGGGGAATTAATAACGTCTTAGAATATTTTAATAGAGCACACGATTTGGGATTTGAAGTTGGAGTACATGGACGACTGGGTGGTTTAGGGTTTACATCCGTTCCTGAGTTAGCGGTTACAGCTGCTGCCCAGTTGACGATTGCAAAAACTTCTGAACTTATTGAGCAACTTACTGATGCTAAATATATATTGGTGCATGATCCAGAATCTCGCAAGAAAGGTACTCTCCAATCTGTTTCAACTGATACTATTCGGCGAAAATTTACAGTTGAAAATCATGGCGGAATTGCCCCGGCTATAGAATCCGCTAATAATTTACGAACTGGTGTGACTTTTGATTGGGTTCATCAGTTTGAAGATTTAGGTGGTATGGGGAGGTTTCCAGATAGTTGGACGGAAACTGTTGATTCTTTCGAAGAACTAAGTAAAGCAGAACCTGTGTTTCTCAATGAGCATGTCCCTATTGGCTTTAATAAAGATTCCTTGCCTGAGGAAGTTATATTTAATGACGATTGTATGTCATATGTCCGTCAAATGCGTCAGAGACTTGCTGGGTATGGTCTTCGTTCCAAAAGTATCGTTTTGGAGTGTCAGTATGGTTTAGGATTTACTTACTTGGTTAACAGACCGTTTGCAGGTGCTTTTTCTGGTGATAGGATTAAAGCGGTTGAGATTAAATTTGACCGATTGGTTAGCACCGGTTTTATTTAATTGGATATTTAACTTTAAAATTTTATGACAGTTGGTGATGTATATAAAAGATTTGGAGTGCCCCCCAATTTGTCTGAGCATATGCTGCGAGTGGCGGGAGTGGTGGATTTCATTCACCGAAATTGGACAGGGGAAGAAATTGATTGGAATCTTCTAACAAAGATAGCCTTATTACATGATTTAGGAAATGTGGTCAAGTTCACTTGGGATAATTATGAAAAATTTGGGTTATCACAATCAGAGGCAAAATCACTGCAGCAGTTACAGCAAACTTTAATACAAAAATATGGAGAGGACGATCATGAGGCGACTAAGAAAATGCTTGAAGAATTGGGCGTGGAACAGATAGTAAGTCAAACTATTTTAGATAAGTCTTTTGGCAATTCGATAAAAACTGCAAGATCAAATAATTGGTACCCAAAAATATTGCTCTACTCGGATCTTAGAGTAATGCCAAACAACATTTCAACTTTAGACGAAAGAATTCAGGACATACATGATAGGTATCCAAAATATAGAAATCGTGTAGATTTTTCAGAGCTGGTTAGAGCTAACTACGAAATAGAAAAAGAGATCCAGGAGCATGTTTCTGTTTCTCTTAGAGAAATAACTCAAAACACAATTAAAATAAACGAAGCATTTCTTAATTTGAATGTCTAGGATGAAGAAAAAAGTTGTTGTAATTGGCGGGGGAACAGGAACATATACTGTTTTGTCAGGTCTTAAAAAGTATCCATTGGATTTAACTGCTATTGTTACTGCCTCTGACTCTGGGGGAAGCACAGGAAAACTCCGAGATGAATTTGGTTCACTTCCTGTTGGTGATGTTCGTATGGCTCTTGCAGCTTTATCTGATGATCCTGAAGAATCTAATTTTCTTCGAAAACTCTTCTTGTACCGATTTGATAAGGGAGATGGACTTAAGGGTCATAATTTTGGGAATTTGTTTTTGGTAGCTATGGCTGAGGTTTTGGGATCCCAGGAGCAAGCGATCCTTTATGCATCGGAAATTTTACGTGTTAAAGGGAAGGTGCTTCCAGTTTCAGAGAGGGATTCTCACTTGGTTGCAGAATACGAAAATGGCCAATTAGTTTTTGGAGAAACTCATATTGATGAACCTGGGGACGGATTTGATGGGAAAATGAGAATAAAAAAACTTTGGATGCAACCTGAAGTTAAAATTTCTGATTCCGCTAAAAAGGCAATTTTAAATGCTGACATAATTGTCATAGGGCCTGGAGATTTATATACGAGTTTACTGGCAAATGTGGTTGTTAGTGGAGTTCCTGAAGCTATTAAAAAATCAAAAGCTAAATTAGTTTTTGTTGTTAACTTAATTGCTAAGTGGGGACAAACATTTGATTTTAATGTGTCAGACCATGTTGAGGAATTCAAAAAATATGTGGGGAAATATCCAGATTATGTTTTAGTTAATGATAAGGCTTTACCGAAATCAATTCTTAAGAAATACGAACTGGAAAATGGAGGACCAGTTCGGGATGATCTTTTGCGGAAGAATACCCCTTATAAAGTAGTGAGGGCTGATCTTTTAGGGGAAGAAGTGATTAAAAAATCATCTGGAGATGTTTTGAAAAGAAGTCTAATTAGACACGATTCACAAAAACTTGCGCGGGTGGTTTATAATTTGGTCTAGTTATGAAGCTTGGGATAGTTGGTTATGGGTATGTTGGCAAGGCTGTTGAATACGGCTTTAAGGATAGACACGAAATAATAGTTCACGATAAATTTCTTCCCTCCGAATCTTTAGAAAAAGTTGTTTCTCAATCTGAAATCATCTTTGTGGCAGTGCCGACTCCAATGGATGCAAAGTACACAAAGATTGATCTTTCAATTGTCGATAGCGTTATTAAAGATATAACAACACTTTCAAAAAAACTTAATAAAAGACCAATTATTGTCATTAAATCCACAGTTGTTCCGGGAACCACGAGGAAGATGGGGGAGAAATATAAATATCCTGAAATTCTTTTTAATCCAGAATTTTTGACTGAAGCAAACTATTTAGAAGACTTTGTAAACGCGGATAGGATTGTTGTTGGTGGAGACAACAATCGAATTAGACAAAAGCTTGTCGATCTTTACAGGGAAAGCTTTCCAAAGACATTACTTTTTGAAACAGATCCAACAACTGCTGAAATGGTTAAGTATATGGCAAATACACTTCTTGCTACTGAAATTGTTTTTGCTAATGAAATATTTGATTTATCAAACAAACTGGGAATTAATTATGATGAGGTTAAAACAATGGTCAAAGCTGATAGAAGGATTAACAAAGCGCCACTTGATGTTACAACGGAGAGGGGTTTTGGTCAGAAATGTTATCCTAAAGATGCTGTGGCTTTAATGGGGCTAGCAAAGGAACATGGTGTGGATTTGTCAGTTTTAAATGCTGCTTGGAGGAAAAATTTGAAAATCAGAAAAGTAAGGGATTGGGAGGAAATTCCAGGAGCGGTTTCTAAGAAGAAATAAATTTTGGTTTTGAATATATCTAATATGTTAGAAATTGAAAAGACATTTTTAGTTAAGAAAATACCAACAGACTTGGCGAAGTTTGAATCTTTTAAAATAAAGCAGGGATATATTTCGACTGACGACTCTGTAATTCGTGTTCGGTCAAAAGGTAATAAATTTGAGTTAACTAAAAAATGGAGAATTAATCCAAGTGATCATAGGCGCCAGGAAGAAATAAATGTGTCTTTAACTGAAGGTGAATTTAAAAAATTGTGGCAACTCGTTGATAAGTTTGTTGAGAAAACGAGATATTTAATTCCACTTGATAAAGGACTTACGGCTGAGTTGGATATTTTCGAGGGTTTAATGGAGGGTCATGCTGTTGTGGAAGTTGAATTTAAAAATGAGAGGGAAATGGATAGTTTTAAGAAACCGGATTGGTTTGGAGAAGATATTTCCCAAGATGATGTTGGTTCAAGTAATTTTTTATCAGGGAAGAGCTTTGAGCAAATTAAGAGTTTACTTAGTGCTCGCTCTTAAGTTTGTAATAATTACAGAGAGAACTGTCATAAAAGGAATTGCTAGAAGTGCTCCAGGGATTCCCATTAACTGAGAGCCAGTAACTACACCAATAATTATGACGATAGGGGAAAGTCCTACAGCTGAGTTCATAATCTTTGGAACTAAGAAACTATTTTCTGCCTGCTGAATTAAAAGATAGGCTGCTATAACGCCGATTGCTGAAACTGGAGAAACTGAGAGAGCCACAATGACTGCTGGGACAGCTGCCAAGATTGGCCCAACTGTTGGAATAATTTCTAAAATTCCTGCGATGATTGCCAAAATTAAAGCATACTCAACGCCTAAGAGTCTTAGAGCAATGTAACTTAAAATGCCAATGAAAAGGCACAAGATAAATTGACCTCTTACCCAAGCTCCTAGTTTCCACTCAGACTCATTCGCGATCTTGCTGATGAGTTTTTGTTTATCGCTTGGGAATAGTCCTACAAAGTTCTTTTTTAATTTGGCATGTTCAAGACTTAAATAGAAACTGATAACTATGGTAGAGATTACCGTCAAAAGGCCACCAAGAATTTTTGATGAGGTTTGGATGACATTTTTACCAACAAGACCTAGTTCAGAATTAATTAGTGAATTTAAGTCTGAATTAGAAATTGGGTTACCTAAAGCATAATTTAGCTGTGAGACATAAACTGGGAAGTTAGCTGCAAGGGATCTTCCTTGAATGTTAATAAAAGGAACTAAAGGGACAATTAACAGCACTAGTGCACAAGAAAAAAGAAGGTAAAGAATCACAATTGAAGCCGCTCTTGGAATTTTTCTACTTTCTAACTTTTCAGCAATTGGATTTAGCGTTGAACTTATAATTACTGCTATAAAGAGAGAGATAAGGATATTTTTGACTTCAAAAAGAAACCAAGCGACGACAATAATTAGGAAAGCTAAGATAATTTGATTTGAAAGAAGTTTTTTAATCATGCTTTGGCTTGAAGTCAAGCGCAAGGGAGTTGATGCAATAACGTTCTCCAGTTGGTTTTGGACCGTCTGGGAAAACGTGACCCAAGTGAGCACCACAATTAGCACAGTTGACTTCTGTTCTGGTCATTCCCAATGAGTTATCCATTTCTAATTTGACAGCTTGTTTGCCGGTTGTTTCCCAAAAACTTGGCCAACCAGTTCCAGAATCGAACTTGGTGTCAGATATGAAAAGCTCGTTTCCACAGTTGGCACAAGTATAAGTTCCGGCTTCTTGGAATTTGTTATACTTGCCGCTGCCTGGAGGCCCGGTGCCTTTCAAGAAGCAAACATATTTTTGCTCTTCTGTCAGGTTTGGGTTAAGTTGTTTGGGGGAATCCATATCCTAATTATTATATCATGGACAAAATTTTAGCCGCATTTTTAGGACTGACTTTTCTCTTTTCACCCCCGGTACCGGTATCTTTTAGTCCCCTTGCAAAAGGGGAGAACCAGAAAGAGTGGAGTAATCCCACTGTATCTAAAAACTTGGCAAATGTTGTTGACCAATCTTTAAGAGGAGCCCCTGGGAAATATAGAATTTATATTAGACATTTAGCTACCGGTGAAAGTTTTACTAAAGACCAGAACGATGTGATTTTATCTGGAAGTATGTATAAAGCTTGGCTTGTTGCTGGAGTATTGGATGATATAAGAATTGGGAAACTTAGTGAGAATCAAATTCTTACAGATTCAGTTGAGAATCTAAATGAATGGGCAGAACTTAAACCGGAAGATGCCGAACTTTCATCAGGAACCATGAAATTTACAGTCAGTGACGCTTTGGCTCGGATGATAGCAGTGTCACATAATTATGCCGCCTTCCTTTTGACCCGTGAGGTAGGTAATCCAAAAGTGCAAAAACTACTAAAAGATGAGAACTTAATGGATGTGAATTTCGTTAGACCTCCCACAGTTTCGCCAGCAGCGATGGCGCTTTTTTTGGAAAAGGTTTATAGGGGAGAGTTTTTTGATGATGAAAAATATAATCAGGAATTTCGTGATCTACTTGCCTCTAATGAGCTAAATGATGGACTACCTAAACTTTTACCTAAAGATGTTCGAGTTGAGCATAAAACCGGGGAAATTAATGCGTATAAACATGATTGTGGAATTGTTTATTCAAAGGGCGGGGACTATATTATATGTGTGATGACTGAATCGAAAGTTCCACTTAAAGCTGAGGAGCAAACAGCCAAGACATCACTTGCTGTTTATAAATATTTTAATCCTTAAAAAATGATCTTTCTTATTATTTTCGCATTTCTTGCTGGAATTGTAACTATTTTGTCTCCTTGTATTTTACCCGTGTTACCAATTGTCCTTGCTGGGGTAGTTGGGGAAGGAAAGAGACGACCTTTAGGGATTGTTGTTGGGTTTGTCCTGTCGTTTACTTTCTTTACATTGTTTTTGGCAGTAATTGTCAGAACTCTTGGAGTATCGTCTGATCTTTTAAGGAATATTTCAATTGTTGTCATCTTTATTTTTGGAGTCAGTCTTCTTTTTTCTGGCGTTCAGGTTTACATGGAGAAACTGTTTTCAAAGTTGTCTTCCAGGGTGCCAGTTGGAAAAGGTTCTACGGGATTCGCGGGTGGAGTAGTGATTGGGCTTTCCTTAGGACTACTTTGGACTCCATGTGTGGGA
Source organism: uncultured Gammaproteobacteria bacterium (assembly GCA_964576435.1). Lineage (GTDB taxonomy): Bacteria > Patescibacteriota > Microgenomatia > JAMCZE01 > JAMCZE01 > CAZNUP01. The sequence continues at coordinate 198,543 of CAZNUP010000002.1, forward strand.
CCAATTATTGCGTCTGTTATTACTTTGGCTGTTTCAAATTCAGTTAATCTTGGGGTTTTCTTTATAACTTTTGCTTACGCTCTTGGAACTGCAATTCCAATGTTTATTATTATGATTTTTGGACGAGCAATTTTTGCTCGAATCCCATGGTTAGTTCCTAACTCAGGAAAAATTCAAAAGGTGTTTGGAGTGCTTCTAATCTTAGTGGCTTTGATGTTGTTTTTTAATTTCGACCGTAAATTTCAAACTGTTTTACTTGAAAAATTTCCAGATTATGGGGCGGGGTTAACTAAGATAGAGGACAATAATATCGTTAAAGAACAACTAGAGAAGATAGGGGGAGTTAAACAGGCTAGTGTCACTGATAGTAAGACCATGCAAGACAATATGTTAAATCAAGCGCCGGAAATTATTCCAGGAGGTCTTTGGTTTAATTCAAAGCCACTTAAAATAAGTGACCTTAAAGGCAAGGTTGTTCTTGTGGATTTTTGGACATACACATGCATTAACTGTATTAGGACACTACCTTATATAAAAGAATGGAATGAAAAATACGCGGACAAGGGGCTTGTCATTATTGGAGTCCATACTCCAGAATTCGAGTTCGAAAAAAACCCAGATAATGTAAAAAAAGCTTTAACTGATTTTGGAATTAAATATCCAGTCGTTCAGGATAATAGTTATGCAACTTGGAATAACTACAACAATCACTATTGGCCAGCAAAATATTTCATAGATAAGAATGGCAAAGTGGTGTCGTCGCATTTTGGGGAAGGGGACTACACTGAGTCGGAACAACTTATTAGAAGACTGCTTGTTGAAGCGGGTGCCGATGTGTCAAAGATCCCAGTAAATTATAAAGATTATCAAATTTTTGCACAGACGCCGGAAACGTATTTAGGATCACTTAGGACACAAGGGAGAGTAGATGTAGCTACTGGATCGGCACTTCCTGATAATAGCTTTGCTCTTACGGGTGAATGGAATATTGGTGAAGAACGAGCCATACCTGCAATTGGAGCAGAACTTTTCTTCAACTTTAATGCAAAAAATGTTTATCTTGTGATGCGGACAGTTGATGGAAAACCCGGAAAAGTTGAAGTTGGTTTAGATGGACAAAATGTTCAGACAGTTGAAGTTAAAGATGACAAACTTTATCAACTTATAGACCTAAAAAATCCAGGGAAACATTTATTGGATTTGAAATTTTTGACACCGAATATTGAGGTGTACGCATTTACTTTTGGATGACGATCATATTCTTCTTTGTGTCTTCGATGGGAAGATGATATCCGGTTTCATAATCTCTTACTGCATTAAAAAATAGATCAACTGGATACCTGTAATCTTTGCCTGGGGCGACACCAGCGTCATTTGTTATAAATTCGTTTGTGTCTGAATCATAACCGATAATTAAAACCATGTGGCGTTCTGGTCCTGGACTTGTGAAATGAGGATTATTCATGGCTTGACCATTCATCGGAGTTATTACTAAATTGCCGTTGTGTAGTTCTCTAATAATGTCGTTCGTACTAATATTTTCTTTGTAACTGGCTCCATTAAAATTGAAATACCCCTTTGCAATTCTATCTAATGAATCCTTAGTTGATGTGTCTCTTGAATCTCCATAGTTTTCAGTTTGGTAGTTGGCAATGTCAATAATTTTGTCTCTAGTTTCCTGAGGAGTACCTAGTGTTTCGTTTCTTGCCCAAGCTACTGCCATTAAGAGTGCTGCTTCCTCACAGGCGTCTTGTTGTTTGGGATCACTCCATTCTCCGAGGGGGGCCTGGACGGTAAAAGGAACGTCTGTATTAATGACACTTTTATTTCTTAATGTCTCAATTGGGATTAGTGTTGGAGACGGGATTGGAGTGCTCGTTATGGTGGGGATAGTTTCAATAACTTCTGTGACTTGTGGTGAGAACCAATTAACAAGTGTTCCTGAGAAAACTACTAAGAAAACTGTAATAGCAGCAATAACATAGAGGCCGATGAGCAGTCTTGGCATATATAGGAGATTCTACTATAAATCAAAATCCTTAGTTGTTTGCAGAGAGTGTGTAGCTTACAGAAGCAGGGAGTGGTTGTTGATCTCCGTCTAATCCTTCAAGAGTGTAAGCGTTTGTTTGTTTAAAGTATTGTGGTTGGGAATTTGCACCACTTGGAGTCAAGGTAATAATGTCATTGGATCCACCTGACCAGGTTCCTGTTTCTGTAACGGGTTGTACTGATTTTCCTTGATAAACCATTACCATAGTGTAGGTGCCACTCGTGTTATTTGAACCGTCATAATTTAAAGTGAGAGTAGTATTGATTCCAGAACAATCAGCACATGGGGAAACGCCTTTATAGACAACTTGTTGAGTATTTGAATTTGTTGGTGCAGCGGTTACAACTTGAGTTGGGGTGGGAGTGATATTTGATGCCTCTTGGCTACCCATTCCAAATATAGCCAAAACCGAGGCAAAGAATGCTGCAATTGTTGTTAGAAATCCATTCATGTTTTTATATTAACATGTCTTAACGAAGTCATTGCAAGGGGCAAATACAATCTGGTTCTCCAGGACAGGATTGGTTTTGGCAGGTTTGACTACCTGGCATTCCTCCTGGGACATTAGTGCAGGATAAACCTTGGGCACACGAGTATCCGTTTGATCCACATGATTGTCCACATTGCGAAATTTTTGGTGAAGGAACTGGAGTTGGAGAGGGTAATGGGGTGGGGCTTGGTGAGGGGGCTTGGGTCGGGGTTGGAGTTGGATTTGGATTTCCGCCACAATAGAAGCGCATTGGAGGAGTGGAGAAGTTTGAGAAATTGGAATCGCTTGAACAATTTACACAAAGGGAATATGCCCACTGAGCATAATAGTTTTTAGAACCTTGGACATCGAAAGAGGTACGTTGACCCTGACTGTTATTTGCTGATACTTTTTGATTTATGGTATCTGATTGGCCTGGGTTTGTGCCAACTTGGAACCAATAGTTGCCCGCATTACTTTGATTGGGCCACTGTAATGTAGCATTGAAAGTATTACTGCTGACTTGATTACAAGATACTAGAGAAGGCTGAGCTGTTGGGGTTGGAATACTAACCCCCGTATTTATTGTGAAGTTGACGTTACTTGCTGGAGCTGTCACTGTTGTTGATCTTGCTTGGGCAGAGTTGTTGCCGTTAACTTGCAAGGTAGCAATTATTTGATAACTTTGGCCAGTTTGTGCTCCATTCCATTGCCAGTTTTGACTGTTTGTTGGATTATTTACCTGAGCTATTTGGGTAGTAGATCCTGTTCCTGATTGTTGGGCTGTAATTATGAGAGTTGAGTTGTTATTGATTGGACCATTAATATAGACGTTTCCTGAAATTGTGGTTGTTGATGGCGCGGGGGGAGTTGCCCTAGAAGTTAAAATCATTGTAACTGCGTTGTCACCAGCAATTGCATTCAAACTTCCTGTGGTTCCAATTAAGGTGCCATTTAATGTGAGATCAGCTTTAACATTGTAGTCAGTGCCTTTGACTGCATTTTTCCAAACCCAACTTTGTGTGGCAGCGGGGGAGTTAAATGTTTGAGTTGTTACAAAGTTTTGAGCTGTTGCTTCTTTTGCTGAAATTGTAAGAATTGAACCACTTGGAATAAAACCGTTAATGATTGCAGTTCCTGTAACATTGGTCGTAGCTTTATCTATTAAATCTGATGGGAGGTCGTCCCAGTCGACATGCAAAGCTAAGGTAACATTTTCAGCCGGCGCAGTTGCGGTTACTGGTTCTGATTCTTTTATTTCTTTAGAACCAATCATTAGAACTGATATAAATTCATAACTTTCTCCAGCTACTGCGTCGTCCCAAGTCCATTTAGCATTATTTTCAACTGGCAAAGTTATCCCTGTTGACTGATAGTCGTCTTTTGAATTGTAGTTTTTGTATTTAATTACAACTGTTCCTTTATCAGCATCTTCTGGATCAGGTTTTAATGCGGTAAAGGTCACGGTTCCTGAAACTGGGCCGTTTGCAGCAACGGGTTCAGGGGAGGTTGGTCCATTTTTGAAGAAGAAAAGACCAACTAAAATTAGTATAACAACGGCGGCGACTCCAAATATTTTCAAATATTTTTGTGACATTCTTAGAACTATATACAACGAGTGTTGTCGAAACACAAGATGGTCATATGGTATCTTTAATAGATGGATGAAATTAGAAAAGAAGAGGGAAAGATTGATTCTGATATCCAAGTTTTGATAAGCAAGGATAGGGTGATGGGTTTTTCTGACGCGGTTTTTGCTTTTGCTGCAACACTTCTTGTTCTTAAAATTGATTTACCTGTAGTTACTGCTGTACAACTTTCTAGTACCACGACATTTGTAGATTTATTTAGAGATTTGTGGCCGCAGTATTTAGCGAATATTCTTAGTTTTATCATTATTGGGTACTACTGGGTCAATCATCATGCAATCTTTGGAATGGTCAAGAAGTTTGACATGACAATTGTGTGGATTAATCTTTTTTTCTTAATTTGTTTGTCGTTTCTTCCGTTTCCAGTTGATTTATATGGGAGCTATTACACAGTCCCACTGGTTGTTGTCTTTTATTCAGCAAGCCTAGCGGCAGTTGGATATTTTCTTTTCTTTGTATGGTGGTATGCGTCACATAATAGAAATCTCATTAGTAAAACTATTAGTGATAAGCAGATTCGGTATTACAGTATTAGAAATTTGATTGCGCCGATTGTTTTTACACTTGCGATACCACTTGTCTATATTCATCCAATGCTTGCTGAAGTTTGTTGGGTGTTTATCCTTCTTGGAATTTACATTGTTAATAAGATATTCCATGAGAAGGAAATTTCGGACATTGAAAAATCGTCAATTTAAAGGTTATATTTAAATCATGAATAGAAATTTAATTGTTGGACTAGTTGTAGCGGTTGTCGCTGTTGGTATTTTTGGGCTTTTATTTATAAATAGGCAACCAAGTGAGTCCAATAACCAACAACAGCAAACAAATCAGAATCAAAATCAAAGCCAAAATAGTACTGGTCTTGCCAACCCAGCCTCAGTCAATTGTGCAAAAGTTGGAGGACAGACTGAAATTGTTAATGGACCAAACGGTCAATATGGGCTTTGTAACTTTGAAGATAATATGTCTTGTGAGGAGTGGGCACTTTTTAGAGGAGATTGTCCAGTTGGAGGAGTAAAAACAACTGGATTTGATACTAAGGCACAAATGTATTGTGCATGGGTTGGTGGTCAAACACTTGCTGTTCCTGACGCGCAATGTACACTTCCAAATGGTAAAGTGTGCCCAGACGAGGCACTTTATAACGGCGAATGTTCTCCAAATTAAAAATTACCAAGTCAAATAGAAAGATCTTAATTATTGGTGGTGTAATTTTAGCTGTATTGGCAGTTTTAGTTATTGTTCCTTTTATAGTTGCCAAATCTCAAAAGCCCGCAGTTTTGCCACAACCAACACCTGTTGTTCCTGTTATTAAAAACGTTTCACTTAGGAGTTTTTTGGGATCGACTGAAACTGAAAAATGTACATCTAAAGAGGCTGTAATTTATACAGATGGGGGAAAGGTAAAGGGAAATTTTAGGCCCAAGGTTTCTGGAAGTGTTGTTCCAAGTAGTTTGATTTTTGATGGAGATAATATTTATATCTGGGTGTCGGGACAGAAAACAGGATTTCAAATATCTGGACTTGCCGTTGAAGGGGGAGCATTACTTCTTACACAAACGAAAATAGTTGATGTAAACAAGAAACAAGAATTTTCTTGTGTGCCTTGGGAGGCTAACAAAAATGAATTTGTTTTACCACAAGGAGTTAAATTTACTGACTTTTCTCAGATAATAAATAGTGTTCCGGGGACTGTTTCCAAAGTTAGTGATGCTTTAAATAATCCTAAGGTTGTTAAGTGTGCTGCTTGTGACCAACTTCCTGGTGTGTTATCTAAAGAGTGTCGAAGTAAACTAGCTTGCTAAAAAATTATGGCAAAAAGAAAACAGGAAACTAAATACGTTGCTCCCAAATGGGAGACTAGACTGTCTTTGGTTTTGGAAATATTAATTTTGGTTTCGGGACTCTTCCAGACATTTTTTGGTGAGACAACAATTGGGATTTTAACCTTAGTTTGTTGGGGAGCGATTGTATTCCCAAAGTTTTTTACAAGAGGATTTATCCCAAAAATTCCAATTGAGATTGAAATCATTTTGTTTGTAATGGTTTTTGTCCAGTTTGTTTTAGGAGAAGCAAGAGATTTTTATACGACAATTCCTTACTACGATAAATTTGTACATTATCTTTTGCCAATGTTTATTGGTCTTCTGGCCTTTTTGTTTTTATACACTCTTCAAGAGACGGGAAATTTAAAAGTTTCCAAATGGGCAATGGTAGTTCTTGTTGTGATGATTGCACTCGCTATTGGAGCGTTTTGGGAGATTTGTGAATATCTATCTGATCGAATTTTTTATGCCATGTTTGACTCTTGGCATCATTTTCAAGGGAATGCTCAGCAAAGTGCAATTGATGACACAATGACTGATTTAATAATTGATACCTTGGGTGGAGTATTTGGCGCACTTCTTGCCCTTTGGTTTGTTGGGAAGGAAAAGGGGACCAGTCGGCTGGAGGAGATAACTTCTGATTTCTCACTTCTTTTTGCTAAAAAGAAATAATATCCTATAATAAAGGAATGGAAAAGAAAATTATTGTTCATCCAGGTTGTGTTCGCATGGCTCAATATGATGAGAGACTTCCTTCACAAATGAGGGTAAATGCTGTATTTGTTTATCAAATGATAAATGACCTCATTGAAAATGGAAGAAACAATTCTTCCGTAGTTTTGATTGACACAGACAAGTTGCCGGTAAAACTCAAAGGAGGAGGGAGATTGGAGATACCGAATTTCACGGGTCACATCTGTGTTATAGGAGATTATAGTCATGTTAATGTGACCTATGATCTTGTCCAAAAGTCGGATGTTGTGGAAATATTTGGAGGGTATTTAGGAAACTGTGTGAGCGAAGTGCATAACATTATTACAAAGAAAATTGGGGCGAGAGCCACCATTTCCCCTGTTGGAACAATTGAAGATTATCTTTCTCCCAGTGATGTCGAAATTTTTTGGAAGACCCTGAGGGGTAAAAAATAATAATTATTTTATTAAGCTAATTGCTCTTGAAACAACCATCCCGATTATTACTAGGGAAATTAGTGCTTCTACCATCATTAATAATCTAGCACGGTGGGTGAATGGGAGTGTGTCAGCGGGAGCAAAACTTGTTGATGTAAAGAAAGAAAGTGAAAGATAGTCAAAGAATTTGGGTTCCCAATTATCCTCAGTTTTAAGTGATGTTTGATTTTGGGGGAAAAGAAAATCAATTTTTCCTTTATCGTTTTCTTTATCAAGGATCCAGTACCAAATAGTAAAGGTCATAATTGATGATAACCAAATTAAACCCGCGTCAATTAAGATGGCTGACCCATTTTGATTGGTGTCTGAATTTATGATGAGTGAGAGTAAATTTAAAAATACGTGGATAGTCATAAACGTGAGAAGCACGTAGAAGCTGTAACGAATTATTTTTCTTTTGCCGATAATTACTGAAACTATGCAGATTGCTAGGAAAAAAATGTAGACACCAAGACTTGCGTAGAGAGTGTTTAAGATTCTTTGAAAGGTTTCTGGATTATTTGAATAAACTCCAAGAAATATTGTGAAGTTCATCAAGACTAAAACCACTGCAGCAAGAAGAAGTGAGAAAGTATTTTTGTGAGGATTTTTCATTACATAAAAGTGTAGCACAATAGTGGGGGTTGACAAGAATTTTTTAATCTGGGCATACTAAATATATGGCAAGTAAAACTAAGACACAAGTCAAAGCGCCAAAGAAGACAGGATTTTATTATTTCGAGTGGCATTATTTGATTCCAGCTGCACTTGGTGGAGGAATTGCCTTCATATTTTCTTGGAGTTGGCTTTTAGCGTTTCAAGTTTTTGCAGCAGTTATAGTTGGAAGCGCTATTGGTCATTGGATTGCAAAACATAAATAATCTCCTTTTTGATGGCAAAATTTAGAGAAGCACAGATTTGGGAAGATGGACTTCGAACTGATCCAAATGGAAAATCTTTTGAATGGTGGTATTTTGATACAAATTTCGATGATGGGTCAACTTTGGTTTTGACCTTTTTTACCAAGCAGGCTCAAAACACCTCTGGGCCACTTAAACCTCAAATTCAAATTGTTTATACAACTCCAAGAGGGGAAAGAATTAAATTCAACCAGGAATATCAACCGTCTGAATTTAAAGCATCTAGCGATAAGTGTGATATTAAAATGGGTCCAAATAAAGTTGAAGGGGATTTGAAAACTTATAACTTACATGTGGAAGTGGGAGAGCTTTTAGGGGACATTGAATTTAAAAGAGTTGCGCCATCTTATAGCACAACGGAAAACAAAAATGACAAGGTTTCTACCTTTGGATGGTTTCCAGCAATTCCATACGGAACAGTTTCTGGGAGTTTAACTTATAAGGGGGTAAAGGTGGGTGTCAAAGGTAACGGATACCATGATCACAATTGGGGAACAATGGATATGAAAGGATTTTGTGATTATTGGTATTGGGGACGGGGGAATGTTAATGGATATTACACAGTATTTTCAGTCATGTATTTGCGAAAATTTTTAGGAGGCAAGCAAGCGTCAATTTTTTATCTAGCAAATGATAAAGAAATCTTAGTTGGAGATTCTAACCACCTAATGCTTTCTAAAACAGATATTAAACCTCCAAGACCAACTGCTGACCATTTACCTAAAGAGCTCACCTTTAAATATGATAATAACGGTGAGACGGTTGAGTTTAATTTATCTAACCCAAAACTAATTGAATCAGCTGATCCAATGGGTGGGGAAACTGGGTTTAGGAAATTTTGGTCGCATCTTTTTTCAAAACCACTTTACGTTAGGTATAACGCTAATTTAAAGATGGATATTAAATTAGAAAATATTAAAGACAAAAAAGACGGAAGTGGCCTATATGAAATTATGATTCTCCACTAGTGTCTTATAAGGCTTCTTAGGAAAATAATATATTCTGGATAATTGTTATAGAAAAGCCAGCCGTTTAAAACAAGAAGTGCTGGGAACACAAATGTTTTTTCAGCCAACCCTCCTGTTCTTATACGCAAAAATGAAAATGGGGGAAATCCTAGCTTCCAAGGAATAGGAAAAAGCCAAGGAACTCCATCTGTTGTAAATGAGTCAATAACTAGGTGAGAAAAGTAACCAATCATAAAGCTCCACCAAACTATATTCATATCAACGAGAAGAATTTGACCGACATAGTAAAGAATTATTTTTAGGATGAATCCAACAATAACTAGACCTACGAGTGAATGTGATAAGTGTCTATGTGCTCCAATAAATGGATGGAAAATGTGACCAAGAAGAGAACTTGCTGGTAACTTATCCCACAAATCTCCGGTTGGTTGATCGGCATCAGGTGCAACTCCACCAATTAAATTCATCCCAAGAGCAACAACTGCGGTTGCTAAACTCATTTGGGGAACAGTTATCGAGACGAAGACCAAATTTAGTGCTGTAAAAGCTGTGAGGTCATGAGTTCTTCCTGTCATACGAAATAATAATATACCAGGTATTTAGTTAGCTGATAGGAGACAAATGTTAAAGGATTTTTGATAAATCGTTAGTAAAAATTATCGTGAAGTTGTAACTTCAGATCCAATAGCTTCAGCAATGTTTTTAAAGCCTTTAGCTTTTAGTTTTTTTCCTAATCCGTCATTTATTTCTGAGATTAGCTGAGGCCCTTCAAATATCATTCCTGTAATGAGCTGGACAAGACTTGCGCCGTGTGTAATTTTTTCAAATGCATCGTCTGTATTAAAAACTCCACCACAGCCAATTATGATAAGTTTTTTGCCAAAATGCTTATAAGTAAGAGTGATTAATTCGTTTGATCTTTGAAAAGTTGGTTTGCCACTTAAACCACCTTTCAGATTATTAATATGTTTGGCATCCTCCTTGTCCAGAAGTGTTCGATCTTTTTGGAGGTTGCCAATGATTACTCCTTTTGGGCTGTGTCTTGTGACTACTTCTAACATCCTTGCTGTATCATAGTTTGTTTCGGAAATCGGCATTTTTACAAATATTGGTTTGCTGATATTTAGGCTGTCAACCTCAGTTAATAGTTCGTCAAGGTTTTTTGGTGGATAGAAGCTAACAGGACCAAAAAGATTAGGGCAGCTGATATTGAGTTCATAGTAGCTGTTGTGAGTTCCTGCCTTTTCAAATTTTATGAAGGACTGAACGATGTCTTCGATGCTTTCCTTTTGTGTGCTAATTGTTTTTGAATTAGTCCGGCCTATACTTATTCCAATCGGAATATTAAAATTTTTATTTTGAAGTTTTTTGATTGTGACATCTGTTCCAAGATTTTTAAAACCTTTATTGATAAGAAGAGATTTTGATTTTGGCACCCTTTGGAGCCTGGGTCTTGGGTTACCTTCATAAGGTAAGTTGGTGATTGTCCCTACGCTTCCAAATCCGAAACCCAAAGGAGCAAGGATTTGGGTCAATCTGGCCTCATAATCAAAACCAGCGGCAAGTCCAATTGGAGAATTAAATTCTATTTTTACGATTTCTTGCGAAAGAGCTGGATTTTTTTGGGCGTAAGTGTTTGAAAGAAGTTGTCGAAATGTCTCATTTTCCCCCAGAATTTCTCCAAAATGGACTAAAGTAGTGTGAACAGTTTCAGGATCGATTTTAAAAAGAATTGGCTTGGCAATGTTTTGATAAATTGTTCTAAACATTTTCATTGGTTTTGTCCGATTAATATTGGTTCGTCTAACTAGGCTAACCTGGACGAAGTATATTTTAGAAGTGGAATCAAGACCGTGATTTACATCACAGAGATTAATCGGTTTTTGATGACGATTTTCCCCTCCATAGCTAACTTTTTCAGCTCACGACTAGTCGTTTCTCTCGTTAAACCTGTCAGAGTGGCGATGTCTTCATGAGTGAATGGGTAATTAAGTGTTAATTTGTTGTCTTTATTGGTTCCGAAGTGTTTACCTAGAAAATATAGGATGCCTAATGTGCGTTCGCTGGCGTTTCTTGAGGCTAAAAACTCAATACGTGTTACTAAACCATCTATCCCAGATAATAACCTGCGTGATAGTTCAAAAACAAGCTCGGGATCAGTTTTTAATAAATTAATGACCTCGTCTTTAGGGGCCAAATATGTTTTCAAGGGTGTAAATGCCTGGTAATAATACCTATTCGGTAGGTCATTTACTGCCCAAAAAAGTGGAAAAAACGATTTAGGTTTAAAAAAGTGGAGAGTTAATTCTTGACCTGTCTGTGTGAAAATATATTGCCGTACAAACCCTTGTTCTATAAAGTAAACACCTGGAGGATTTGTGCCCGATTTCAGAATGGTGTCACCCTTTTTAAATGCCACTTGTTTTTGATTTTTGAAAAATAATTCTAATTTTGATTTTTGGGTTTGATCTGGCATATGCGAATTATATCCTAATAGTGAATTAAACTTATCCAAGGAATAGTAGTTGGGAAGATTCGGAGCGCATGTCTTCATGGTTAGTGGACCAATTTGTATTTGGAGTCCTAGTGTAGGTGAAGGTATCTTAAGATGTAAACTCTTTCACTTTTTTGAGGATTACCGTCTGCGAGAAATAGATCAAAAATTCTGTCGTTTGTTAAAAGAGGAGGGCGGATTTCGAACTTGGAGAGGTGTGTGTCTAAAGACCCGGAGAGGTCAGACAAAAAAGTGCTGAAGGGGTGTTCGATGCTGTTAACTAAAGAGTTATATAATTCTGGCGATGGAACAAATGCAAAGGCATCTATATCTGAGTTTTCTGTAGGTTGATTCCCTTGGTCTCTTGCTGCTAGTAGGCCGATTGAGCCAGCACCATAAAGTGCGATCGTATTTTTGAACTCTCTTGGCATAAATTTTTCGAAAGTTCGCGCTAGTGTATCTAGCCAAAAATTTCCGAGATCAGTCCATTGGTAATAGTTGGCTAATTCAATTCGTCTTGGTTGCATTACAGCTTGGTCACCAATAAATTTTGGATATTCTATTCGGGTGTAATCAATTGATGCCTCTAAGATTTTTACTTTTGTGCAGCTAGGGTAATGAGCTATTTGAATTGGGGATCTTTGAAAAAAGTGAGTTTCTATATGCCCTGCTAATTGTGTATCGCCATGTGGGTAGTTTGTGTTTGCTGTGCAATCAAAGGCATTTCTGAAGTTTTCTGGGTTGTAAAGTTCGCCTGATTTAATCCATGGCATCCAGGGAACTATAACATTTACCTATAGTATTGTAAATAGGAATAATTAGTCTTATAATGTATATATGGCGGTCACACGTAGTCATGAGATAAATAGAAGGCAGCTCTTGACATGGGCTGCTATAAGTGGGGCTGTTTTGAGTGGAGTAGCATTAGCTAGGGCTGTGAACATAGATCGAATAGAGTTTTCTTCTGAACCTATAGCGACAAACTTTGATTTACCGCGACAACTTATGCCTCAGCAACTAGAATTTCCTTTACCCTCACAATTGTTCGTTGGAAATGAAGGAATGCCTGAATACATCCAAGATACTGCCAGGATGATTGACATTAACCCTGCAAGACTTATGGAGGTTAAACCTATTTTAAATATTCCTCCTGAACTAGTTCCGAAATTTTACACTGAAGGCCCAGAAGTGCTTCCCTTAAGGACCTTAAAAGATTTGACGTTTTTAGCCGTAAATGGAGCATTTGCGTTTGGTGAAGATATTGCCGAAGCAATAGTAAATACATATAAAGCCAGTATCCCTGCCGTAAAAAAGACTCAAAATGGGGTTGATTATCTTGCTCCTAATTTCCCTCAACTTGTTGAGGGTCTTGGGCAACGAGCCGAAGAAATCTCTCCAGACGGAAAAACATATTTTGTGCGTTATAAAGCTGATCCTGAAAGGCCTGTGGCTAATTGGCGAGCAGTTGACACTGAGATTCTAGGTGTATATGTAGACGCCGTGGACACGCAAGTAGAAGCATTGGCTAGATTTTATGCTGAAGCCGGAGTGCCTAAACCTGATTGGATTATCCCTATAGGATCAGTACCTACTGGGAATGTGGCAGGCAGGCCAATTTTTTCTGACTCTGATTTTGCTGCTATTTGGAAAGATAAGGATAGCTTTGTTGCTGGTGTTAAATCATTAAATGCATTAAGTACAAATAAATCTAACAAGTTTAGGGATTTGATACGTGAAATGTATGAGCCGCATTTAAGGTCAATCGATGGATTTAAAATACCATCTGGAAATCATAATGCCTTAGTTTATCAAGCTGATAAGATTGTCAATCTCTATAAATGGTTGACTTTAGGACAGTAGACTTTATTAAACTCGGCGTTTATTGTTTTTCAAAACTATTTACAAATTCCTCTATTTTAAAGATATAATCAGAAAATGCTTCAAGTAGGAATGCGATTTACGCTTTCCCACAAAATAAATTCCTCCAGTTTGCATTCGATTTCCAGCTTCCAGAACCGCGAAAGGAAAGCTTCATAACCGACAGATAATTAGTCATGTAGTCCACTTAAAGTCAGCTGGGGTAGAGATATAAGTTAACGATTAGTGACATGCAACAAGACGTGAACAGAGTAAACGCAAAAATGTTATTTGTGATTTATACAATCCTATAGTATAATAATCATTCTATGGAAAAAATTTCGAGAAGAGATTTTTTGAAAATAGCTGCTACAGTATTTGAAGGGGCTTTAGTGCTCCCGTTAGTAGCTTGTGGACCCTCACTTAACAATTCTGAATGTCCCGCGAATTTTACAGATGGGCTAAATGAGTTCATGGCTGATTTGGCGAAATCTAAAAAAATAGGGCTGCCCGAACTGAAAAAAAGGATATCGAATCAATTTCCTTCGCAAAACTCTGTATTACTTATGGGTGAATCGCATCAAGATGAAAAGCAAGAAGCAATTGCTAAAGAAATTATTGGCGGACTGATATCTTCAAAAAAAATTGGGCAAATGTTTTACGAAACTGATCTTTTCTGGCAACACGAGACTATTGATCCATCAGTTAACACTAATGAGTTTAATGCTTGGTCCTTTCAGGAAATACAGAATATTAATCCGTCTTCTGAGAATGGAGTAGTTTTATATGCAGGTTTTATGCATGTTTACCCGGAATTGCATCAAAAATGGGCATATAATGAAACTGACTCTTTTTATGAATTGACGCAAAAGCCAGAATATAAGACTTTATGGGAACTCTGTAAAAGTAGAGGCGTTAATCCGATGACTTTTTTAATGATGCGAAGTGACGGAGTATATGTGGATGCTGAACTGGATATCTTAAGAGGAATCCAAGCAGTTGGTTTGCCTGAATTTGAGCGAATTATTGACGCAAGGAATAGCTTTGAATGCGGTGCTTTATTAGTTGAACAAGATAAGATTTTTGACCTTGGTAATGAAGTTTATATCTATCTTTCGCCAAATATGCATTCGAAATATGGGGAAGGCCAATTATTGGGAGCGGCCGCTGATATTTCCCGAGCTTTATATAGTCCCTTTTCACCACTTCCAAATATTGATTTAAGGAAATTAAGATTTCACAGTGCCATATATATTGGGGGTAGGGATGGATATGGATACCATCAGAATGTTGATTATGTTTTACACCTTATAGACGATGATTATGGCTATGACTTTATTTTTCCTTCGAGTGAAAGAGCAACTATGATTTTGGATATTTTCAATATCTTGCAACGGGAATACACGCAGAAGAACATTCGCATAGATCGACCTCGTTAATCATACTTATTTGGCTGTATAATCTGAGAATGCTTAAGGTAGGAATGCGATTTACGCTTTCCCACAAAATAGATTTCTCCAATTTACGTTCGACTTCCAACTTCCGAAACCCGCTAAAGAGAGGCTAATAATTGAAAGAGATAAATTAGGTCGAATTGTGCAGTCACAAGTGTCATCGTTAGCGATATAATTGTTTTATGTTGAATCAAGATTTGCCGCAGCCTAAAGAGGGTGAGACTAAAGAAGTTCCGATTATTAAAGATCGTGAGCTTTGTAGTAAGGTTATCGATTTTTTAGATAAAATGACTGTTATTCTTGTAGATAGTGTTGATGCTGAGGTTAAAATGGGTTCAGAAAATCAACCAGAAATACCAACAAAGTTTGAAACAGTTCTTGTTGAAGGCAAAGGTTTGAATATACGGGTTGGAGTAGATAGAGATGAAGATATTGCCTGGGATATTCATTTTGGCATTCGTGGAAAAAATAGTCGCAAAGCAGCAGAGGCAGAAGGTATTACAGTCTATGAGACTTTTCAAACCATGATAGATGATTTGGGAAACCTTAAAACTGTCGTACAAAATAATCCGCAAATAGAACCAAGAATGATTGTCAGCCGTACTACAAATGGAACGATGTTTGATTTTGCAAAACGTATTGGCATTATAAAAGGTGTATTGCCATCAGAATATAGGTTCGAAGGAGACCAAGGAGAAATGGATCCATTGGTTTTTGACAAAGATAGACTGTTTGATCTGATGTATAAAGTGGACAAGAATGTAAGTTATAGAGATAATCTAAAAGTTATTTTGGGAAAGTGATGCAAAATGTTAAAAATTGGAATTGTCGGTTTAGCAAATGTTGGAAAGTCTACTTTGTTTAATGCTCTTCTTAGAA
The DNA here is from genome assembly GCA_964576435.1 of uncultured Gammaproteobacteria bacterium. Taxonomy (GTDB): domain Bacteria; phylum Patescibacteriota; class Microgenomatia; order JAMCZE01; family JAMCZE01; genus CAZNUP01. The sequence continues at coordinate 214,281 of CAZNUP010000002.1, forward strand.
GACAGCAGGCGATGGTGGCAAATTACCCGTTTGCAACCATTGAGCCAAATATAGGGATTGTGCCAGTTCCTGATCAAAGGTTATCTGATCTTCAAAAGGTAATTGGAGAAGGAACTCCAATTGTTCCAGCCACTGTTCAATTTGTAGATATTGCTGGTCTTGTTAAAGGAGCTGCTACTGGAGCTGGTCTTGGAAATAAATTTCTGTCACATATTAGGGAAGTGGATATCATTGCTCAGGTGGTTAGAGCATTTCCAGATGAAGACGTAATTCGCGAAGGAAGCACGACTCCACTTGATGACATTCAAATTATTAATACTGAACTTATACTTGCTGATCTTCAATCTATTGAAAAAATAGATGCTGCTAAAGAACGTAATCCACATAAAGCTAGTGCTGTTTTGAAACTTAAAAAAGAACTGGACGGCGGAAAACTTGCTAGAGATGTTTCATTGACTCCTGAAGAACTTGAAGGAATTAAGGATTTACAGCTTCTAACGATGAAGAAGATTATCTACGTGTTCAATGTAAACACGGCTTCTAAATGGGAAGACTTAGCTAACTTACCTCAACCATTTTGTGTGATTGATGCCAAACTTGAAGCGGAACTAGCTCAACTTGATCCCACTGAACAAGAAGAATATTTGGCAAGTCTTGGAATTAAAGAGTCTGGAGTTGATCAATTTATTCGCTTAGCCTATCAAGCACTTGGATTAATTTCTTTCCTAACAGCTGGTGAGAAAGAAGTTAGAGCGTGGCCAATTCCAAATGGGTTCAAAGCACCACAAGCTGCTGGGACAATTCATACTGACTTTGAAAAAGGATTTATTAAGGCAGAAGTTGTGGACTTCAAGGATTTTATTGAATCTAAGGGATGGAAAGGGGCACGTGAGGTGGGGAAAGCAAGGATCGAAGGTAGGGACTATATAATGAAGGATGGGGATGTGGTTGAATTTAGAGTTAATTCTTAGCCTAGTTAGGCCTAGTTGTTGCGATTATCAGGTATTGTTGCTAAAATAGGGGACAAGACATGAGAGAATATGAACTTACAGTTTTAGTTGACGGGAAATTGGACGAAAAGACAGTTTCCAAAGTTGTTAAAGATTTAAGTGAGCTTTTAACTAAAGTTAAGGCCAAAATCAAATCCAAGACAGATCCAGCTAAAAAACAAATGGCTTACGAAATCGAAGGAACTCGAGAAGCTTACTATTTGTTTTTTGATTTAGAACTGGACCCAGCAACTGTACTTGAAGTTGATGCTAAAGTTAAACTCATTGATAATGTGATTAGGTATTTATTAGTCAAAAAGAATTAAATGGCATCTAAGTCCCTAAACAAAGTTACATTGATTGGAAACGTTACTAGAGATCCTGAACTTAGATATACACCACAGGGAAATGCAGTTGCTACATTTGGACTTGCAACTAATAGACAATGGAAAACAGAATCAGGTGAAATTCGCGAAGATGCTGAATTTCACAGACTCGTTGCTTGGAACAAGTTGGCTGAACTTTGTAGCCAACTTATTACAAAAGGAAGAAAGATTTATGTTGAAGGGAGACTTCAAACAAGAAGTTTCACTGGAAGCGACAATGCTCAACACACAATCACTGAAATTGTGATTGACGACATGATTCTTTTGGACTCAAAGTTTGGAGGGCAAGGTCAAAGACCAGCAACAGAAGCTGTAACACCTGAAATTGCAGCAACTGAAGAAGTGCAAGGCGTTCAAGAGGAAGTACCAGCGGAACCAAAAGCAACTAAGGGAAAGAAGAAAACTGAAGAAGAAGATGCTAAACCAAATAATGAAAACGTCGATATCGGAGATATACCATTTTAAATAATATGTTTAGAAAACCTTTTAAACCAAAACCAGTAAAAGAAAATTGTCCTTTCTGCAAAGAGGATAGGGTTCCTGATTATAAGAATTTTGAGGAACTTAGAAAATATGTCTCTGAACGCGGCAAGATTATTGGAAGAGCACGATCTGGAATTTGTGCTAAACACCAAAGAGATCTGGCTGTTGAAATCAAAAAAGCTAGACATATTGCTACGCTTCCATTTGTTTCAGGATTATGAGAATAACAACACCAAAAATTGTATCTGCTACTGAAATTGGGGGCATTTTTTCTTTAAATGGAGAAGAAATTAAAAAAATGGGTGGAGCAGAGATAGCGGCGCATGTGCTTACAATGAAAGGTTACATTTTTATATGTCAGGACCTTCAAGAGGGAAGTGCAAAGTTCATACCTATGTCAGATGGAAACCAAGATAGGCTGCATCAGGCAATAAAAACCTTCGAACATTATGGTGTGTCAATCGAGAGAAAGACCTAATACTTCTTTGAATTAACTTATTCATCTGTTACTATTACCACTGAAATGGTTTCATATCAAAACATCTCCCGTTGGTTAACTTTTAAAATGGATCCGGTTTCAATTGAAGATTGGGTAGCTAATCGTGAACTTTTTGGTCCCGTTCACAAACCTTCCAAAGAAGATGAAGAACTTGAAAAAGCTTATTCCATTGAAAGTGGTAACGAAATTAGTGAACTTCTACTTTTCAAAATCGAAGACAAAGCCCTTGATCTTGAGGTAACTGACTATGAAGGAAAAGTTAAGAAGATGAAAGTTGATAAAGGGGATTTTTTAACAATTAGCCCAAATGGAGGGAATATTAAACTTCGAATTCGTGGCAAGAATGAAACAACCTGGGAAGGTGGAGGTAAACAAAAAATTGTAATTGAAGCTGTATGATTTTAAATTCAAAAATTGGTTTTGGTGGAGGAGCTAACGGGGAAATTGTTGTACTTCCTGAGGATGTTAAAACAGAGGATCTTACTATGGATCTAGCAGGCAAAGTTTTAATATTTTTAACCTCTCCTTCAAAAGAGATCTTAGAAAAAACTAGGTTTCTTGGAGTTAGTGGGGTAGTTGTCCCTGAAATGCATTTTAGAGACTTTGAATATTTCAAAGAGATGGGAGAGTTTGTTATTATAGTTCTTCAAAGGTTTGGAGTAGGTCCACTTGAAAAGGAACTTAAAGATAAACTTTCTAAATTATCTGGTAAGAAGGGTGAAGTTAATGGAGAGCAACATGAAATTAAAATCGGTTAGGAATATAGTTTTGATTTTGGTTTTAGTCCTCATTTCTGGATGGGTTGGGTATTCAATTGGGACAAAAAATACCATTCCAATGACGACAAGTGGAGGGAAGGCGGACCTAACTTTATTTTGGACAGTTTGGAATGAAATTAGTCAAAAATATGTAGACAAATCTAAAGTTGATTCCGAAAAGATGGTTTATGGAGCAATTTCTGGAATGGTGGCTGCTGTTGGAGATCCTTACACTGTATTTTTACCTCCTACTGAAAATAAAGAATCTAAAGAACAGTTAAATGGAAACTTCCAAGGAATTGGAGCACAACTTGGAATTAAAGATAAAAGGATTGTAGTTATTGCACCCCTTAATGATTCACCAGCTGAAAAAGCAGGAATAATGCCTGGGGATTGGATTTTAAAAGTTAATGGAAAAGAGACAATGAAATGGACACTTCCTGAAGCGGTTTCTAAAATTCGCGGTCCCAAGGGATCAACAGTTGCCTTAAATATTTTGCATGAAGGAGACAATGAGCCTAAGGATTATAAGATTATGAGGGATGATATTATTTTAAATAGCGTTGAATGGGAAGTTGTTTCTTCGACCAGTTCGGCAGCTCCCAAGAAAGCAATTCACTTGAAACTTATGAGGTTTGGAGACCAGACACAACCTCAATGGGATAAAGCAATTTCTCAAATAAATGGGTATTTAGCTACTAACTCAGCAAATACAGCTGGAGTCATCTTGGATGTTCGAAATAATCCTGGAGGGTATTTGACTGGTGCAGTTTTTACAGCATCTGAATTTTTGCCTAATAACTCAGTAGTTGTTAAACAATCTAGCTATGATGGAAACGTGCAAACATATTCAGTGGATCGTGTGGGAAATATGCTCTCAGTGCCACTAGTAGTATTAATTAACAAAGGATCGGCATCAGCATCCGAGATTTTAGCTGGGGCTTTGCAAACTGCAAAAAGGGCAAAGCTTGTTGGTGAACAAAGTTTTGGAAAGGGAAGCGTCCAACAAGCGGAAGACTTGCCAAATGGAGCTGGACTTCACGTAACAACTGCCAAATGGTTACTTTCAGATGGTAACTGGATTCAAGGTAAGGGGTTGACACCTGATCTTGAGGCTTTGGGAGCTAGTCAAGAAGCTACACAGGATGGCCAACTTGATGCAGCGATCAAGCTTTTGAATAAAAAGTAAACTTCAGCTTTTTTTCAGCAAATATTCTTACAATCCCTTGTAATATGGCAAAAAGAGCGTTTATTTTGGGGTCAATAGTTGTAGTCGTCTTACTTCTCATTGTTGGGAGTGAACGATTTAAACTTAGCGCCGACCAACTTCCACAAGTCCTTAGGATAACTGGACCTAATGTTGGGGAATCTACGACGCAACCACTTGAGAACACCAAAGTAGTTTCTGAGGAGTCGTTAACTATCGATGTTGTTAAGAGGGTGTCACCATCTGTTGTAACAGTGGGAATTACAAAAACACAGGCTCCGGTCCAACAGAGTTTTGGTTTTTTTAGTTTACAAGATGAACAGCAAGAACCACGAGAAATTAAACAAGACATTGGGTCAGGATTTATTGTTAAAGAGGATGGCCTAATCATCACAAATAGACATGTAGTTTCTGATACTGATGCTAAATATCGGGTAATTACATCGGATAATAAAAGCTATGATGTTCAGAAGATTTACCGGGATCCAACAAACGATCTTGCAATCTTAAAGATTAATGCCAAATCTTTACCAGTTGTTGAACTGGGGGATTCGGAAAAACTTCAAGTTGGGCAATTTGCTCTCGCAATTGGAACTGCACTCGGAGAATTTAGAAGTACTGTAACAACTGGTGTTGTTTCCGGGCTCTCAAGGGGGATTACTGCCGGATCTCCCTTTGAGGGCTCAGAGAAACTGGAGAATGTGATTCAAACATCTGCTCCAATTAATCCCGGAAATTCCGGGGGTCCGCTACTTAATTCAGCGGGACAAGTGATTGGAGTTAATGTAGCGGTTGCTCAAGAAGCTGATAATATTGGTTTTGCACTGCCAATTAATCTTCTTAAGGATTCTCTTAAGACATTTGAATCAAATGGAGCATTTGCGCCAAGAGCGTATTTGGGAGTTTCTTATCAAATGGTAACAAGGGATCTTGCTGTTTTAAATGAAATTCCTGAGGGAGCTTTTGTTCAGGATGTTGGGGAAGATACACCAGCTGGGAAAGCCGGAGTTGTGAGAGGGGATATAATTACAAAAATTGATGGAACACAACTTCGTGATACTGAAGGTGGGCTGGCTAAGGTAATTGCTTCGAAAAAACCAGGCCAGACAGTTGAACTTACAATTTATACCAATGATGGGGATACAAAGAATATAAAGGTAACACTAAGTGAGTCTGAACAATAAAAACTTACTCCTGAAAACCCGGTCTGTCTTGAGGAAATTGCCTAATTTTTATTAGGGCGTCTGCTACAATTGGTGCATCTCTTCGGAAAAAACCTGAAATCTCTACAAAACTTACACCTCTAGCTGTGAGGTCAGCTTCAGTTATATCGTAAGATTTCAGTGTCGACAAAATGTCGTATCGTGCGTTGGTATTGTAAATAAATGGTAAAATTCTGTTTTCTGTAAGTATTAGTCTTCTTGCTAACTTGCAATAGACTTCAAAGCTTTGCTCATATGTTGTGGGAAGTAAGAAAAGGTCTGCGATTAAAAGCGTTTTGTCATTATGTACACCTTCAAAATAGGTTGCTCCCATTCTAGGTGTGGAATCAACTTGAATGCCTGTCAACTCGGCCAATTCGGTCATCAATGATGTAAAGTGTCGTGGGCTTGTAAATGCTGTTCCCACAGTGACATCTTTTAGAGAGGAATACCTTTCTCCCGCTGAAGATGGATTAAGCATTTACCCTATTATAGTAGTCTAAATTTGTTTTGCAACTCTGAAACTATTTCATCCATTTTTCCTTCCATAATCGCTTGGATATTGTGAAAGTTTTCGTCTAACCTGTGATCTGTCACTCTGTCCTGGAGGAAGTTATAGGTGCGGATTTTTTCGTTTCTCATACCTGTTCCTACTTGGGAGAGTCTATCTGCTGAGAGTTCAGCGGCTTGTCTTTCTTCCTCTCTTTCCCAAAGAAGGGTGCGAAGTTTCTTCATTGCTTTTTCTCTGTTTTTTGGTTGATCACGTTCATCTTGGCAGGTAACTACTATTCCACTTGGAATGTGAGTCAGTCTAACAGCTGAGCTAACTTTGTTGACGTTTTGACCGCCGTGGCCTCCGGCTCTATAGAAGTCTTCTTGGATTTCTGAGGGATCGATATGAATATCAAAATCTTCTAGCTCTGGTAAAACAGCTACTGTTGCAGTTGATGTGTGGACACGGCCGGCTGATTCAGTCTCAGGGACTCTTTGAACGCGGTGGACTCCAGATTCATACTTTAGTTTGCTGTAAGCACCCTTACCTCTTATTGTGATCATGGATTCACCTTGAGCTACCTTCCAACCTTGTGTGGCTGCATAGCGAGAATACATTCTTAGTAGGTCTTCTCCCCACATTTTGGCTTCTTCGCCGCCTGCGGCGCCACGAATTTCAACAATGACATTTCTTCCGTTCCACTTGGCATCAGGATCTCCTGGATCTGAAGAAGCTTGTGTTTGGGGAGTGGTGGAGTTTATTAGAAGATTTTTTTCTTCTTCAAGTCTTTTGATTTCTTCTTTGGCCATTTCTGCCATAGAGGGGTCAGAAGCAAGGCTTTGTGCTTCACTAATTTTATTATCCAAATCAGCGATTTGGGGTTTTAGGTAGTCAGGAATGTCCATCTACTTAGCTTGTTGAAGCATTTCGCGAAGTGTCTTTGGGCGTCTGTCGTCTTCGTCTTGTTTTTGTTTTTTAGCTTTAACTGTCGCTTGTTTAGTAGCTGCAGCTTGTTGCTTTTGTTGGAACCTTTGAACAGTTCCTGCCGTGTCTACAAATCTTTGAGCGCCTGTGTAGAAAGGATGGCAGGCAGAGCAGATTTCTACTTTGATTGCATCTTTGGTGGAACCTGTTGTGAAGACATTACCGCAGGCGCAAACTACCTGGATATCTTCAAAATATTGTGGGTGAATGTTGGTTTTCATTAACAGTATATTATCACATATCTTGTAATTAATAAAGTCTTATAGTGATATAATGACTGCAATGAATGCTCAAGAAAGTGAAAATTTTGAGAATAAATTGACTCCGGCTGAGGAGGAGGTTTGCCGCCTTGTGGCCCAGGGTCTGGAAAACAAGGAAATAGCATTTCAGCTTAGAAAAAATGCGAAAACTGTGGCGAACCAGATGACCTCAATAATGCAAAAATTAGGTGTTTCTTCTAGAGGCGAGCTTGTGTTGACCAGAGGTGAAATAAAGACAGAATATTATTTAGGCTTAATACTGTCGGAAGAATTGAAACTTTCTAATTCAGAAAGAGTTGCGTTCGAAGCTTTAATTGATGGACTTGAACCCAGGGTTGGTAGGGATATCGCTCTTAGAAGTGATACCAGCCCAAGTCGGATTGCGAATAGATTCCATGGAGTAGGTAATAGATTCAGGCTGGTTACTGGTCGGGATATGACACTTGTTGACAAGTTCGGCATAAGTTTGGCTTGCCAAGAAATTTCTAACAGAAAACAAACCTAAGAGGCATTTGGATGTTTTTTTGTTTGGTGTCTAGTTTCAGCAAATGCGAGTCCAATTATTATCAAGACTGATCCAATCATAAAGAATACTGTTGGTTTTTCATCTAGGAAAAGGATACTTAGACTGACAGCCACAATTGTGCTTACATATCCCATTGTTGAGGCAATGGAGGCTGGAATGAACTTAAGTCCAGTATTAGAGAAGATGTAGGCTAGGATGGAAGATCCAATAACTAGATAGGCAATGATTAGAACGTCTCCAGTTGTGATTCTTGTCATCCAGGATGGATCTTGAATAAATTCCCAGATAAAAAGAGGAATTGACAGAACCAAGGTAATTAGGAAAGTATAGAAAGCAATTAAAACAGGGCTGTATTTGGCGACAAGTCTTTTTAAGATGACAAAGGAGATTACGGCAGCAATTGCTGATCCTAGCATTAGGAAATTTCCAAAAAAGTCTCCTTGGCCAAAGCTAAAAATAGGAGAGCCAATGATAACTAAAGTTCCCAGAAAGGCTATTCCCACACCGACATAGACCTTTTTATCTAGGCGTTCTTTTAGGAAGAAATAGGAGTAGATTACTAGGAAAATTGTGCCGGTACTTGCTATGACCCAGGCATCAATAACTGTTGTTCTAGTTTGTCCCCAGAAATAGAGAGCTAGATTTAAGAAAACTCCAAAGAAGGCACAAAGAAAAATGTCTTTTATGTCCATATTTCCGAATGGAAAGATGTCAGTTATGAGGTTTTTCTTAGGTAGCTTGTTTTCTTTTTGAAGTTTTTCTTTTAGTTCTGGGAGAAGTTTAAATTCGAAAATTGGGAAAAGAATTAAAGTCGTAAAAAGCGCTCTTAGGAACATTAGACTCATGGGAGGAATGTCAGTTAAAACGACTTTGACAAATGGTCCCGCTATACCCCAAATTACATGGGCAGATAGGGTTAAAATAATGCCTTTGTGCCAATTATTCAATTTCATCCGTTAGATTCTCCTGCGGAAGAGTTTTTTGCTGTTTGGTTTGGAGATTTTTAACTGTGACCAAACCTTTTTCTGCTTCATCAGGTCCAATTATTATGGCATAGGGAATACCTTTTTGATCGGCATACTTTAGTTGCTTATCGAGTTTTGTGGTGATGCTTAAATAGATTTCAGCGCTAATATTTTTTGCACGAATTTGATTGACTACCTCAACAGATTTATCAAAGAGATCTGGAGAGAAAATTGTCACTAGAGCGGAACTTGGGATATTTTTGAATCCCGGCCATAAGTTAAGTTCGTTTATGACATCGACAATTCTGTCTAGTCCAAGGGTTGTTCCCACTGCTGGAGTTGGGGTGCCTGTAAACGAACCAATTAAGTTGTCGTATCTGCCACCACCTGTGACTGATCCTATTTTTGGTTCGGTGACTGTGGTTTCGAAAATTGCACCTGTGTAATAGTCTAGGCCTCTTGAGAGGAAGGGGGAGAATTCGAGGTGGTCTTCTTGAAGTCCAAATTTTTGAGCCAGCCCAATTATTTCTTGAAGATTGTCGTTTGGTTTGACTGATTTTAGAGCCTTAAAGATTGAATCAATCGTTTTTGGATCAAAGCCTTTTACACTTAGCTCTTTTTTGACTTCGTCCTCTGATTTTTTGTCCAGTTTATCGATTGATTGAATGGCAGTTAAATATTTGTCTTCACTTACCCCAGCTTTTTCCATGACTTCAAAAAGAATTTGCCTGCTATTCAATTTAATTTTGAAGTTAGTGAACTTAATTCCTTGAAGAGCCTCACAAATTACTGCCAAGATTTCGGCATCAGCAAGAGGGGAGGTGGTGCCAAACGTGTCAATGTCACATTGTGTGAACTCTCTGTATCTACCTTTCTGAGGCTTTTCAGCTCGCCATGCTGGTTGAATTTGGTATCTTTTAAAGGGTTTTGGGAGTTCTTGATATTGAGCAATCACTCTTGCTGTTGGAACTGTTAAATCGTAGCGCATTCCAACATCTCTTTGGCCGTTATCTTTAAAAAGATACATCAGTTTTTCTGCTTCCTCGCCATATTTACCAAGGAGGATGTCTTGATACTCAAGTGTTGGAGTTTCAAGTGGTTCAAAGCCATATTTTTCAAAGATCTCAGTAAATATGGAAATTACTTTTTTTCTAATGCGAAGAGTTTCGGGTAAATAGTCCCGAAATCCAGGCAAAGTGCGTGGTTCAATTTGTTTTTTGTCTATCATATTTTTATTTCAGTTACTTTGGCGCTAACTTCAAAATAACCTCGGGATCTCTTAATGGTTATTTTTTCTCTGGTTGGCTGAATAATGTTAGCATAGTTTTTGGCTACATTTAAGGCGATACTACCAGATCCACATGCAGTTTCTTTAAATAATGTATTCGTACCTTTTACGTAAACATAAGGTGTTATTTTGTTTTTCTTGTAAATAATTAGTCCAAAGGCAGGGAGATCATATTTTTGAGTACATCTTTTTAGAAAAACTTTTAGGTTCTTTGGTTTTTTTGTCATGCAGGTGAAGCCGATTCCAGATAAAAGTATGTCTTTCCCAACTTTAACTGGATTTATTGGTAAACATATCTTTGTTAAGTTTTCACTATTTGAGTATTTAATTTTTTTATCAATGCCGCTGGCCAAGAGGTTTCCTGATCTTCCCAATATTGATGCTAGGGCAATTGTCCCATTTATGCACAATTCGTTGCCCATCATTTCAAGCTGGTAGTCATCTCCTTGTTTGGTCACAAAACCTATTTGTTCTACCTTGCCAAGATTTTTTTTAATCAAAATTGGCCTATTCGCACGCAAGCAATTCCACACTAATAAAGTGGAATTCCCTTTAGCAATTAAGAATTTTCTTAAAATTGTTTTGCTCATATATTTGAAGCAAAAGGGGAGGAGAAGTGGTCTAAGAACGAAAAAGCTCAGCCATTTAGTTGAGCTAACTTAGACTTTAGCTTCTGGCTCCACTTATTGCGACACCAGTCGAAATATTTTTACGGTTTTTCTTCCGTATCCCATTTTGGGGATCAGCTCCTGGATCGTGACTCCAGTTAAGCGCTTTGTATTAAATTATGATTTATTATACCAGTTTTTAACACAGTAGGCGATTATAGCAAGATTATTGGATAACTAAAGCTTTTAATGAAGAATAGACTTCATCTTCCGGAGAATGAGCTAAGACAAATGCTGTTTTTCCAGTTTGGAAATCTGATACTTTTGCCACAGTTATTTTTCCATCTGCGTCCATTTGCTCATAGGAGGCGTCTGAAAGATCAATTTTTGTTCCATTTATGGTAATTATGTTTTTTTCTACTGCTGTTATTGGGCCCGCAAAAACAGTTCTTTTAATCTTTGTAATGATTTGCTTAGCTGTCATTGTTTTGGTTGCTGGATCGATAGTTCCAATGACAACAATATCTTCACCCTTTTTTATTCCAGCAAAATCAGTCTCGCTTTTTTTGCTGGCTTTAATTCTAAAAAACTCGGTAGCATCATTTGTGGCTATTTGCCTATCACCTTCAGAAGTTGTTATGGTGTAGGTTTCAGTACCAACAGACTTTATTACCCCGTGATAAGTCCTTTTATCTGAATCAGCAATTTGTGCAACTTTAGTTGCAACCCTATCCAAAAGATCTTGAGCCTTTTTCTCAACGGGAGTGACTTTTGCTGCTGAGGGGGTGGCGGCTGATGACACAGTTGAATCAACTGCAAATGTGGGTTTAACAAAGACTAAAGCTAAAAGCAAAATTAGGAAAGATTTTTTCATTGAATTTCTAAAGTAATGTTAAGTGTTTTTGTCTGAATTGGTTCAGTTAGATCGGAAATTGTGACTTCGTTTTCTCCTTCTTCAAGTTTAACAGTTGAGTCAAATTTCCCATTGGCTCCGACTGTGGCCATTTTTTGATCTGTATTTGAATAGATGACTATTTTTGCATTTGGAGTAGCAACTCCTGAAATTTTCACTTCCGACTTTGTTACTGAACTATTATTTTCTGGAGTACTTATAGTTAAAGTCTTTTTTGTGACTTGGGCCGCTTTTGTTGGAGACTTAGAAGCTTGTGGAGTTGGGGATGCAGTCACTTGTTTTGAAGTGCCATTTGAGACAAGTTGTGGGCCAAAAAAATAGGCCCCTGCCAACATAATTCCCACGACTAAACCAATGATGATTGTTACTATTTTTTCCCTTACCATGGTAGTGTGGCGATTCTAGATTGAGTTTGTTCTATTGTCAACTTTAGAAAGGGTGATAATATTCTCCTTATGGATATTTATCCACTTGGACATGCTAGCTTCAAAATAAAAGGTAAGACCGCTACAGTTGTAACTGATCCATATGAAGGAAAAGCGGAAGCAGATATTGTTTTAGTTTCTCACGAGCATCCTGATCACAACGCAATTTCTAAAGTTTCTGGGGAACCATTTATTGTTAATGGACCTGGAGAATATGAAATTAAAGATGTTACTGTAACTGGAGTGCCTTCTTATCATGATGATAAAAAAGGTGAAGAGCGAGGGAACAATGTCATTTATAAGTTTACTGTTGATGGACTAAATTTGTGTCATCTTGGGGATCTGGGACACAAGCTAACTGATAAACAAGTTGAAGACATTGGGGATGTTGATATTTTGTTTGTTCCAGTTGGAGGACACTTTACAATTAGTGCTGAGACAGCTTCTGAAGTTGTTGCTCAAATTGAACCTTATATTGTTATTCCAATGCATTATAAGACAAAAGATTCTGATCCAAAGATTTTTGAAAAACTTGATGGTGTGTCTACGTTTTTGAAGGCAATGGGAGCCGAGGCAGTTACTCCAGTTAACAAATTTAGTATCTCTAAAGACAAGTTGCCAGAAAACACTAGTATTATTGTTTTAGAGTAGTTTATGGCTTCCCCAAAAATTCCTCCAAACAGCCTTGAGGCTGAGCAATCGGTGCTTGGGGCGATATTGATTGATAAGAATGCCATTGTTGAAGTGGCAGGATTTTTGCGTCCGCATCATTTTTATGAAGCTAGACACGGAGATATCTTTGATTCAATGCTGTCCCTTTATGAAGAAAGGCGTCCAATTGATCTCTTAACTCTCACTGAAAAGTTGAAGACAGTTAAAAAGTATAAAGATATTGGAGGGTCTGCATATCTTACTGAGCTTACTGGAGCGGTTCCTACATCAGCCCACGTTGAACAATACGGAAAAATTATTCGGGAACTTAGTGCCAAGAGAGAACTAATTGCAGCAGGGGGAATTATCACAGAATCAGCTTTTGATTCAGGCAAGAATTTACAAACGGTTCTCGATGAAGCGGAGTCAAAAATTTTTTCAATTTCTCAAGAAAATTTAGCACGGAACTTTGTTTCTATGAAAGAAGTTCTTGCTGGAAGTTTCGATAGACTTGACGAGATACAAAGACTTGGAGGAGGAATGAGGGGAGTGCCAACGGGATATAAGGATCTTGATAACTTGCTTGCCGGGATGCAGGCATCAAATTTAATAGTTCTGGCTGCAAGACCGGGAACTGGAAAAACTGCGTTTACACTTAATCTTGCCCAACATGTTGCTGTTAAAGAGAAGATGCAGGTTGGGTTCTTTTCTTTGGAAATGAGCAGTGAGGAACTTGGGGACAGACTTCTTGTTATGGAAGCGGGAATTGATTCATGGCGACTTAAAACTGGAAAACTTCAGGATGAGGACTTTGACAAACTTCAAGAGGCCATGGGAGTCCTTGCTGATGCACCAATCTATATTGATGACACCCCTGGGCTTTCAATTATGGAAATGAGAACAAAAGCTAGGAGACTTCAGATGGAGCGGGGCCTTAAACTTGTAGTTGTCGATTATTTGCAACTTATGGATGCAGGGAGAAGATTTGATTCAAGAGTCCAAGAAGTCTCCATGATTTCGCAATCGCTTAAAAATTTGGCTCGTGAACTTAGAGTGCCTGTTATAGCGGTGTCACAGCTTTCCCGGGCTGTGGAACAAAGAGGAACCAAAAAACCACAGCTGTCAGATCTTCGAGAATCTGGATCAATTGAACAGGATGCGGATGTTGTGATGTTTTTGTATAGAGCTGAAGAAGCTGGTGACATGGCACCGTCTGACAAAATGCCAATTAAACTGGCAATTGAAAAGCATAGAAATGGACAAGCGGGAGTGGAAATTGACTTTATGTTCCACGGGGCTAAACAACAGTTTAAACTTATGAGTAAAGCAGCTACAACTACTTAGCTCCAGGAGCGTTTTTTGTTGATTTTCTCTTTTTCTCTGAATGCTTTTTCTAAATTAATGCCGAAATCATTAGCTATTTCCAAAAGGAGCATAAATGCGTCCGCAGTTTCTTCTGCTATGTTGTGATTTTTTGAGTTTTTGTCGACCTTCATAGCTTTAGCTTTTCTGGCAGATTTTGCCAATTCGCCACATTCTTCCATAAGTAATACAAAGCGTTCAGACCAGTTTTCTTTCTGAAAACCGCGAAGCTGGATCATTAGTTTTACATATTCTTGATAATGCTTTAGCGTTGGATTTTTTGGGAGGATAAGTTTGTCTTTCATATGTGCCGGGGGAGGGAGTCGAACCCTCACAGACATTACATCTAATAGTTTTTGAGACTATCGCGTATACCATTCCGCCACCTCGGCATTTGTTTTATTATACCTCAGATTTATATCAACCTGATAAGACTTGTCTATTTATGATCCTATAGTATAATAATTATATGAATACTATGGATTTTGAAGTAGCACCTTTTTTGATTCGCTCTCATCATTTACAAAAATTACTTGAAGTAAAAAAACAAAATTATGATATGAGAGGATTTCTTCATAGTTTGGTTTGTGCCGTTATTGTGCGGAGAGGGGAAATAGTCCGACCTGGTTTAACTTATGGCGAAGATGTGAAGGGGAAAAATAAGGCCGGTAGACAAAAATTTGAAGCGGGTGTTACAAAATATATTGATTCATACAAAAAATTACAACCTGATGCCCCAATAAAAATTGGGTCTTTTTTAGATGGGATTTGTATGGCGTGTGTGATTGGCGAACATTGTAAACTTAGTTTAAATAATACTGATTATAACTATGGGGAGGGTTATGCTGTTGATAAATTTATCGACTTAGCAAGACGTTTGAAGATCTTAGATCGGATACAAGTTTTTGATCCTTCGGAAGGCTCGATTCGTACAATAATTACGACTAAAGGTGTAGTTGAACAAATAATCTCGGAAGCAGCTGAGCGCAGGGAACACTTTATACCAAAAAGTTAGCAAGTATTTAATAATTAAAGACTTTGAGGTAGAATTCTTTCGGAATGATTGATGTTACTGAACTTCGCCAGGGAATAGTTTATGAAGATGCCAATACTGGTGTTGGGCCTTGGGTGGTCATTAAATATGAGCACGTTAAGATGGGCCGGGGATCTGCAACTATTAAAGTTAAGATTAAAAACCTCAAAACCGGAACATTAATTGAAAAATCCTATACAAATGGTGCCAGAATGCAGGATGTGACTTTGGAGAAAAGACGTGGACAGTTTCTTTATAAAGATGAGACTGGATATGTTTTTATGGATCCAGGCACTTATGAGCAGTTTTCAGTGCGTGAAGATTTGGTTGGAGAACAAGGACAATTTTTGAAGGAAGGAACTGAAGTTGATCTTAAGTTTTACCAAGATGAGCCAATTTCAATTGTTTTACCTCTTAAAATGAATTTTGTAATAACTGACACTGATCCTGGAGTTAAGGGAAACACCGTTTCAAATGTTTATAAAGAGGCGACAATTGATACGGGAGCTAAAATTAGAGTGCCGCTTTTTGTTAACGAAGGCGAGGAAGTGGTTGTGAATACTGATACTGGGGAATACGTAGAGAGAGCTAAATAACAATTTACTTCGGAGCAGCCCAAACTAAAAAGATTAGAACTGTTACTACTTGTGTGACAACGCCCCAAGGAGCACTAAGTCTTGCGTTAAAACCAATATCATGGATCCAGCTTTGTAGCTTGTAGTCATGGTAGAAGGGGAATATCTTCGTGTGGAAAACAAGGTAAGGGGCTTCTAGGAAATCTGGGAGCTGGGCGGCAAAGGCAGAAATGAAAACCAATATTGGGTCTGCTACTTGAAACCAGCCCAAAAAAATCATGGCTACTAAGATGTAGCCAATAATGATGTCTAATGCTGTTTCAATATAAATCTGTTTTTTTGTTTTTGTTGCTTTATTTGTCATTGGATCCCAATGGGGGATTTTATCGATTAGAAAGTGGGATAAAAATGAAAGGGGAATGGCTATCCAGGGGTTTGGAATTTGAGTAGCAATTGATGCTCCAATAAGAGCGTGCCCAGTTGCGGTCATCTTTTTAGTATAACAGTGAGAGTCAATTTTTGTATAATCTGTAAAGTGAAAGAAAACGCCTTTGTTAGAGTTCTCCATATTCAGGCTTTTAGGAACTTGTGGTTGTCACAGGTTTTTTCTCAAGTTTTTTTGAATCTTTTGTTTTTTACCCTCATTATTCGCGTTTATGAACTAACAAGAAGCAACACTGCAGTTTCAATCATGGTTGTTATGACAATTCTCCCCAATATTTTAATTGGAGCATTGGCAGGTGTTTTAGTTGATAGGTGGGATAGGAAAGCGGTAATGTTCTTCTCACATTTTTTGAGAGCGATGGTGGTTTTACTGTTTTTAGTTTCTTCAGAAAGCCTTGCTTGGATTTATATTCTAGCTGCGCTTGTGGGAATTATTACTCAATTCTTCTTCCCAGCTGAAGGAGCGACGATACCTGAAGTTGTTAAAGACAAAAAGTTATTACTTTCTGCAAATAGTCTATTTACACTTACGTTTTTTGCTTCAGTTGTTGTGGGGAATGTTCTTGCTGGGCCATTTTTAAAAACATTTGGAGCGCATACCACATTTCTAATTGTTGCAGGGGCTTTTTTGGTGGCATCAATTTTTACATCCAGACTTCCTGGTCTTAGTGTTTGGAAGGGATTTTTAAAGAGCAAAAGAGATGGACTTGGAACTGGGCTTTTGCAGAATTTTATGGAGGGACTCGATTATATTCACAGACACGAAGTTGTTAGACATGGAATTTATTTCATGGCTTTGGGACAGGGAATGCTTGCAATTTTAGGCGCAATTGCTCCAGGGTTTGCGGATAGGGTGCTTGGACTGGAAGTGGCACAGGTTTCAATTTATATTATGGCGCCGGCTGCTTTTGGAATGATTGTCGGAGGGGGAATTCTGGGTCAATTTTTTGGAGGAGCAAATAAAATGAAACTTATTAAAATCGGGGTGTTTGGTGCTTCTTTGGCGCTTGTTGTCTTTTCTCAAGTGGATAGGTTCGGGATTTTATTTCATACACCAATACTTCTCTCAGCAACAATTTTCTTAATCTGTTTAGGGATTGCTAATTCGATGGTGGAAATTCCAGTCAATACGCTTATTCAAGAAAATACAGAAGAGGTGGTTCGAAGCAGAGTATACGGTGTTATTGCTACAATAAGTGGTACGGCAGCAATTCTACCTGTTATTGGGGCTGGTACTATTGCTGATTTTTTTGGAGTCAGAGCAGTTATGTTCTTTTCCGGATTTGTCCTAGTCGGACTAGGGCTTATTGGATTTAAAAAATCAAATGTTTCCAGTCATTCTTAATGCCGGCCCAGTTACAATAAAATCTTTTGGTGTGCTTTTGTGCATCGCTTTTTTGGCATGTCTTTTCGTTGTTTGGAAAAGAACAAGGGAAGAGGGACTTCCAGAGGAAAGTGTTTTGGATATGTTTTTTTTATCGACTGGTGCCTTTATTTTATTTGGAAGACTGGGGTTTGTATTTTCAAACTGGCAAATATTTCAGGAAGACATAGGAAGAATTATTCTCCTTTTTAGGTACCCCGGTATTTCATTTGAATGGGGGCTAATTTTTGCTAGTTTGGTTATTTTTGGTCTTTCCCGACTGTTTACTTTATCAGCACTTTTAATATTTGATATTGTTTTTCTTGGACTTACCTTGGCATCAGCTTTTTGGTTCTTGGGATGTTTTCTGGATGGATGCTATAGCAACCCATCAGTTTCACTTGGAATGACAGTTAGTTATTTGGCTTTGTATTTTATTTTGAGATTAGCTATTAGCCGGATCAAGAAGTCTCCCGATTTGCATATTTTGTCCAAGAAACCCGGATTTATTGCGCTTTGCTACTTGATTTTTACCTCTGTTTCTTTTTTAATTTGCTCGTACGTTCTTAGACTACCACTTCCAAAAATTGCCATTTTGGTTTTAGTGTTGTCTACAGGATCGTTCCTTTTTAGATATTTTGAATTTTTGAAAGGAGTCCAGTGGTCAAGTTTCCCAAAAGCGTTTTATCACAAGTCGGTGGATACCTTGAGGAAAGGAAAAGGGCTCTTGAAAAGAAAATTTCTGACTTAAAAAAGGAAGATCCCTTTTCTGATAAGACAAGACTCCTTGACCAAGCTAGTGACGATTCTGAAGCTCAAAACAAAGCGGAGCACGAAAGAGTTACTGCTCTTCATAGACAACTTAGCATAGCTCTAATTGAAACCAAAAAGGCTTTGACTAAGATAAAGATTGGAAAATATGGTATTTGTGAGAACTGTGGCAAAATGATTGATACTGACAGATTGGCAGCTATGCCAACTGCTAGGCTTTGTGTCACTTGCGAGAAAAAGCGTGAACGTTAACCCTCAAATTATCTTCGAAGACGAGTCAATGTTAGTTATTGATAAACCTTATGGCGTGGTGGTGAATAAAGCTGACACAACCGCTGGTTTTGAAACTATCCAAGATTGGGCGGAAACCAAAGTTTCAAAAGACGCTTTTGATGAAGAATTTAATAGCCGGGGAGGGATTGTTCATAGACTTGATAAAGATACTTCTGGTGTTTTAGTTATTGCAAAAACTTCCGAAGCATTTCAAAAACTAAAAAGCCAATTTAAAGAGAGGGAAACTGGGAAAAAATATATTACTCTTGTTCACGGGATTTTGGAATCTCCGGTTGGGACAATTGATGCCCCAATTGAAAGAAGTCCATTTAATAGGATGCATTTTGGGGTTTTTCCTGGGGGTAGGGAAGCGCAAACTGATTACAAAGTTATTCAAAAATTTAAAGAATATTCCTTGGTTGAAGTTAAGCCTAAGACTGGCAGGACGCACCAAATTAGAGTGCATATGAAATATATTGGTCATCCAATTGTTTCTGATCCAATTTATGGAGGAAGAAAACAAAGTAAAAAAGATCTTGAAGTGTCTCCTAGATTGTTTTTACACGCTGCAGAACTCGAAATTCTAGGTAAAAAATACGAAGCCCCACTTCCTTCCGATTTGCAGCAAGTCTTGGATTTGTTATCATGATTTGATGCACGAGATCTATCTTCTGACTCTAATTCTTACACTTGCCGCGGCACTGGCGATTTTTACTAAAAGATTAGGGCTCCCTCTTCTCGTTTCCTATATTGCTGTCGGGGCAGCACTGTCGGCGTTTCATATTATAAAGCCTGAACAGCTGGAGTTTTTGGCAATTCTTCCTGAAATTGGTTTGGCGCTTCTTCTTTTTCTTGTGGGGATGGAACTTGATTTATCTGAATTTAAAGCTATTGGTAAAAAGGTAGTTTTAGTTACTTTAGGGCAAGTCCTTATAACATCAACAATTGTATATTTAGGGCTTACTTTTTTTGCGGGCGTTTCTTCTGTTGCGGCAATAATCCTTGCTGTAGCACTGTCATTTAGTAGCACGATTTTGGTTATTAAGCTTCTTATTGAAGAAAAAGAGCTTACTTCACTTCATGGGAAACTGTCGGTTGGAATTCTTCTTGTGGAAGACCTTATTGCTGTTCTTCTTCTTATGATGATGACGGTGGTTTTTGGAGGACAGGGGGGATTTGGTTCAACTGAACTTATTCTTGTTTTAGTTAAGGGAATGCTTCTAATTGCATTTGCGATTTTTGCAGGCAAAAAACTTTTGCCAGCAATCTTTAAACTGACAGCTGACTCAACAGAACTCTTATTTTTAGCAGGAATTTCTTGGTGTTTAATTTTTGTAACAATTGCTTCACTTCTTAATTTCTCCTTGGCAATTGGTGCGTTCTTGGCTGGCGTCTCACTGGCTCAGTCGGTTTATAGACTTCAGATTTCAGGAAAAATAAAACCACTTAGAGATTTCTTTATTATGATTTTCTTCTTGGATCTTGGAACCGGACTTTCCATTAGTGGACTTGGAACTTATTTGTTTATGGGACTAGCATTTCTTGTTTATGCTGTCGCAATTAAGCCAATAGTTTTTTATGTACTATTTACACTTTGTAAGTTTAGATTAAGACCAGCATTTGAAACTGGTGTTTACATTTCGTCGATTTCAGAATTTTCTTTAATTGTTTTAGTGTCAGCAAGTAAACTTGGAATAATTGATAAAACTTATTTGTCTCCTTTAATTTTTGCTACTGTGTTTTCATTTATTTTTTCGTCACTTCTTGTAACTCATAAGAAAGGGTTGTTTGCAAAGCTTGGTGGCGTTTTGAAGAAATTTGAAAGAGGGGCAGCGGAGAACTTGGAAGGCGGGACACACGAACTAACAGATCATGCGGTTTTAATTGGTTGTCATAGAAGTGGAGAAATAATTCTTCAAAAACTTCAGAAGATTTACGATAAAAATGTTTTAGTCTTGGATTTTAATCCGGATGTTGTTCAAAAACTTAAAAGTGAGGGAGTGGCTGCAGTTTATGGCGATGCATCTGATCTTGAGATTTTGGAGGGACTTAGACTTGGTGAAGCTAAGGTCATAGTTTCAACTGTTCGTGATTTTAAAGACAATTTGGTTCTTCTTGATACCATTTTGAAGGAAAAATCCAAGGCAACGGTTATAATTACGGCAGAGGATGCTAAAAGTGCACTGGTCCTTTACGAAAAGGGTGCGCATTATGTTTCGCTTCCCATGAATTTGGAAGGTAGACATATTAGCCAACTTATCTCGACTGATCTTAAAAAAGAAAAGGCAGAGAGACTGGAGGAATTAGAACATGCCGAAATTCATCGCGAAAAATGATCCTTTCAAATGTGAACACTGTGGATTTGATGTTCCCCCAATAGTTTATGGTGGGTCTTACAGAAATCATTGTCCCAATTGTTTGTGGAGTAAACATGTTGATAGCGATGTTCCTGGAGACCGTGCAAACGCCTGTAAGGGTCTTATGGAGCCCATTGGTGTCCAAACGAGAAGAACCGGGGAATATGTTCTTGTACACAAATGTGTGGCTTGTGGGTTCGAAAGGTTGAACAGATTAGCTGGGGATGATAATATCGAGCTAGTTACAGAGATATCAGGCCGCCCTATTAAATAAATCAAATATGAAGCACTCATCTGAGATAGTAAACAGACCAAAACTTAGGCGCCTAAAAATATTTGCGCTCTTTTTCCCTCTTACTGGAGTTCCAGTCATTATGGCCGATACCATAGATAAAGGATTTAGACGGTTTCTCGATGATTATATTCAAACTGAAACACAGATTTCGATGCTAAGAATGTCTGACAATAACTCTAAATCTTCTAGATAAACCGTGACCAAGTTCCAAGTAACTGCATTGGATGGTAAAGCGCGAAATGGAAAATTAATTACGCCAAGGGGGGAAGTTTTAACTCCGGTTTATCTTCCTGTGGGAACTCAAGCAACTGTAAAAGCAGTTACTCCTGAACAAGTTAAAGCGATTGGTGCGGAGATGATTCTTTCAAATACATATCACTTATATCTTCGTCCTGGAGCTGATACGGTTTTTGAACTTGGAGGTCTTCATAAGTTTATGAATTGGGATAGGCCAATTCTTACAGATTCTGGTGGTTTCCAAGTTTTCTCCCTTGGGTTTGGGGTAGAACACCAAGTAGGAAAAATATTTAGAGCAGGGGAGGAAGATCTGGTTCTTGGAGATTTTGAATCTAAAGATGTGGTTGTTCGGACCAAACTCTGTAAAGTGGAAGAAGAAGGGCCAACTTTTCAGTCTCATATAGATGGCTCAGTGCATTTCTTTTCTCCGGAAGTGTCAGTTGATGTTCAAGTTAAACTGGGGTCGGACTTTATAGTGGCCCTTGATGAATGTACTTCACCCCTTCATGACTATGATTACACAAAAAATTCAATGGAAAGATCTCATAGATGGGAAAAGAGATCTTTAGAAGCTGCCCCAGAACATAACATGTTTGGAGTTATTCAAGGCGGACCGTTTGAAGATTTAAGGATTGAGTCGACAAAGTTTGTTTCCAAAAACGATTTCTTTGGAGTAGGAATTGGTGGAGCCTTAGTTTCTAGACAGAAGATGGTAGAGATTTTGGATTGGATTTATCCACATCTTGATTCCTCTAAACCTCGTCATCTTTTAGGAATTGGAACCGTTCCTGATATCTTTCTTGCAGTGGAACGGGGAGTTGATATGTTTGATTGTGTAGCACCAACAAGAATAGCTAGGAACGGTAGGCTTCTTGTGAGACGCGGGCATATTGATATTACAAAAGCTGAGTTTAGGGCGGATCCTTCACCAATTGAATTTGATTGCGACTGCTATACTTGTCAAAATTACTCCCGAGCTTACGTACATCAACTTTTCAAAGCTCATGAACTTTTGGCCTATACACTTTCGACGATACATAATTTAAGATTTATGAGTAGGTTAATGAGTCTTATTCGGGAATCTATTAATGAAGGTCGTTTTTTGAAGCTAAAGGCAGAATGGCTTCAGGATTATGAAACATAAAAGAAAGCGGTCGTCTTCTGGTGGTGGACTTGGTGGAATCTTTAAACTCATTATTATTCTCCTAATTCTTGGGGGCCTGGGAGTATTTCTTGCTAAATTTGCTCCAGTTATGCTTGCTGGGAAATTTAGCAGCAGTGAAAGATTTAATTTAGTGGTAACTTCTCCTGAAAAGACGGCATTCTTATCGCTTGATCCGGATTCTAAAAAAGCAACGATTATTGACTTTCCAACTGATCTTTATATTACTGATGTTGCTCATGGATATGGACAATACCCATTGTCTAAAGTTTATGAAGTAGGGGAACTTGATAAACGAGGCGGCACAGTGTTGTCAGATACCGTCTCTACATATCTTGGGGTTCCTGTTAATGGATATATAAGGCTTGCTGGTTTTTCGCCGCAAAATTTGAAGGCCAGTATTGTGTCTCCGGGATTTATTCTTAACCCAAATTCTAATGTGAATTTGTGGGATAGATTTCTTCTCGCTAAAGAGTTTTTCAATTTGAGGTTTGACCGAATTAAAACCATTGGACTTTCTAAAAGAACTGAACCTTTGATGCTCGCAGATGGGTCAACTGTAAAAGTTTTTTTAGAAGAAGATTTGGATAATATTTTAGGTGGGGTGTTTGCTGAGGAGCCGATTTTAAAAGAGGGAATGAGAGTGCAAATTATAAATACGACTGAAACTCCTGGTCTTGGTAATGCTTTTGCGAGAATAATTTCAAGTATTGGGGCGGTTGTAATTGATGTGACAACATCGGAACAAAATTTTGCGGGATGCAAAATTGAAGCCAGTGAGAAAATGTTGAAATCTAAGACAGTTTCAAGAATCTCTGAAATTATGGGTTGCCAAACTAAGAAAAATGATGACACAGGAAGAGCGGATGTCATAGTTTATCTGGGGCAAGACCAAGCTAAACTTTTCATGGATTAGCTGTTAAAATCCTCCTTATGTTTGAAGGTGTTCAGTTTTGGCAGGTACTTGTAGGGATTTTTGTGGCTTCTATACTTCTTGCTTGGTGGTCGATGAGAGAGATAAAAGCTCCAAGGGATTTTTATCCTAAAATTGAGAACAAGGTAAAGAAGCTTCTTTCTGGAATAATCTATTTACCAAAAGCCTAAATTTAATTTTCCTCTGGCATTTCATCTTGATGGAGTTTTTCTGCCTTTTTGAATGATGCTTCGTCTTCGTCGTCACCACTATCTTCATCTGTTGCTTCTTTTTCAGTGTCGTCGACATGATTGTCGTCTCTGACAAAACTTAGATAGTCGGTTGAGCCACTTGGGAAAGAGGGAGTGTTTTTGAATTTCTTAGATCTAACCCTTTCTCTTATGAAAAGGACTAGGCTACCTTTTCCAACGGATCTAACAAAAGCTTCGTATTCGTTTCCACCTTTAATTAGAACAAGAATTCGGTGTCCTAGGTCGTCTGGGAGGGCACCGAGATAGACTCCATCAGCTCTTTCAGCAAAGATGGTATGTCTTTTGGCTGTCAGACTTACGTGATCGGTGCATTGTAAGGTTAGAAGCACTTTTGCAGGTGCGACATTAACTAGAGTGATCATCTTAGTTTTGCCTGGTTCTTCAAGGAAGCTAATGGTTGGGGACTGGGGACGGTTTGGTGTTTCATCAGTTTTGCCTTTTTGTTTAGTTTTAGGAGCACTTGTTTCATTAGCACGAAGGAGGTTTTTAGTAGCGATTGGATCGTATTTATTAACTTTCAATACCTCTTTAAAGTATGTGGCCGCCTTTTTGTTGTTGCCAAGCTCTAAATATGCCCTACCTAATCTATTTAGACAGTCGAGATCAGTGGGATCATCTTTTAGGATTTCTGTATTTAAATCGACAGCCCTTTGCCAATTTTGGGCAAGAGCCGCGTCAATTGCTGCCTGTGTTTTTTGTTCGAACATTAGTTGACAATTATATAGTAAAATACCTGTAAATGTCAGGACATTCTAAATGGTCCACTATTAAAAGGCAAAAGGGGGTTACTGACGCTAAAAGGGGTAACCTCTTTACAAAGCTTTCAAACGCTATAACAATAGCAGTTCGTGAGGGTGGTGGCGGAGATCCAAGTTCAAACTTCAGATTAAGACTTGCCATGGATAAAGCCCGTGAGGCTAATATGCCTAAAGAGAATATTCAGAGGGCAATTGATAAAGGAACTGGTAAGGGTGGAGCAGTTGAGCTGTCAACAGCGATTTATGAAGGCTTTGCTCCTGGGAATGTGGCAGTTATTGTCGAAACTATTACTGACAATACAAATAGGACAGGAGGGGAAATTAGAACTATCTTTGATAAGAATGGTGGCAGGATTGCTTCAGTTAACTATATGTTTACCAGGGTTGGGGAGATTGAAGTAACTGGAGATGAAGTATTTGAAAAAGCACTGGAGGCTGGGGCAGAAGATGTTGAAGAAAATATTGTTTATACAAGACCAGAAGATCTTCACAAAGTGAAAGAAAAACTTGAAGCCTCAGGACTTACTGTCACACAAGCAGGATTAATTTTCAAACCCAATAAAGAGACCATGATTACACTTGATGATGAAAATGGTGAAAAAGTGATGTCCTTTGTAGAAAAAATTGAAGAAATGGATGATGTACAAAATGTATTTGTAAATATTTAAATATATGCTTGGTGTTCCAGAAAATTCGCAACCTTATTATGGTGGAGATGGTGGTATAGCGAAGGATATACCAGAGGGGCAATTGGAAGCGAAATTAAGAAAGATGGTGGAGAAGGCAGGAGGAGACCCAGATAAAGTATTAGGAAAGATTGTGCAAGGCAATAATCCACCCCAACCCCCTTTGTTCCCACTAGAAAGTGTTGGTGGTAAACCAGATGATAGTTCTTCAGAACTGACCCCTGATGATATTAGGAGATTAGGTCGAGAAGGTGTAAGCAGGACAAAAGCGTTGGAATAAATATGCTAATTCTTGGAATAGACCCCGGCACAGCACGACTAGGAATTGGGCTCATTGAGACCACTTCTGATGGCGATGGAAAACCAAATAGTATGAAATATATTTATGCTAATTGCTTGGAAACAAGTATGGATTCCACTCCGGGAGATCGGCTTTTTTATCTTGAAGAAGAACTAGCTAAGATAGTTTCTGAATATAAACCTGATGTCGCCTGTGTTGAAATGCTTTTTTTTGGAATTAACGCCCGGACTGCAATTGCTGTTGGGCAGGCGAGGGGGGTAATCCTTGCAACTCTTGCTAAATATAAGATTCCACAAATTGATTACCAGGGGCTTTCTGTAAAATTTGCGGTTACTGGTTTTGGGAAAAGTGACAAGAAACAAATGCAGGAAGCAGTTCGAGTTCATCTTGGGATGAAAGAGGTTGTTAAACCTGATGATGCTGCTGATGGACTTGCACTTGCTATTACCCACTATATTAAACTTAAGAATGGCGATCAGCCAAAGGCGAAGCCTAAGGCAAAACCAAAGAAAGCCAAGAAGAAGAAAAAGTGAAAAGAATTCTCAATTTAACTAAAAGGCAAAAGTTTGCCATCGCTACGGTGGTGCTTTTGTTGGCAATAATTGCGATTCGAGCATTTGGTTTGGAACAAATCGCCTGGAGATTTAGGGTGGGCGTTTTTGCGTTGATATCAATTGGGGTTACATTATTTGCTCTCAAGGATGAAGATTTTTCTGGTTCAGAGTGGTTTTTACTTCCCATTTTGCCGGTTTTTTTCTCTGTTGGGTCGGTTCTCGTTTACCCACTCCTTCCTCAAAGGATGGATAATTTTTTGGGAATAGCTGTTCGACCTGACACAGGATTTATTTTGGGAGTAATTGTGAGGGCAATTTTTCTTGGATTTTTTGTAGTAGGGTATTATGCGGCGCTTTTGACCTCAAATATTTACAACGTGGCTGCCGTTAAAGGGATTCAGCTCCTCCGTGTGGCACACTCAATTGGGTTTTTAACCACGGTTGCTACAGCACTTTTCTTCTATATAGTTATTAGCTCGTTTCATTTATCTAGTTTTCAAAACTTTGTAGCGGTATTTTTAGTGTCATGGCCTTTGGCACTTCAATCTATTTGGAGTATAAATTTGGAAAGCAAAGTGGGGGAGAATGTTAGGAATTTTTCCCTTATTACGGCGCTAATTCTTGCAGAAGCTGCTTTTATTTTGTCATTTTGGCCACTTGGAGTATCAATTTTTGCATTGTTCCTGACAGCCTTATTTTATGAGGTGATTGGGATAGTGCAGTTTCATATGGGGGAAAAACTGTCTTCAAGGATTGTTAACGAGTTCGTAGCGGTAGCAATTGTTGTATTTTTGTTAACCGTGTTTACAACAGTTTGGGGAGCTTAGTTTGAGGTGGGGAAGAGAGGAGTCTGAAAAACTATAAGACTTAATGCGGGGATCTTTTCACTAATTTGGGGACAGGTTTTCACAAATATCAAACTATATCATTATCAGATATACAACAGGGATTAAACGCTACAATGGCGAGGATAAACGCATAAAAAACCCGAAAGCTACGCTGGAAATAGAAGATATATCGCATTGCTACGCTCCAAATATCACGACGTAATGGAAATTATAGGACTAATATTTACGGTCAAAAATGATAGTTTAGACTGTTTTTATGCTCCAAACTCCATCGAAATTCATCATGGTCTTGTATACTTTTGCTACAGCTCCCAATGAAAGAAGTGAGGTCAAACTGTGAAAGAAAGAGCGTTCTTATGCTCCGCAAATGAACACAAAATATATTGCCAAATATTAATATTTACGCTCAAAAATGATTGTTTTGGCTGATAATATGCTCCAAAGTAGAGTGGAAGTGAGGTTGCTCCTTAGATACCAAAAGAGAGGTTGGTTTATTCGAAAAGATGTTCCTATTAACTAACAAGAGAGTGTATTACTTTTGCCAATTAAAAGGTTTTGTAGTTACTGATAAGTTTCTATGCTCCCTAATAGTGAGGGGTCTTAAAAATAGCTTTTTGTTGACAATTTAGGCTGTGGGGTGGTAAATTGGTTATGTCGTAAATTGTATCTTTAACGACGTATAAGCTCGAAACTGAGAGAAGAGTAAGGATTTGGCTTTTTGCCTTGTTTTTTTATTTTTGTACTTAATATTGTGTTTCAGTTATACTGATCATTATTAATTTGACCTTATATTCTCGACTTACTAGTTAGGTGTTATCCCCTACTATAGGTTAAAGAGTGTATTTGGAGAATCAGATATAGATTGATTTAACAATATAAATAGACCACCCTTTTTGTATGGCAGATAAATTATTAGTGGAGTACATTACTGATTTCCTCGAATACTGTGAGCTTGACCGGAATTTGTCACCACTGACAGTTAAGATGTATGGTTATTACCTACAAAGCTTTGCTGGATGGCTTAGTGAAACTAAGCAAAGTATTAGGCCGCAAGACCTCACAGAAGACACCTTAAGGGACTACCGTTTGTATCTAAGCAGGTATGTAAATCCTGTCAAAGGACCATTAGCAAAGCCTACTCAAAATTATTTCCTTATAGCTATAAGAGCGTTTCTAAGATTTTTAAATAAGAAAGGAGTAAAAACTTTAGCGCCTGATCAAATAGAACTTGGAAAGAATAGAGACAGGCAAATTAAATTCTTATCTAAGGATCATTTAGAATTGTTACTTGCCGGACCAGATACTGATACTGATGAAGGAATGAGAGACCGGGCAATATTAGAATTATTTTTTAGTACAGGACTTCGTGTGTCAGAACTAACAAGACTTGATAGAGATAAAGTTAATTTAGAAACAAAAGAATTTGGAATAATTGGTAAGGGCGGACGGGCGCGGGTGGTGTTTATATCAACCAGGGCATGTGAAATCCTTGGAAGGTACCTTTCACGGCGTCAGGATATTTGGAAGCCATTATTCATTCGTTATAGTGGAAAGGTTGATGAAAATGACCAAGGAAATAAAATGCGACTTACTCCAAGAAGCGTTGAAAGAATGGTTGCCAAATATGTTAAGAAAGCAAAGTTGCCAGTCAATGCAACGCCACATACCTTGAGACATTCGTTTGCTACTGATCTACTTATGAACGGCGCTGATTTGAGAAGTGTTCAGGAAATGCTCGGACATAAAAATGTCGCTACAACTCAAATTTATACTCACGTTACTAATGCAAAATTAAAAGAGGTTCACGAGAAGTTTCATGGGAAGTAGTTCTATTTCGGGGGTTCATCAAACCTGTTTGCTATAACAGCGATTTCAATTATGCCACTGGTCCAACTGGCAATTATAAGCCACATTCCTGTAATATGGTCATGTTGCAATATTATTAGTCCCAGAAGTTATTGGTATAAAAAATGTTCAATCGGAACCATACGTCGTAGATTATTGTTTCTCTTGTGAATTGTCATTTTCGTCGCTGCTCATGTCTGCATAATATTGATCCCAGACTTTATTTTTTAGTTGCCTTTCTATGAGATTTTGTCTTGCTTTAAGTCCAGTGGAGATCAGCTCAGCAAATCCTATACTAAACATAAAATAACCGGTGTAAAAGTCTCCCTCAGCCATATTTTTGATTCCTGCAGTCAATAGTAAAATTCCTACTGAGGCTCTAAAAAAAGGCATCTTTTCGTTCCGCTTGTTTGCTAAGGCTTTTCCCATGTCAAGTCTAACTAAAAGATTTCCCTTCCCATCAAATTTAGCAGTTAATGGATGGCTTCTTGCTTCCTGATAATTGGAAGCAAGGACATCGACTGTGGTTGCGGCTACAGGCCCAAGGGTCAATGTAGCTAACTCTAATCCCCCTGCAATCATACGAGTATTTTAAACTATAGGGTGAAAATTGTAAAGATTACCTTTTTTTGCGACTTAGGGTTAGATTTTTGTCCGTTTGGGTTTGGTTTGACTGATACTTGGTTGTTTGCGATTACAATGGGCGCCTTAGGTAATATGTTAAATAAGGCCGATTTCTTTTGCCCATTGGTCCTCCTGGTTGCCAAGAAGCTCTATTGCTTGTATTACTTCAAATGGGTCAATTCTACCCCTTTTTGCTTGGATTGCTAATTCTGGTGTGCTATGTGTTACGTCGTGATGACCTTGTGCATCGGTGACAAATTTACCGGCTTTTAAAATACTTTCATTAAAGGCAATCACAACACCCCCACGCTCTTCTGTTGCAGTTTCAAGAAATTCGAATACAGTTTGAATTTTGTCTGGAGATATTAGGTTTGAAAAAGTTGTCAAAAGTGGATAACGGTTCTTATAGGATAAATACTGTGTGGGGTCTATACTCTCGTAACTTGCTTGCTCGATAGAATTCCTCAAATGTTCAAAAAATGCTTCGAAGACTAAAGCATCAGAATAATGTCGACTTTTTGCAGATTCGTCTATCTGGTTTATGATAATTTGCCTTAAATCTTTTATGTAATTTCCCTTGAAAAGAGGAACAACATTTCTATGAACGGCCATTAGAAAAGCACCCATGCTTGCATATCTATTGACGTTGTTGTCAGTTATTTCAGTGTGGAAGGATTGTGTCGGGTTATATGTTTCACCAACAAGTTCTTGATGGTCTCTGAAGTATTGGTGTGAATATAGTGGAGTAGTGTAATACCAGCCTTTGGCTTTTCCTCGTACTGCCATATTCGAATCCTTATCTACTTTAATTTCTCCGTCTGCAAGTTGGCCGAATATATTGAAAAAATCATCTGAACGTACAGCGACAATATTGTTTTTCTCTTGATTAAGATTTGTTCCTAAAAATGCTTTCGTTTGTTGGACTCGATAAGGATTGCGCGCAAACTTTGTTTTTATTTCGAATAAAAGAGATTTTTCAACCTCGCCAAAGTGAGGTGCATCAGTCGGTTCGCCGAATCTTGGCATGTCTTATCTTGTTTCGTAACTTAAAGTTATTTGAACTATAATTTCTGTTTGGCCTGGTTCGATCTGGGTTGGAACTTGATCGGCCGCTACTGCATTTTCCTTTGCCATAGACATAGTTGGGTAGTTCCCTCCCCTGCCAACTTGCGATTCATAAACGTTGATTATTTTCCCAAGCGTAATTCCAGTTTCTGAAGCTAGTGCATTGGCATTTGCTTTAGCGTCAGCTATAGCAAGTTTACGAGCTTCATTTTGGAACTTTTGTGGATCGTCAATTGTAAAAGATAGACCGCCAATTTGATTGGCTCCATTTGCGGTTGCCACATCAATTACCTGGTTAATTTTTTGGAAATCTCTAACCTTAACTTGCATATTAACGTTGACGTTATAGCCAGTTATTTTTGGTTGTGATCCAGTATCTCCAAGACCAAGAGGAGTTGGTTGGGTGGAATACTCAGGTGAGATATTGTAATTGGTTGTTTGAATATCTTTTTCTGGAATACCAAGAGCTTTTAATTCTGAATTTATTTTATTAACTGTTTCATTCGCTTTGTTTTGAGCAGCGCTTACTGTTGGGGCAGAATAGGTGTAACCAATTTGGACAATTGCGACATCGGGCTTAGCGTAAACTTTTCCTTCACCATTTGATGTAAAGAATTCAGATTTATTTGTGTTAACAACTGCAACTGGAATACTTGGACCAAAAGAAGCGTAAAGGCCAAAGAGAACGAAAAAGGCTACAAGAATTATTAAAGCGCTGACTGGTATTTTATTGCTCATCTTATTGGTGGTGGTTTAATTATTGAACCAGAACATTTATTGTCTACGCATTTCATAGAGCCAAGTGATTTGTTTGTGCAGCGCATTATTGGTCCGCAGCGCAGTGTACAGTCACTATCTCTTGTGCAATAAGATCCTGGTTTTGGCACACTTCTATATGCTTGCGGAGAGAAGTTTACACCACTTTGAACAAGAACAACAGCAGAAATTACGGCTACTACTAGAATGAGAATAAACAAAAGCTTCATGCACACTCATTAATGCAAAAAAGAATTTATTTTTCAAGAGCAGCTACTGCTGCCACTTTGTCTCCCTTTTCGGAGAAGCGCATGAGGATAACACCTTGGGTGCTTCTGCCTAATTTCGGAACTGAAATGATTGGAAGTTTTATCACAATGCCCTTTGACGAAGTTAATATCAGTTGATCAATGGTTTCGTCGACCATTCTTGCGGTTACTAAGTTTCCAGTTTTGTCTGTGAGATTCATGGCTTTTACTCCCATACCTCCCCTACCTTGCTTTGGGAATTCTTTGACGATGGTTCTTTTGCCAAGCCCATTTTCAGCAACAACTAGAAGTTCTGGGTTTTCATTTGGTGAAATTGATTCCATTCCAACTACAAAATCGCTTTTTGAGAGTTTGATACCTCTAACACCAATAGTGTCTCTTCCTTGAGGTTTGGCTTCCTTTTCAGAGAATCTGATGGATTTGCCTTCATGAGTTACAAGTAAAATATCATCGTCACCGGCCGTTAATTTTGCCCAAACTAGTTCGTCCCCTGATTCTAGTTTGATTGCAGTTAGGCCATTTCTTCTTATGTTTGTAAATTCAGTCAGTGAAGTCTTCTTGACCGTACCAGCTTTGGTTGCTAGGAACACATATCCTGGTTTATCAAGCTTTGCTGGGTAAGTGAGAATTGATTGCACACTTTCTCCTTGCTCACTACTAATGATATTAACAATTGCTTGACCTTTGGCTTGTCTACTTCCTTCAGGGAGTTCAAAAACTCGTGTTTGATAGACCTTGCCTTTATTTGTAAAGAAAAGAATATTATCATGGGCATTTCCTGTTACTAGATGTTCGATTTCGTCTTCTTCTTTTGTGGTCATCCCAGTTACTCCTTTACCACCTCTGGCTTGTGCTTTGTAAGCAGTTGGTGAGAGCCTTTTGACATAGCCAGTTTTAGTAACAGTTATGACCATGGGTTCGTTTTGGACCAGGTCTTCTTCTGAAAATTCCCCTACTTTACCTTTAATGACTTTGGTTCTTCTGTCATCACCGTACTTTTCTTTGAGTTTTATCAGTTCGTCTTTAATGACAATCATGATTTTCTCTGGATGAGCAAGAAGGTCTTCAAGATATGCAATGGTTTCTCTGATCATTGCTAATTCGTCTTCAATCTTTTGTCTTTCCAAAGCCGCTAGTCGTCTTAGCTGCATATCTAAGATAGCGGTTGCTTGAATGTCTGATAGCTTGAATCTGTCCATGAGTTTTCCTTTAGCAATATCAGCCGATTCTGCTTTTCTAATGATTGCTATAACTTCGTCAATATGGTCGACAGCAATCTTTAAACCTTCTAAGATATGCTCTCTAGCTTTTGCTTCTCTTAATTCGTATTCACTTCTTCTTCTGACAACATTTTGGCGGTGCTTTAGATATTCATCCAAAATCATCTTAAGTGTTAGAGTTTGTGGGGTGTTATCAACTAAAGCGACCACATTAACCGGATAAGAGATCTGAAGATTGGTGTGTTTAAAGAGATTATTCAAAACGGATTGGGGTTTGGCGTCTCTTTTCAGTTCGATGTAGACTCTGACACCTCTTCTATCTGATTCATCTCTCAAGTCGGCAATGCCTTCTAGTTTTTTATCTTTAACAAGATCGGCGATTCTTGCGATCATTTCCGCTTTATTTACCTGGTAAGGAATTTCAGAAACTATGATTGCTGACTTACCATTTCCCACCTCTTCAATTTCAGTTTTAGCTCTAACTATGATTTTTCCCTTACCTGTTCCATAAGCTGAGAGTATTTCTTTTTGATCATAAATTATTCCTCCAGTTGGGAAATCTGGACCCTTGATGTATTGAACAAGATCTTCAACGGTAGTGTTGTCGCTACCTTTATCAATTATGTGGACAATTGCATCGACGACTTCTGACAAATTGTGTGGTGGAATTTTTGTGGCCATACCAACTGCGATACCATCAGCACCCATCAAGAGAAGGTTTGGAAGAAGAGCTGGCAGGAAAGATGGTTCCTCGTCCGTATTTGAATAGTTTGGAACAAAATCTACAGTTTCTTTTTCGATGTCAAAAAGAAGATAATCGGCAATTCCAGCAAGTCTTGCCTCTGTGTATCTCATGGCAGCTGCTGGGTCGCCGTCCATAGATCCAAAGTTTCCTTGGCCGTCAATTAATGGATATCTTAGGGAAAAATCTTGAGCCATGCGAACAAGGGCATCATAGACTGGTATATCGCCATGAGGATGAAAAGTCTTTAATACTTCCCCAACGACTGCTGCTGACTTTTGATACTTTGAAGTGTGGTGCAAGCCAACTTTATGCATCGCATAAATGATTCTTCTGTGAACTGGTTTTAGTCCGTCTTTAACATCTGGGAGAGCTCTGGCTACGATTACGCTCATGGCGTAATCCAAATAAGCTGTTTCCATTTCCGAGGTAATCTCTGTTGGTTGAATCTTGCCTACATCCATATAAAAAACCCTTTAGGGTCAGAAAATTATTATAGCGAATTTTGAGAAATTATGCTTGGCCTTCTGGTTTGGAAGCCATGATTTTTGCCCAGTCTTTGTCTGATAGACCTGCTCCTAAAGCATGGAAATGTCTTCCTGTTTTGAGAGGAGCTACTCTACCCACTTCTTCGAAATTTGGGTCAATGACAATAACTTCTTGGCCTATACCTTCTGCGATTTCCCCTGCCTCTTCAAAGGCGAGACTTGCTCCACCTTCACCGAAACCTTGAACTGCAATATCACCCTTGCCAGTTTCGCCGCTCACTTTCAACAGGTGATGAGTATGTGTTCCTTCGTGGTCTTTTTGTATCTTCATAGATAACAATTTTACAGTATGTTTTTATAAAAAACTATAGACATATCATTCCTTAGTTATATTATGCTATGAGATTAAAAATTACGAAGTAAGTCTATTAAATTTTAGACAATTAGTCCTACTAGAAGAAGGGCGACAATGTTTGCAACTTTAATCATTGGGTTGATTGCTGGACCTGCTGTGTCTTTATATGGATCCCCTACTGTGTCGCCTGTGACTGCTGCTTGATGAGCTGGGGATTTTTTACCACCATATTTTCCAGATTCGATATATTTCTTGGCATTATCCCAAGCGGCACCGCCAGCTGTCATTGAAAGAGCTACGAAAATGCCTGTAACAATCAATCCCACCAAGAGTCCACCTAAAGCTACTGGACCTAGGAAATAGCCAACTAAGATTGGGACAACAATTGGAATTAAGGCTGGGAACATCATTTCTTTAATTGCGGCACTAGTTACAATTGCGACTGCCTTGCCGTATTCGGGTTTGGCTTTGCCGTCCATAATTCCTTTAATCTCTTTAAACTGGCGTCTAATTTCGGTGACGATTGTTTCGGCAGCTTTACCAACAGCTTCTAGAAGTTGGGCGGCAAAAAGATAGGACATTGCCCCACCAATGAACAAGCCAACAATTACTAATGGATCTGTTAATGAGAATGTCAAAGGATTGGAGATTCTGAGTGAAACTTCTTCAACATAGGCTCCAAAAAGAACTAAGGCGGCTAGACCTGCACTACCAATGGCATAACCTTTGGTTACTGCTTTGGTTGTGTTGCCAACTGCATCGAGTGCGTCAGTTACGTCTCTAACTTTTTCTGGAAGACCTGCCATTTCAGCAATGCCGCCGGCGTTATCTGTAATTGGTCCAAAGGCGTCAATTGCGACAATGATTCCCGTCAAGGAAAGCATTGCTGCAGCTGCTACAGCTACACCATATAGGTTAGCTAGAGCGTAAGAAGCTAAGATGGCAATGCAAATCAAAACTACTGGAGCGGCTGTAGATTTCATAGAAACAGCTAGACCAGCAATGATATTTGTTCCGTGACCTGAGACACTAGCTTTTGCAATGCTTTGGACGCTTGGGTAGTTCTTTGAGGTGTAGTATTCAGTTATGACAACCATTCCTGCTGTAACAATGATTCCAATTAAAGCTGCCGCATAAAGATTTAATGGATTAAATACAGCATTATCCGCCATAAGGTACATAGTTAGTGGATAGAAAGCAAGAGCACTTAAGACGCCCGCAACAATTAGTCCCTTGTAAAGAGCTCTCATAATAGACTTGGATTTGTCCAAACGAACAAAAAATGCACCAATTATTGAGGCGATTATTGAAACACCACCAATTAAGAGTGGATAGTAAGAAGCTACTGGATAGTGTGGAAGAACTAATCCTCCTAATAATATAGTAGCGGCAATTGTTACGACGTAGGTCTCAAAAAGATCGGCGGCCATTCCAGCACAATCGCCCACATTGTCTCCGACGTTATCTGCAATAACACCTGGATTTCTTGGATCGTCTTCTGGGATTCCTGCTTCAATCTTTCCGACCATGTCGGTTCCGACGTCTGCGGCTTTAGTGAAGATTCCTCCACCAATTCTTGCAAAAATGGAAATTAAAGACGCACCAAAACCAAGAGCTGCTAGTTTTTCGTTGCCTGGTGGGAGGAGAAGAACTACGGCTGATGTTGCAAGGATTGCGAGACCTGCGACCATAAGTCCGGTTACTGATCCCCCATCAAAACCAACTTTGAGGGCTGGGCCCAAACCGTTTTTGGCAGCTTCTGCGGTTCGTGAATTACTTCTAACTGAAACACTCATTCCGACAATTCCTGAAATTGCTGAAAATACTGCTCCAATTACAAATGCAATTGCTGGATAAAGCCCAAAAGCCAAATAGAGGATGGCTGTAACTGGAACGGCTACTGCCGCAACAACTGTGTACTGCTTTTTAAGATAAGCATTCGCTCCTTCAAGAATGGCCTGGGCGATTTCTTGCATTTTGGGAGTTCCTGGGGATAAAGCTAGAATGTTTTTAATCTGGAAAAGCGCGTAAAAAACAGCAATAAGTCCAGCTATAAAAGGAAGATATATTAAATATTGTTCCATATATATTAAATGTCGAGGTTGGCAGTTTTGGCGTGAGTTTGAATGAAGCGCCTTCTTGGCGGAACTTCGTCACTCATAAGCATTTGAAAAGTTTCATCTGCTTGTTCCAAATCTCCAACTGTTACTTGTTTTAAAATCCTGTTGGCAGGATTTAGCGTTGTCTCCCAAAGTTCCTCGGCGTTCATTTCACCTAGGCCTTTGTAACGCTGTATATTCAATTTTACATCTGGACCCAGCTCTTTGACAAGAGCCTCTTTTTCAGCGTCATTATAAACATATCTTTTGTTACCCTTCCCCCACTCTACTTTATATAGTGGGGGTAGTGCTACATAAACATGACCGTTCTCAACAAGGGCCTTAAGGTGTCTATATAAGAATGTAAGGTAAAGACATTTAATATGGGAGCCATCGACGTCTGCATCAGCCATGATGATTATTCTGTGGTAGCGCAGTTTTTCAATATTAAATTGGTCGGCAATACCTGCACCAATGGCAATAATAAGAGATTTGAACTTGTCGGATTCAATGATTTGATCAATTCTTGCTCGTTCTGTATTCAAGACTTTTCCAAAGAGTGGAAGGATGGCTTGGAACTTTCTGTCTCTTCCTTGTTTGGCACTTCCTCCGGCACTGTCCCCTTCTACTATAAATAGTTCTGAGGTTTCTGGATCTCTTGACTGACAGTCGGCTAACTTACCGGGAAGCGCTGATCCTTCAAGTGCGCCCTTTCTAATGACCGCTTCTTTAGCTGCTTTTGCTGCTAGTCTTGCCTTTGCGGCTAAGAAAACTTTTTCCAGAATGGCCTTTCCGTCTCTTGGGCTTTCTTCAAACCAGGAATCAAGTGCTTCCTTAACAACTGAATAGACCGCTGGTTGGATCTCTCCGTTGTTTAATTTTGTTTTTGTCTGAGATTCAAATTGAAGCTTGTCGGCTGCCATTTTGACGTATACAACCGCGACTAACCCTTCTCTGAGGTCATCGCCAATAAAACTTTCTTGACCTTCTTTTATAGCACCAATTTTTTTGCCATAGTCATTTACTGCTCTTGTTAGAGCTGACCTAAATCCAGCTACGTGAGTTCCCCCGTCTGGAGTTTCAATGATGTTGACATAGGATTCGAGCCTTTCACCAAAGTCTTCGTTATATTGCATCGCAACTTCAATGCCAATTGGGGCAAGAGAAGTTTCTACTTCTTTAGAAACGTAAAAGACGTCCGAAATTGGTTCTCTACTTTGGTTAATGTGAGAAACAAGGGCTTTAATTCCTCCCTCAAAATAGAAATTAAATTCTTCTCCTGTAACCTCATTTTTCAGGATGAAATGAAGTTTTGGAACAAGATACGCCCATTTTCTTAATTCATCTTTTATTTTTTTGTAATCCCATTCTGTTGTGGAGAAAATTTCTGGATCTGGTAAAAAAGTCGTTTTGGTTCCAGTTTTGGTGCTTTTGCCGATTTCTTTAAGTGGTCCGTCGGCAACGCCTCTTTTATAGGTTTGTTTGAATATTTTTCCTTTTTGTTGGACTTCAACACTC
The DNA here is from genome assembly GCA_964576435.1 of uncultured Gammaproteobacteria bacterium. Taxonomy (GTDB): domain Bacteria; phylum Patescibacteriota; class Microgenomatia; order JAMCZE01; family JAMCZE01; genus CAZNUP01. Next base: position 252,103 of record CAZNUP010000002.1, read on the forward strand.
ATCCAAGTAGAAAGTGCATTAGTTGCAGCGGCACCCACGCCGTGGAGTCCACCGGATTTTGCATAGGCTTGAGCATCAAATTTACCTCCTGCATGAAGTCTGGTCATTGCCAGTTCAACACCAGATATTTTATGTTTTGGATTTATGTCAGTTGGAATACCTCTGCCTTCGTCTTCAACGGTTAGCGACCCATCTTTATTAATGGAGACCATGATTTTTTTGCCATATCCCACTAACGCCTCGTCGACACTGTTATCGACAATTTCTTTGAAAAGATGAAGAAGTCCTTTTTCGTCTGTCGAACCAATATACATGCCGGGGCGCTTTCTGACTGGCTCTAAGCCTTCAAGAACTTGGATATTCTCAGCTGTGTATGAATCGTCTTTTGGCATAACTTGGTTATATTACCAATTTAACAACATGTTTTCCATGGCAAGACGTGGGTTGCAACTAGCATTTAGTTCTTTCTTTGCTTTAAAAAGTAAGCGAATATTTTTTGGGTCTAGTTTGTCTTTAGACGAAACCAATAGGCTATCTATAAATTTTCTGGCTTCATCTCTTTTTAATGATTTCTCTTTTGCTAAGGTTAGTTTTTCTTGGATAGTAAGTGATTTAATTTTTTCGTAAATTGGATCATTTGGTACTTCAGCTTTTTTTCCATAAACAATAATGCAACGTGATCTTATAGTCTCTAAGACTTGTCCATCATCTTTCACTTGAAGAACTATTTCAGAATCATTTGGGGGTTCTTCAAGAGTTTTGAGGAGAGCGTTTTGTGCTTCTTCAGTTAGTTTTTCAGCGTCTTTTACTACTACGGTTTTTTTATTACCCATTGAAACGAAGTGGATAATTTCTTTAACGACTTCAACACCAATTGATGACTCATCTAAACTAACAATTAGAGTGTTTGGATCTTCTTTAAAATCTTTTTCCCCTATTAATAGAATTGACATATAAGGTTTAAGCATTGTACGATGAAATAACGATGGATGCTACTGCCCCAAATACCGACTTTGGTCAAGATATCGGAGATATTTTAGTTAGTCAAAAGAAAATTAGTCCTGATCAACTTGCACTTGCTCGTCAAGAAAGCGCAACTTCTGGCAGATCAATTGAACAGGTACTTCTAGATCGAGGATTTGTTAGTCAGGAGACTTTGACTGAAGTTAGGTCTGCTCAAATTGGAATTACATCTGTTGATATTTCTAAGAAAGCAATTTCTCCTGATGTTCTTATTCTTATTCCCCAACCTGTTGCCGAGAGGTATTTAGTTATGCCTTTTGAAGTTGATGGTCCTAGTAACTCCATGTCAGTTGCTATGGCTGATCCGCTTGATCTAACAGCCATTAATTTTTTAGAAAAGAAAAGTGGTAAGAGAGTTAAGCCATTTTTGGCAAATGCGGCTGATTTAAAACAAGCAATTGATGAAAAATATTCTCAAGGACTTGGCACTGAAGTCACAGCGGCTCTTAAAGATTCGCCTAATGACTTAGCAAGAGACAATAAAGCGACTACATCTTTAGATCTGTCAAAGTCCGGAGACATTATTCGTGATGCTCCTGTTACTAAAATTACTTCTTCACTTTTAGATTTTGCAGTTAAGTCCAGGGCATCTGATATCCATATTGAACCTGTCGGAGAAAATACACGGGTTAGGTACCGAATTGATGGAATTTTATATGAGAAATTAGTTTTGCCACTTAAGATCCATGATTCTGTTGTTTCAAGAATAAAAATCATGTCGAATTTGAAGATAGATGAAAAGAGAGTCCCACAAGACGGTAGATTCAATTATAAGACAGAGGCTGGAGAGGTTGATGTTCGTGTTTCTACCCTACCAACTGTTTTTGGAGAAAAGGTAGTCATGAGACTACTTCGGAAATCTGGTGGTGTGCCAACTCTATCAGATCTTGGACTTAGAGGACTTGCTCTTAAGAATTTAGAAATCTCAATACTTCGTCCACATGGCATCATTATTATTTGCGGTCCAACGGGAAGTGGAAAAACTACAACTTTGTATTCAGTTTTATCGAAGATTAATTCGACTAAAGTTAACATTGTCACACTTGAAGACCCAGTTGAATACCAAATTCCTGGAATTAATCAGGTTCAAGTTAACACTACGTCAGGACTTACTTTTGCAACAGGGCTTAGGGCATTTCTTAGACAAGATCCAAACATTATTCTTGTTGGAGAAATTCGAGATTCTGAAACAACTGAACTGGCTATTCAAGCGGCTCTTACTGGACATTTGGTGTTTTCAACACTTCACACAAGTAATGCTTCAGGAGCGATTCCTAGATTTTTGGATCTTGGGGCAGAACCATTTTTACTTGCCTCCTCCCTATCAGCAATTGCTGGACAAAGAATTCTTCGAAAGATTTGCCAAAACTGCAAAGAATCTTTTGATCCACCAGAAATCATGGTCAAAGATATTATGAGTGTTCTTGGGCCTTTGCTTCCCCAGAAAGATGCTAGTGGAAAATTACATCTATATAGAGGGAAGGGTTGTAGTGAATGTGGTGATTCTGGATTTTTGGGGCGGGTGGGTATTTTTGAAGTACTTCCAGTTTCTGACAAGATTGCAAAGATGATTTTGTCTCATGCCGACTCAACTGATATTGAGAAACAGGCTGTTGAAGAGGGAATGATTACAATGAAACAAGATGGCTACTTGAAAGCACTCGAAGGGCTTACTACTATAGAAGAGGTACTGCGCGTTGCGCAGGATTAACTTATGACAATTCAAGATCTATTACAGATGACAATTGATCGAAATGCTTCCGATTTGCATTTAGTAGTTGGTTATCCAGCCACTCTTAGAGTTGACGGAGAGCTAACACCAATCGATAACACTGTTCTTACTCCAGAACTTGTGCAAAATCTATGTCTTCCTTTACTATCCCCTGATCAAAAGAAAAATTTGGAAGCAAATCGAGAGTTGGATTTTTCTTACGGGTTTGGAGTTGGAAGATTTAGAATTAACTTCTACTATCAAAAAGGATCACTAGCTGGAGCGTTTCGACTGATTCCTCTTAAAATTAGAACTATAGATGAACTAGGACTTCCTGATATCTGCCATTCGTTTACTAACTTAAAACAAGGGTTTGTTTTAGTTACCGGACCTACCGGACATGGTAAATCAACAACAATTGCAGCAATTGTTGAAGAAATTAATCTAAAGGTTGGAGGCAATGTTCTCACAATTGAGGATCCAATTGAATATTTATATTCCAAGGGTAAAGCAATTGTATCTCAACGTGAGCTTGGTGGAGACACCTATTCTTGGCCCAATGCGCTTCGTGCTGCACTTCGTGAGGATCCAAATGTAGTCTTAATTGGAGAAATGCGCGATTATGAAACAATCGCTGCGGCTTTAACAATTGCTGAGACTGGGCACTTGGTTTTTGCAACGCTTCACACTAATTCTGCAGCGCAAACAATGGACCGCATCATTGATGTGTTTCCAGAAAACCAGCAGGCGCAGGTGGCACTTCAATTATCAAACACTTTAGAAGCGGTTGTGTCACAAAGACTTTTACCAGGAGCTGGTGGTGGTCGAGTTCCTGGAACAGAGATTTTGGTAGCCACATCTGCCGTTCGGTCGATTGTTCGAGATCGCAAGTCACATCTTTTAGACAATGTGATCCAAACTTCAGCTGATCTTGGAATGATGACAATGGATATGTCTATAGCCAATCTTGTTAAGAAAGGTAAAGTTCAGTTGGATGTTGCTTTGCAATATGCGGTTAATCCTGATTATGTTCGAGAGCTAGTTAGTAGACATTAGTATTTTTTTGTGAAGCAATTTACCTATAAAGCCAAAGACGCAAACGGAAGCACACTTACTGGTATTGTGGAAAGTGCAGATCAATTGGCGGCTGCTAAGACTCTTCAAGAACATGGACTTTTAGTTATCTCAGTCAATGAAAAGAAATCCTTAAATTTTGGTGACCTTAAATCACTGATTCCTGGAGTCTCGAAAGTTTCTGATCAGGAGGTAGCAACTTTTACGAGACTTCTGTCTACAATGCTTAAAGCAGGATTACCTTTAATTGATGCTCTTTCCAATTTGGCAGTACAAACTACAAATCCATATTTTAAAGATGTGGTTCGTTCTGTTCTTCAAGATGTTCAAGGGGGAATTAGTTTATCTGCTTCAATGAAACGATACCCCAAAGTTTTTAATAATTTGTATGTTAGTTTGGTAGCTGCTGGTGAGGCGTCTGGAAAAGTTGGAGAGACAATGGAGAGACTTGCTGAGATGCTTGAATCTGACCTCGATTTCAAAGGTAAAATTAAGGGAGCCCTTATTTATCCAGCAATTGTGGTAGTTGCTATGGCGGGAGTTGCTATCTTTATGATTACAACGATTATTCCAAAAATAGCTGATGTGTATGATGAATTTGGAGCAGAGTTGCCTTTACCTACTAAGATTCTAATTGGGATTTCCGACATTTTTGTTCACTATACAATCTTTGTGGTCATTTTTATTGTTATTGTCATTATTGCAGTCAAAATTTTTAGAAAAAATCCAGCTAGTGACCTTTTGATAAATAATTTTATGTATAGACTTCCAATTATGGGAGAACTTAATTCTGAAGTGGTTATGACAATTTTAACAAGGACATTGGGAACACTTATTAATTCAGGTATTTCAATTTTAGACTCACTAAAAATTGTGGCGAACGCTATGGCAAATGATAAATATAAGATGGGACTTGAGTATGCAGCTCAAACTGTTGAAAAAGGACTCCCTTTCTCGTCAGCGATAAGACGAAACCCAGATTTTGCTCCAATTGTGGCACAACTTTCAGCAATTGGTGAGGAAACCGGGACTCTTGGAGACAGCCTGAATAGATTATCTAAATACTATCAAGATTCTTCAGAAAGAAAAGTTAAGGCGCTGACAACGGCTTTGGAACCAATCATGATTTTAGTTATGGGGGCAATGGTTGGTGGTTTGGCGATTGCCGTATTGCTTCCGATGTTTAATTTGGTTAATGTTATTAAATAGGTGGAAAAACCTAATCAAATTTAAGTACGAATGAAAAAGTATCTGCCCAGATCTTCAAATTCTTCAAGTGCGTTTACGCTTATTGAACTTATGGTTGTTATGGCTGTTATTGCGGTTCTTTCCACAATGGCACTTTATGGTTTAGGTAAAGCCCAGGCTGCAGCACGAGATGCGCAGCGTCAACAGATTATGACGGGGGTTCAGACGGGACTTGAAAGATATTACTCCGATAATCAAGCTTACCCTGCGGGAAATTTCTGCACAATGATTAGTACACTTGTTACAGGAAGCTATCTAACTAGCCCCACTGACCCTACTAAGGTTCCGGTGTGTGGTACAGGAACGGTAGGTACAGCCATCTATCAATATGGAAGTCCAGTTTCTGGGCAATGTGCAGGTACTGCCTTGCCTAATGGTTATCAACTTACATTAACGAAAGAGTCTGGTGGAAGAAATTATTTTTGCTCACCAAATTAAATGAAAAACGGATTTACACTCATTGAACTAATGGTGGTTATGACAGTGATTGCGATCCTGTCGACAATGATTCTTTTTGGTCTTGGTAAATCACAAGAAGCTGCAAGAGATGTGCAAAGACAACAAACAATGAAAGGAATTCAAGCCGCTCTTGCTAGATATTATGGCGACAATGGTTCATATCCAGTTGCTGGAGGGACACATGGATGGTTTACTGGAGATTTGATTGCACTTCTGGTAACACAAGGTTATTTAACATCTCCACCTACGGATCCTAATTCTTCATGTACAGTTGCTTCTGATACTTCTGGTGCTACAAATTGGCAACCTTGTTCAGGAAAGGCAACGCCTTACTATAAATATATTTATCCAAATTGGAGCCCCACAGGCAGTTCAACTTTTATTTGTCCCGGTATAAATGATAGGCAAAGCTACCAGTTGGTTTTGGCAAAAGAATCTGGTGGTTATTCGACTTTTTGCTCGCCGCAATAAGAAATAATTAAATAAAAATTGAAATTTGAAGGAGGTGAAAAATGAAAACTAGAAATTTAACAAAAAAAGGTTTTACGCTCATTGAACTCATGATTGTGATCACGGTGATTGCAATTCTTGCTGCTATTGTCCTATTTGGACTTGGAGCCGCACAGAGAAATGCTCGAGATGTTCAAAGAGCCCAAATAATGAGAGGTGTTCAAACTGCTTTACAGGCACAAGCATCAACCAATGGATCCGGTGCTTATTTGTCAAACGCAGCAGCGGCACCAGGTTTAAATTGTACCAATGGAACTGGGTGTTGGGGACCTATGACTACCGCCTTAACGAGTTTTATAGGAACGGGTGGTTTGGTCGATCCCGGATGTGGTAGTGGAACCCAAGATATGGTTGGAGTGGTTGGAGGTGAGCCACCAACATCTACTGGTTGTGCTGCAGGTAGCGTTCAGTATATGTATTTTTATGGTGCTAATCCTGCAATAAGTGGAGTTTCTACCTGTCCAAATGTGACTGGTAAATATGTTTTGGTTCTTAAGAAAGAAGGGGGAGGTTATCAGACTTTCTGTGCTCCTCAATAAAGAGGATTTGGTTTTTAGGAATTTTAAACCACGCCCAATTGGGCGTGGTTTTGTTATGATGAGGGGATGGTTGCTTTTTGGATTTTACTTTTTGCTTTTGGACTTGTCATTGGAAGCTTTTTAAATGTCCTTATATGGCGTCTTTCTGATGAAAAGGCACCAAGATTTTGGGAAGGAAGAAGCATCTGTCCCAAATGCAAACATAAACTTTCTTGGTTTGACAACATTCCCCTACTTTCCTTCATTTTACTTGGTGGTAAATGTCGCTACTGTAAAAAGAAAATTTCTATTCAATATCCAATAGTGGAACTAATAACGGCAATTACAACGGTTTTGATAGTTAATTTTGTAAGTTATCTAGATCCATTAAGTGTTGCGAGCCTCTTAATTATTGGGTACTCATTTATTGTTATCTTTTTTGCAGATTTAAACTATCAGATCATTCCAGATGAAATGCTAATTCTCATAATCATATTTGGAGCGGCATTGAATTTTGGAGGAATTAATGTTTGGGTGGGGCTTTTAACAGCTCTTGGATTTTTCCTAGTGGTTCTTGCTACAAAGTTTCGCGGGATGGGACTTGGAGATGTAAAACTAGCCTTTGTGATGGGATTCTTACTTGGCTATCCTAGTATTTTAATTGCAGTCTGGTGGTCATTTATTATTGGTGGAATTTTTGCGGTGAGACTTCTTATATTGCACCGGAAAAATTTTCGTGACACAATGGCATTAGGACCATTTTTGGTTCTTGGAACATTAATTGCTGCCCTATGGTCAAAAGAAATTTTGGGTATTCTCTCGTTGAACTGATGATCGTGCTCGCCGTAATGGGCGCGCTTACTGGAATCGTATTTTTTGGACTCCACTCTTTCAACAATGGCCAATCTGTTGCCAATGCGCAAAAGGCATTTATAACGGAGGTTCGCTCGGGTATTACTAAAGTTGATAATGGTGCTAATGGTTTGTCTGTCAGATCCGTAATTTTACTTGCCAATGGTGCTGATGGTTATTATGTTGATGGGACCAAAGTTTCTCTTCCAAAGGGTGTCACTATTTCTAAGAGTTCAAACCCTAGTAGTGTGATGCTTTTTTGTCTTGCAAATAAAAACTTAAGTGACTTTGATCTACCTACACAACCTAATGGTTGTTCAGGAACTTATAAAGATAGTAGTGGAAATAATATTACGGTTTCTTGCCCTAATGGAGCTACTGGAGCTGCACCTACACAATATTTTGTATGCTCTCCCCCTAATACTAAGTCTTCGCTTTCCTCTGTTACAGTTACATTTACAAATGGCTCAACGACTAAAAGTGTTGTAGTTCAAGGTAGTGGTATGAGAGTGAATCAAGTATATGCGCTATAAAAAGGGTTTTTCTATAGTAGAAACAATAGTTGCCTTGATGATTTTAGGAGCTATTGGGGCGGCTGTTTTGGGGCTTAACGTTCAGATTCAATCAGTGGCAAATAGTTCTAAATTCAAAACAATTTCTGAATCCCAGGCCCAAAGTATGATTGAAAGAGCTAGAAACGTAAAAGTTTCTGAAGGTGGAGTAAGTTCACTTACTGATGGTTGTTATACCAGTGAGGATTTGATTACTCCTTCTTTTACTGCAGCACAATGTACTTGTTCGTCTGCGGGTATTGTTCATGGGGGAAGTCTTCCAAATCTTGGACCAAATTTTAAGGGATATCTTGTTGTTAGTCCTAGTAGTGGTGGTGGAAAGAGAATTCAATCAGTTGTTGGATATGTAGAAAAAAATAAAACAGTTTGTACTGAAGTTGATACTTACATGTATGATTACTAAGTTTAAAAATAGAGCGGGGTTTACACTTATTGAGCTTGTTGTAGTGATTGCAATTTTTGGAATACTTGCAATTGTTGCGACTAACTATTTGCTTTCTACTGTTTCTACTAGTAATAGAATTAGCGTTGAAAATGAAGTTAGACAAAATGCTGTCCTAGTTCTATCCGAAATGTCAGATGAAATACGAAAAGCTACTAGTGTATGTAATATTACCGCTAATGGATTTAAGACATCAAGCTCCCCTACCTGTGCAGCAGGTAATGATATTTCCACATTTACAATCACAAATGGTGTTGTTTCAAAAAATGGTAACCCTATCAGCTCTGATAAAGTCGCTTTTGTTGATTGTAACCAGTCTGGATGTAGTCAGGATAGAACAACTTGTGCACCCGGCATTGCTGTTACATTAAATGGTAAGGCCTATGAAATCGATATTACAGCTACACAACAAAATGCAACTACACGGGTTGATTCGTGCGCTCAAGTAAAACTTCATGATGTGGTTGTTCCTAGGAACGCGAATTGATAATTGATAAATTTTTCTAATGTTGTTAGGCTAAAACTGTGAATATTGTTAGACAAAAAGGTCAAGTCACTTTGATTGCAGTTATTTTGGGTGTTTTGGGTTTAACACTGGGACTTGCTGTTGCCTCCAGATCGCTTTCGGACTTTAAACAAGCAAGCACTGTTGATTTTGGAACTAAGGCGCTTGCTGCTGCTGAAGCGGGAGCAGAGTATGGCTTAAATGCTTTAGCAACTAGAACAACACCTGTTATCAGTTGTGAAACCTCACCAAATTTAGCAGCGGCGGGACAACCATTGGTTGGACTCAGTAACACTTTAATTAATGTCAATAATTTGGTAGTTCAGACCTGCCCGGATGCCTTGCAATTTGCAATGGGTGAAGTTGACAAAGATGATGTTTTTCAGGTTGACTTTAGTGGAAGTACAACGCCAACTACTCAAGTTAGAATTTATTGGACCGATGCTAGTGGAATTTTAGTTTCAGGTCTTTCTGACACTTTTGCAATTGGAAGATCGGCATTTCGTAATCCTTCACAACTTAGTGGAAGTAATTTTACTACTGCTACCTCCATATCTAGTTCAAATACTGCTTGTGACCAGGAAGCAAAGAAAAACGCCGCATATAACTATACTGGAACTGTTACAGTAGTTCCCACTGGTGCAGCTAGACTTTTGAGGATTACACCAATTGGCTCTAGCGCAAAGATATATGTTTGTGGTGAGACCACTGTTATTCCACCACAATATTATGAAGTGACTTCTACAGCCACAACGAAAAATGGAACTACTAAAAGAGTAAGAGTACGTAGGGATATTTCTGGAAAGCTACCAGCGATTTTTGACAACGTGTTATATTCCGGAGGCTCGATCACAAAATAGTTTTTTAAACTGCCCATGAAGTTTCAAGACCACATTGGACTCGATATTGGCGAGCGAAATATTAAATTAATTCAATTAGCTCGCAATGGTGATAGCTTTAGTCTTTCTTCTATTGGAATTACTGACTCTACTCCCCTATCTGACGCTCCTGGATCAGACGCTTTAATTTCGCAGAGTATAAAAAAATTGGCTTCAGATACTGGCACTCATGGTAAGGCAGTTGTTTTAGCTTTACCTGAATCGCAAGTTTATACACGAGTTATTGAGATGCCGTATTTGGAAGAACCGGAACTGTCGTCGACAATTAAGTGGCAGGCCGAGCAATACATCCCTGTTTCTTTAGCCGATGTAGTTTTGAAGCACCAGGTTTTAAGTTTGCCAGAAACAGGAGTTCCTAATGCCACCATGACGGTTCTTCTTGTTGCAGCACCGACGAGTTTAATTACAAGATATACATCAATTATTTCGAAAGCTGGACTCGAAGCAGTTGCAGTTGAGACAGAAATTTTTGCAGCTGCGAGGTCCCTAGTTGCTAATGATGATTTTGGTGGGTCAACTCTCCTTGTCAATTTCGGATCTGATACAACAACTTTAGCAGCTTTAAAGAAAGGTAGCCTGACTCTTACCCAGTCTATTCCTACAGGTGGGTCAACAATGGTTAGAGCACTTTCTTCTAGTTTGAGTTTAGACATGAAGCAGGCTGAAGAATATAAAAAGACATATGGACTTGACTCACAAAAGCTAGATGGAAAAGTTTATACAACTATTAAGCCCATAGTGGACCAGATTATTTCCGAAATTAAAAAAGTGGTGGCATTTAGCGAAACTCGGGGAAATGATAATGCTATCAAGCGTGTGATTTTATGTGGTGGCAATGCATTAACTCCGGGACTTTTGTCTTACTTTACTGCTAATTTGGGCCTCGAGGTTCAACTTGGTAACCCCTTTAATCGCGTCCAGCTTACTGATAAGCAAAGAGCTGTGGTTTTTGATGCGGGTCCAATTTTTGCAGCGAGTGTGGGGCTTGCGATGAAACTAACATGATTGACGTTAATCTTTTACCACAGAACGATTTGGTCAAAAAACAGGACACTAAAATTAAGTTTTATAGTGTTCTTGTTATTGTGGTCACTGTTTTAGTTGTTAGTGCCACTATTGGTGGACTTTTGATTTACAAAGGAATGCAAGAGAAGCAACTCGCTGAACTTATGCTTAGAGAAAAAACTGCTAAGGCTAGCTTAGAGCAGGATACGCAGAAAGCAACCACTTTAATCTCGCTTAAAAAGAAAGCAAAAGGAATAGAGACAATTGAAAAGAATCGTTATGACTTTCAGGATGCGTTTGGGTATGTTACTTCTCTTGTGCCGCCTGGAATTGATATTAATTCAGTAATAATTAAAGATGATGGTGAAGTTACATTGACACTAAATAGTGAGAGCGTTCAGGAGGTTGTAGATTATATTGGTAGTATAAGCTCTGATTCAAATCTAAAGAAGACAAGAGTGTCAAGACTTGGAGTTGGTGAAGACGGAAAGGTTGGGTTTATTTTAGGTGGCGATTATGGAGAATCCAAAAAATCCACTCAGCTCAATTAAAATTGATAAGCAAAGTTTTGATTGGTCAAAATATCTCTTATCTGGCATTGCTGTGCTAATTGTTTTTGCCAGTAGTATTGTTTTGTATTCCTTTATTCCTTCAACTTGGGCAGAAATTAGTCAGAATTCCACTTTAATTCAAGAGGAGACAACTAAGGTATCAAACATGGAAAAGGCTGTAGCAGTTCTTAATAATGTTAATAGTTCGCAGATTGGCCAGAATTTGATCCAAGCACAACTTGCACTGCCAGATGAAAAAAGAGTTACGGGATTAGTTTCAGCGTTAACTACTTTAGCATCCTCATCGGGGGCGACAGTTTCACAAATTGACATCTCATTTGGAAAGGTGTCTACCTCATCGGGTAAGACAAAACCTGTTACAGCTACTAATTCTTTTAGCCAATTTGAAGATACCAAACTTCCAAACGATGTGGTTGGTGTGCCAATTATTTTGGAAGTTACTGGGACATCTGACCAGGTTCTTGCGCTTATTGGAAAGGTTCAAGAGGCATTGCCACTTCTTGATATAAGAGACATGGAATATATAGTTAGTGACGACAAGCAAAGTAGTAAACTGTCAGTTCTTGTTTATGCTCAACCTGGGGAAGTGTTTAATTTATCAAAAGTAGATAAGATTTCGCCTATTACGTATTCGGAGCAGAATTACTTGAACATCTTAAACACTAAGACTGATATTCTTCAGTGAGGACTACGTTTGTGTGAACTGATTGCTTAATTGAAAGGGTCTTTACTAAATTTCTAATTGCTCTTATTGTCTTTCCACCTTTACCAATTACTTTACCCATATCATCTTTAGAAACAGTTGTTTTTAGAACAGTTCCACCATATTGGTCGACTTCATCCTCAATCAAAATAGCACTTGGTTCGTCGACAATATTTTCAAGAAGAAAAGTTAAAAGTTTTTTTGGTGAATTAGGCATGATTTTTAGCAAGTAGACTGCCTACGGTTGCGGTTGGGGTTGCGCCAACACTCAACCAATAGTTGATACGGTCTTTATTTAGAGTCATTTTATTTGCTTTGTCAGCTGGATTGTAAGTACCAAGAATTTCAATGGCTCTCCCATTTCTTTTCTTGTGTTCATCAATTGCGACGAGACGATAAACTGGGGCTCCTTTTTTTCCAAAGCGTGCTAGTCGTAGTTTTACTGCCATAACTTAATCTTGATTTTACACTTTCAGGGCCTCTAGTGCAAGCTTGGCGGCGTTTTGTTCTGCGTCTTGCTTACTTCTACCCTCATCTTTTGCAAGAAGTTTTCCTTCCAAAAAGACCCCAACTGTAAATGTTTTGTCGTGATCTGGACCAGATTCCCCTAGAACTTGATAGGTTGGGGAAACTTTTGCTTTGTCTTGCGTTGTCTCCTGAAGAGTGCTTTTATAGTCCTGGATTTCAGAGTTCTCACTAACGTCAGTTATTAGTGGGAATAGATTTTTTTTGAGGAATTCTTTTGCTATCTCTATTCCTTGGTCCAGGTAAATGGCGCCTAAAACAGCCTCGAAGGTATCTGCAAGGAGTGATGGATTGTTTCGTCCGCCACTTTTTTCCTCACCCTTACTTATTAAAAGAAAATCCCCAAGGTTTAGTGTTTTTGCTAGCTCGCTTAAAGTTTTTGTTTTAACAAGAAGAGATCTGAGAGAAGTTAACTTGCCTTCAGGATAGGATTTGAATTTGTTATAGAGTTCTGTTGAAACAAGAATAGAAAGCACACTATCCCCTAGAAACTCTAGACGTTCGTTAGAGACTTTAGCGGTATGTTCTTCGTTTAAATATGATCTATGAGTAAGAGCGGTTTTTAGGAGTTTTGGATCCTTGAAAGTGATATTTAACTTTTTTTGAAGATCGTCTACGTTTTCCATATTAATCAGTTTGTTCCTCAATTTGGGTTATTAAATCTAAGACGGTTTCTGGTGGATTTTCCTTGTCAAAAACAATGTTATATTCCTTTTCCAAACTAGCAAAGAGATCAGAAACTTCTAGGTCGGAAGCATTTAGGTCAGTTTTCAAATTGGCTTCGTCGGTTATATTTTTATCGTCCGTACCAAATTTAACTGCTAGTACGCGTTTAATTCTTGTTGGGGTTAAAAGTGCTTTGCCAAGAGCTCCGTTTATGAAACTTGGGCTTGTTTCTGTGCCAAATTCTTTGGCTAACTCCACACTTTCATCGATAATTACTTTGGCTGGGGCTTGCGGATCAATGACAAGTTCGTAGATTCCAAGTCTTAGAATAGCTAGGTCAATTTGATTTATCCTTGTTATCTCCCATTCAGGGGCGCAGGATTTAATTAATTCGTCTATTTGTTCGATGTGTGCTACCACGTCTTTGGTTTTTTGGGAAATACGTTGACCTTTGTGAGCTTGCCAGGCAAAAAGTTCTTGAATTGTCTTTTGGCGTTCTTGATGCCTTGGGTCAGAAGCGGTTTTCATTAAGCAGTTTTTGCCTTAGGTGTTTTAATTTTCTTGACTTGGCGACCTTTGTAAAAACCACAATGTTTGCAGGCAGTATGAGTTGGGGTGGGCTTTCCACAATTTGCACATTTTGAAAGCGCGAGGAATTTGGCCTGATGATCTTTTCTTCTTCGGCCTTGTCGTCTTGTTGATAGTCGGCGTTTTGGTAGTGGTGTCATGCTAGTTTTGAACTATTGATATTTTACTTTCTCTGATAAGTTTTAACAAGAGCGGAAAGTCTTGGGGGTTTTTTAGGACCTTTTCAGCAAAAGTTGATGATCTTTCGACTAGTTCTAGATCTGAGAAGTCTGCTATTTTTAGATCCCATTTGCCATGTTGGGCAGTCCCAAATCTCTGGCCAGGGCCTCTGAATTTAAGATCGGTTTCTGCTAACTGGAGTCCATCGTTTAGTCTTTCAAGATACTTTAGTCTACTTATTCCTTGGTCGTTTTCAGTAAACAAAAGGCAATATGACTGCTTGTCTCCCCTTCCAACTCTTCCCCTTAGTTGGTGAAGTTGGGCAAGGCCAAAACGGTCGGCTGCTTCAATTAACATAATAGTAGCGTTTGGAATGTCTATTCCGACCTCAACCACTGGAGTTGCTACCAAAATATCAAGTTTTTTGTCTTTAAATTGACCTAGGATTTTGTCTTTTTCGCTTGGTTTCATTTGGCCATGTAAAAGTCCTAACTTTAAATCTGGAAACACATTGTCTTTTAGGTTGGCATATTCTTTTTTGGCGGCTTTGACTTCAGAAAGGGTTTCCGACTCTGACTCTTCAATTAGGGGGCAAACTATAAAGCTCTGAGTTTTTTGATTTTTTATCCAGGTATAGGCCCCTGCCCTTTTTTCCTTAGGGACTACCCAAGTTTTAACTGGAAGACGGTTTTTAGGTAGCTCATCTAAGACTGAAATATCTAAATCGCCATACAAAGTTAAAGCAACAGTCCTTGGGATCGGAGTTGCTGTCATTGTCAAAACGTGAGGATTTTTGCCTTTTGCAGTTAATTTAGCTCTTTGCCCTACTCCAAAGCGATGTTGTTCATCTATGACAATTAAACCCAGGTTTTTGAAATTTAAGTTATCTGACAAAAGGGCGTGAGTGCCAACGACAATGTCATAACCAGAGTAATCTTTGGTTGACCCTGTGGCTATCCCAACTGGGATGTCTAAAAGTTTAGAAAGTGTTTTGTGGTGTTGATTTGCAAGGATTTCTGTTGGTGCCATCAGAACTGACTGGAAGCCATTTTCATGGGCTTGAAGCATGGCAAGAGCAGCAACTACAGTTTTTCCAGAACCGACGTCCCCTTGAAGAAGCCTGTTCATCGGAGTCTCTTTCTCTAGATCATTTGAGATTTCTGAAATGACTTTTTCTTGGGCGACAGTCAAAGCAAAAGGTAAGGTTTTTTTAAATTTGGTTTGATCGATAGGTTTAAATTTGTTACCAATGAGGTTTTTTTGCCAAAGTTCTTTACGCTCTTTAGATTCAAGCTGAGAGAACACTAATTCATCAAATGCTAGCCTCTCTCTGGCTTTTGCTGCCAATTCCTTACTTTCTGGGAAATGAATTTGATTAAGTGCATCTTTTAATCTCATTTCTTGATTTGGAAGATAGTCTTCTACTTCTAAGTTTTTTAAAACATGGTGAATTCGGCCTCTAAGCCACTTTGAAGAAATGCCTTCAGTTTCTGGATAAATTGGAACCAGTCTTCCGGTGTGAATAGCTTCTCCGTAAAGAACTTCATATTGTGGGGCTTCTAATTGGAGTTTGTTGCCAGTACGTTTTACTTTTCCAGAAAGAGAAATGTTGTCGCCTTTATGGATTGCGCTAGTTAAAAATCTTTGGTTGAACCAAATTGCCTCGGAAATTCCTGTTTCATCTTCAACTTTAGCTGTTTCAATTGCGAAGCCACTTTTTGTGATAAAGTTTTTTATATCAATAACTTTCCCCTTTATTGTGACAATTTCTCCTTCTTGTAATGAATTTGCCTTTGCTAAAAGAGAAAAGTCTTCATAGCGACTTGGAATATGCCACAAGAGATCTTTAATAGTTTTAATTCCAAGCCTGTCTAGTCTTGTTTCGAATTGGGGCCCAATTTGGGGGATTTGAGAGATTCTATTTGTAAGTGAAAGCATAGCCAAATTATACTTGTTATACTGAAATGTATGAAGGTTTTGATTGTTGGTGCTGGAATTGCTGGGTTATCACTGTCAGCACATCTAAAAATATCCGGATACGAAGTTGTTATTGTTGAACGAGCTGAAAAAATTCAAACTCACGGGTTTGTTCTAGGTCTTTGGGGGGCCGGGCTCAAGACTCTTGAAGAATTCCAAATTAATGAAAATATAAAGAGCGTTGGGCATTTTCCTACCCGTTTTGATCTAAGGGATAAAGACGGAAAAGTTTTAAGAAGGTTCGATTTCTCACGACTCATAGATAAATACGGGCAGGCAGTAACACTTTTGAGAAATGATTTTCAAAAGATTCTTCTTGACATCAACAAAGGGCAAAAAATTATATTAAATACCTCAATTAAGAGCCTTCATCAAAGTAAAGATGACGTGACAGTTGTTTTTACAAACGGACATGAAGAGAAGTTTGATTTGGTGGTTGGCGCTGACGGAATTCACTCAAAGACAAGAGAATTAATTTTCGGTGAAGGTTTTGTTAAATATTCAGGTTTGACCAGTTGGATTTATATGCTTCCGGATAGTGATCATTTTAAAACTAATGTGACGGAGATTTGGTCCGGAGATAAGTTTTTCGGCGCCTACCCTTTTAAAGAGAAAAGATTGTGTGTAATTTTTGCATTAAAAGCATCTAAAGGAATGTATTCAGATACACAAGATAAGATCTCTTTATTAAGAAAAGAATTTGGAGATTTTGGTTGGATTGTGAAAGATGTTCTAAATTCAATGACAAATCGAGAAGGCATTTTTCATACCGACTGGAATGAAGTCGAGATTAAAAATTGGCAAGACAAGAGGGTTGTTTTGATTGGGGATGCTGCTCATTCCATGTTACCCACAGCGGGCTCTGGTGCTTCAATGGCACTTGAAGACTCATTTTGGCTAGCAAATGAGATTAGGGCTAACCCAGACAATCTTATTTTAGCAGTGGAAAATTTTTGTTTACGAAGAAATAAGGCGGTTCGAGAATTAAAGGGTCATACTGATTTAATGGGGAGAATTATAGGGTTGTCTGGTCCTCTGGCAGTAGTTAGAAATTTTTTTATAGGGCTTATTCCAGAAGGATTAATACATAAGGACCTTGCATATTTGATGACTATTCAAGACAAGAAGTATATGTCTGATTATTACGCCATAAAGACGGTTTGGGAATTTGACAAACAGAAATCCGATGTTTGTTCGACTCTATTTGAAATTAAAAATTGGCCCCAGTGGTGGAAGTTTGTTAAGTCTTCTAAGTTTGGTGACATTGTTGATGGTAAAACAAGGGTGCACGTTGTCTTTGGATTTTGGCAATACCAGTTGGATTTCGATATATACGAAGACCAGATTTCTTCTGATGAAATCGGCGGGTCTGTTGTTGGTGATCTGTTTGGGAATGCAAATGTTAAGGTCATAAAAGAAGGCAATAGAACGAAAGTAATTTTCAAATGGCAAGTCTTAGTTGAAAGACCCTGGATAAGAAAGGCCTCAAAATTCATGCATCCGTTGTTTTCATTTGCACATAGTTATGCAATGGAGTCAGGTGCTAAAGGACTTGCTAAGGAGCTTGGGTGCAGACTCGTATCTTCTAAGTCTGTTAAAATCGACTAGTGAACAAAGAACAAACGAAAAGTTTGGCACTTTTATCTCTCCCCTTTTTGCTTGCCTTAATCATTACTGCGGTTTTGCAATATACGATTTTAGCAAAGCCAGAACTTGTACAATCGTGGCTGGAGTCGTTTGGATCGTGGATAATTTTAGCTTATGTTCTTATCCAAACTATCACAATTGTTGTTCCTCCGCTTGGAGCACTGTTTGCTCAACTTGCTGTTCTTTCAATTTTTGGACCACTAAAAGGAGTCGTTTTAATTTATCTTGTTAGCACTCCAGCTTATTGTATTAATTTTTTCCTGGCTAGAAGATATGGCCGCCCTTTAGTGGAAAAGGTCATTGGAAAACAGGGTATGGCAAAGATGGACAATGTGTTTGCTGATGCTGGTGTCGGAACACTCGTTATTTTAAAAGTTCTTCAAGGAGGATATTTTGATTTTGTCTCTTACGCAGCTGGTCTTTCTAAAATAACTTGGACGGAGTTTTTGCTTGTTAATATCTTTGGTGGTATCCCTTACGCGATTTTAACTTATATTGTTTTCTTAAAGTCTAATAACTTAATTAAATCAGTAATAATTCTTCAAGGGCTTGCAATAGTTTTGATTGCAATGTCTTTCCTTATTAACCACTATAAGAATAAAAACAAAAAAAGCCCCCAGAGTTAATCCCGGGGGATTTTTTGCACTTTCAAAGGAAAGATTACATGGCTTTGTCGTAGTCAGCTTTGCTGACGAACTTTGTTAACCATCTTCCATCAGGGGTTTGTGCACGAACTGCATATCTAACGCCTGATTTTGATTTATATTCTTTTCTATCAGAAACTGGTAAATCAGTCTTTTGTCTTGTCTTAACGTCGTAAAAAGTTGTTGTCATCTAATTGTTCACCTCATTTCCCATATTTTGAGCTCGAAATCAGTATTCCAAATTCGAACTTGGGTGTCAATAGTCAGGCACAATTAGAGCGTGAGGAAGGGAAGAATCATGGAGGCAATTATTGCTAAGGTTGCTACAATTATGACTCCTTTGGTTAATTTATCGTGCTTATGAAAGAATTCCATGACGTTATAATAGACTGATTTTATGAATAGAGTCAAATGGATTAGTTTAGGCGTTTTAATTGTAGCTTGTTTGGTTGCTCTATTTACGAGTTTAAATAGAGATAATGAGCCACAAGTTCTGCCTAAAAAAGTGCTACCAACTACAACAAGTATGCCAAGACGGGTGTATGTGGGTGCTTGGGCTGGTGGATTTTGGGATAGTAGTACAAAAACCTTAGATGTTTCAGCGCTTTCTACTTTTGAAAAGAATGTGAATAAGAAAATGGCTATTGCCAATATGTTTTCTGAATGGGGGTATTTAGCCAACCCAGAACTTTTGGAAGACCTCAATCAGATTTCAGACCAAGGGTGGGTGCCAATGATTAGTTCTAACCCCCACTTTTTTGATGGGTGCAGTGAAAGGAAAGACAATTTGTATAAAGAGATAGCAAGTGGTCGGTGTGATGAATTTTTAGCAAGTGCGGCTGCGAATTTAAAAGCATATAAAAAACCAGTGCTTCTTAGGTTTGCTTGGGAGATGAATTTACCTTCAATGTATTGGGGGGTCGAGAAAGTTAAGAGTACCCCAAAAGACTTCATAGCTTCCTGGAGACACTTTTATGATGTCTTAGACAAAGAAGGTGCTGACAATGTAGTTTGGGTGTTATCGTTTAACACAAGTAGCGGAGAAACTATCCCCTACAAAGATCTCTATCCTGGAGACAAATATGTCGATTGGGTAGCGATTGATGGATACAACTGGGGTGTTGGGAAACCCTGGGGTGGATGGACTGATTTTAATGGAGTGTTTAGAAACTCATACAATGAGCTTGTGGCAGTTTCAGATAAGCCTGTGATGCTATCTGAAGTAAATAGTGCCACTAATGGCGGAAATAAAGCTTTGTGGCTTCGAGATATGTTGAATGTTCAAGTTCCTGAAAAATTTCCTAAAGTAGAAGCTATTATATTTTTCAATGAAAATAAGTCAGAAGGAGAAAGTGTTGATTGGAGACTTGAGAAGTCTGAGGAATTTTTAATGGAAGTACGCAAGGGCTTGGCTAACAATATGTACCGAAGTACCTTCCCTTAATATTTCAGTAGTCATTGTCACAAGGCTTACTCCAATTAAGACAAAAAATAAAGCAAGAACAGCATGTGTTTTTGCGTAGACCAAAGCCTTGTTAAATACGTTGTTAGCAGTTTCTAATCTATATGGATGGGTGTAATCAGAGACCGAGGAAATGTATCTTACATGCCAGAAGACTGAATAAAATCCCCAAGCGAGAAGAATATAGGCGTTATAGTTTCTAAAAATATCTGGCCTTAAAAGAAGCACGATTGTGAAGAAAACTATATAAATGCCGGAAATAAGCATGCCAATATTGGTGGCATTTACGAAATCGGGACTTAGGTTACTTGATTTAACTCCAGTTGGTTGCCAGGAAGGGACACCTTTAACGATCATTCTTATGTAGGTATAGAAGTAGGTGTAAGAATTTGACAGGGCTGCGAGTTTGGTTCCCGTTTTACTTTTGTTCGTCTTAGTAAGAGGAATAATTACTCTACTTAAAATAATGTACGGCAGAAAATATAGTGTGTTCCATATAGAAAGGCTTTCTGGGTGAAGGAAAAGAAGAAGGAGTAATTGGAATGAAAAGAGCACCATTAAAGCCTCTGATAAGTAATAGGTGGGGTTAACAAGGTAAATAAGCCTGGCCATAAGATTTAGGTGCGCAGTTGGCCAATATTTCGCAAAAACTAAATTTCCACTACACCACCTTAAATGTTGTTTAAAGTAGCCTTGAAAGGTTTCTGGACTTGTGCCAATACTTGTGATGAGGGGTAAATATTTAACATAGTAGCCGTGCTGGGTAATTAGAAGTCCCGTTGCTAAATCTTCACTGGCATGTACTTTTGGTGTCCCATCTAATTTATTGATTGTTGTTCTTCTGTAGATTGCACTTGTGCCAACACACATGGCTGCTTTAAATTCATCACGGCAAGGCATAATCACCTTGTAGAAATCTTCAACAATGTTTCCTCCACCAAATTCAATTTCTGATCTGTCGTGCACTGCTTTAGTATTTTCGAAATATTGGGGAGTTTGTAAAATGCCAATTTCTTTGTCCGAGGCAATATAAGGAACAAGATCTTTTAGAGAATCTTTAGTTGGAATAAAGTCCGCATCAAGAATTAAAATGAATTCACCATTTGAATGATTGTAGCCAAATTCTAAGTTGCCGGATTTTTTATACTCCCCTTTATTTGGTCTTGAAAGGTAAACAAAACCATATTTATTAGCTAGGTCTTTATGCGCTTCACTCCCCTTATCATCAAGCATATAAACTTTGTAATTTGTGTAATTTAAATTGGCGACTGCTTTTAGAACTTCCTCGTGAACTGCCAAATCTTCTCCGGCCCAAGGAAGAAAAACATCAATACTTGGTTCAGAGTTTTCTTGCCAAAACTTGTTTACAAACGCTTCGTGTTTTTTTGGATCAAATTTTTGATAAAAAAGTTGAATGAAGAAACGCATCAACTTATTAATAGTGAAGATCGCAATGATGGGTCCGAACACAATTAAATAGATTGGACTTAATTGTAAGTATCGCCAAAAGCCATAACCCATTAAAAGAGTTGTCAAAATTCCCGCTATGCCAATAAAGCGAATTATATTTGGATTTGTTCTGGTGTATTCGTATTTATCTAGACGAGCTTCACTACCCCACATATTTTTTCTTTCAGAATTATTACTTTACTTCGACAATTAAACAAAATTGTTTTAGTAAAAATATCTAAATTATGTATGACTTTTGTATGTCCAAATTGGAAGCATTTAGTTTAATAGCTTTCGGATTTTTGATTTTTGAGATTGTTTTTATAAGAATTGGACTTTTCGCGGGAGTTCCTGTAACTAGTCTCACTTTAATTTTGTCCTTTGTCATATATAGTGCTGCCTTAGCTTTTATTATTTCTTCAACGAGTCAAAAGTTTGCACCACTTGTTGCTTTTATTGGACTCAATCTATTTTTAGCTGGGGTAGCGTTTCTTCTTGGATTTACGTTTGATACCAGTTGGGACGGTCAGGGTTATCATCAAACTGCTGTCATTGCCCTGTCTCAGGGGTGGAATCCTGTATGGCATAGTGCAATTGATTTTTCTCAAAAATTACCCAGTCAAATTTTTGCAGAAGGTTACCCTTCTGCACTTTGGGAAGTTGAAGCAAGTGTGTATAGTTTTTTTGACAAGGTGAACTCTGCCAAGATTGTAAACATTTACATTGCGATTGTTGCTTTTACAGTTACTTACAGTCTTCTTAGAAAGCTTAGTTTTGGAAAAATACTTGCTGGGTTTAGTAGTCTTCTGGTAGTTTTTCAACCGGTATACATTATTCAACTTCTTACATTCATGCAGGATGGATTTGGATATGAGGTCCTAGTTATCACGGCGGCGTCTCTTATCATAGTAGCTTTTGCTCATAGAGCTTTATTTGCTATTCCAATGTTTATCTTTGGAGAACTAATTTTAATTTCTACTAAGTATAGTAATTTGCCAATAGCACTAGCTCTTGGAGCAATTTTCTTTTTAATAGTTGGGAATAGATTTTTGAATCATGAATATATTTTTAATAAGCAGACTAAATTATTTATTGTGGGAATTGTTTTCCTTGGAGTAATATTTACATATCTTCCTTATGCAAGAAATGCGATCTCTTATAAAGCAATGTTTTATCCAACAAATATTCCGGAACTTATGGGAAGTGTTACTTATAATAATGTCCCAAATAATTTAAGGAAGGAAAACAAATTCAGCTTACTTTTTTATGGAATTTTTTCCCGGGCACAAAGCAAGGAAAGTGGTGACCCTAGAAGTAAAACCAATATAGCCCAACTTAAGTTTCCTTTTACATTTAGTCTTTTAGAAATTGAAGATGAAGCAGGGCTTTTTAATAATCGTGTGGGTGCTGGTGGTCCGTTATTTTCTGGAATAGTTGTTTTGACTCTTCTGTTTCTTTTGGTGATGGCATTTAAAACAAAAGATTATAAGCAAAGATATGCCTTATATAGTGCGACATTTTGTCTAGGTTTTGTTTGTATACTAGCTTTATTTGCCCCAACCCCTAACCTTTTACGGTATGTTAACCAGTTGCAGCTTTTACCATTTATTGTAATTGTGGCCACTTATGCGGTATTTAAGTCAAAGAGTGTTAAGGCATTTACAGTTTTAGTGTTAGCTTTGATTTTCCTAAATACGACCTTATATGCAAGTGGGGTTTTTGTTAAAACATATGATGAATCTCAAAAGATGTCTGAGCAGTTTAATCAAATGAGAAGTTCTGGGAAAACTTATGAAGTAGGAGCACAACAATTTTATTCAAACTATATTTTACTTACTGAACAACAAGTTCCTTTTGTAGTTAGTGATTACTTGGAGTGTAATAAAAACATGAAGGCTTTGGTTGCATCATCTAATACAACCCACTATTGTCCAGAATCAAACGAACTTCAAAAACTTTCGTTTACCGATCTTTAAAATATCTCCTGGTTTAATTGTTACCTCTTCCCTATTTAATGTTTTACCACTAAGTTCAACTGCATTTTGATCTATTAACCTTTTAGCTTCTGTTTTACTAAGGTTCCCATACTTTGCTACCAAAGATTCTGGATCTAGTGATTCTTTTGGAGTTTCGGTTTCTGGCATTTCGACTGAATCTAAATTTCCTTTTTGAAAGGTTTGTTCGAAATGTTGTTCAGCAGATTCAGCTAATTCTTCAGAATGAAGCTCTTTTATAATTTGGTGGGCCAAAGTTTTTTTAGCAACCATTGGATTTTTTCCAGATTCCAATTCTTTTTTAATTTCAGCAATTTCAGCAAGAGGGAGATTTGTTGCTAAAGTAAAATATTGAATTATTAAGTCATCTTTAACTGACATAACTTTTCCAAACATGTCGTTTGGCTCGTCATCAAGCCAAATCGCATTCCCCCAACTTTTGCTCATTTTCCTTCCATCTGTGCCTTCTAAATAGCCAGTAACTAAAACTGCCGATTCTTTGTTTCTTAGGTCTTTTTGCAAAATTCTACCAGCTTGCATATTAAATGTTTGATCAGCTCCACCTAGTTGAATATCGGTGTCAAGAATATAGCTATCATAGCCTTGCATTACTGGATACAGGAGTTCGTGTAACCCTACTTTTTTGCCTTCATCCAGTCGCTTTCTAATTAGTTCTCTACTTGTAAAATCTCCTGCGGAAAAGTGCTGAGTTAGTTTGACAATATCTTCAAAAGTTAGCTTTGATAACCATTCACTGTTATGCTTTAGAGTTATTTTTGAAAAGTCGACTAATTTTTCAGCTTGTGATTTATAGTTTTTGAAGTTTTCCTTAATTTGTTCTGTTGTTAAAACAGGCCGCTCACTTTCTTTGTCTGAGGTGTCACCGATTAGGGCGGTAAAATCGCCAATTAGAAATGTAACATTATGACCAAGATTGACAAATGATTGCAACCTCCTTAGAGCAACTGCGTTACCAATGTGAATGTGGGTGGCGGTTGGGTCTATTCCATAGTAAACATTGAGGATATTTCCAGAGCGCAATGCTTTTTCCAACTGCTCTTTTCCTGGAATTATGTTTTCGACCCCCCTTGTTAGTACATCGTCAATTTGGCCCATCGATTTATTTTACTATCATAGCTAGAATAATTGCTATTAGTAACGCAGGAAGAAAATTTATAGTTTTTATTTTCTTTATTTCCATTAGTGATAGACCAATTGTGATAATTAGTGCTCCACCTACTGCTGTCAACTCGCTAATCATTAAAGGGGTGAAGAAACTTTGAAAAGTACTCGCAAGGATGGCTAAACCTCCTTGATAGATGATTAGCGGAATAATAGAAAAAATTACCCCGATTCCAAAAGTGGCCCCAAGAGCAATTGCAGTAAAACCATCGAGGATAGATTTTGTAAGAAGTATGGACCTGTCCCCTGTTAATCCTTCGGTTATTGGACCGATTATTGCCATGGAACCTATACAAAACAAAATAAAAGACGATGTTAAGCCTTGAGAAAACCTATTGTCTTTAGATCCGGACAGAGTTTTCAGTTTGTTTGTTGTTTTATCTACTATTTCGTCGAGATGTATAGCTTCCCCAATGGCCCCTCCTATTAGTAGGCTAAATGTGAGGATAAGGAGGTTTTGAGTTTTAAGTGCCATTTGAGTTCCGATTACGAGAGTGGCGAGCCCCAGGGCCTGGAAAATAACAAGCTTAATTTTTTCAGGCAGTCTATTGTTAAGAACAATGCCAATAGTGCCCCCTAAAATTATGGCGAAAGCGTTGATAATAGTTCCCAGTAACATATTTTAAAATTAAAAAAACCGCCCTTGTGGCGGTTAGTTAGTCGATTATGTAATTTAATTACATAAATAGACTAGCCGCCTTAAGCGTGTTTTTATAATAGGACCAATTTGCAATTTTTAACATTAACCCTAGTTTAGCAACTAATTTCTAATAGTCAACTTTGAGGCATGGTGATTAATAATTAGTCCCCAAGTTAGAAGCGTTTCTGCCATTTTATATTCGTTCTGGGGTTGGGTTTCAAGCTCCTTTTGAATTTTAGGAAACGAATCAACGAATTTCTTGGGGAGTTTTTCAATTGGAAACCCTTGCATCAATTCTATTGTTTGATTTAAAAATGTCAGTATTTTACCCTTTCTTTCAGTAAATCCATCTGCTACCCAGTTACCCATCCTGGATAGATTCATACCAATTGCCTGCATTTTTTCTGTATCTGTCATAAAAGAATATTCTTAATTATTTCACTAAATTTTTTACGTATTTTTGGAGAAAGGATATCTCTACTTGGGTTATCTTGATTTGGGCGCATGTTAATCATCGAATTATAGTCAATTTCCTTTGATTCCCAGTCTATACCTCCGCCCCAAATATTTTCTTGTTTAGAGCCTTGTTTTAGAAGCAGTTGTTCGCCTTCATAATGCCATTCTCCCCCAGCAGTCAGAATCTCCAGTTCGATATCTACATCAATTTTTATATACCCATTTAGGTCTTCGCTGGCATTTTTAATTTGATCTGGAGTTGCCTTTTTATTTATAAGAATGAGCATGGCAGTATTTTAACCTGTCTATATACTTCTTTACAGTGATAAATTCTCAGACAATCAGTTTACAAATGTAGTTAGTTATTGAAGTATTTTTGACAAGAGGAAAAGTCTTCGTTTGGTACTTGGGGAAGAAAATGAACCTCACTGGGGCTATCTTTTGATACGTGTACTGAATAATCAAAAAAAGCATTTGATTTATAACCTGGAAGTGAAACTGGTCCAATATCAAGACTCGTGTCATATGTGCCCGGAATGGTCCCCTGCCAAGAATAATTTCCACTCTCGTCTGACTGAATCGTTGCGATTTGTGCGTAACCTTGCTTGTTGAAAATGTTTATAGTTACCCCTGGGACAGTGCCCTCAAAATCTTCTTTAATACCGTTACAATTCTCATCTTTATATACTAATCCTGAGACTTTGTAGTTGACATCGTTTTGAGTTTTTTGTGGTGGGGCCGTTGTTACTGCCTTTTGTTCTATTGGGGAGGGGGTATTTGTGACTGTAACCGATGGGGCTGGTAGTTTTACAGTGTTTTGTGGTTTAGTCTGTGACGGTTGGGGTAGATTGCAATTTAATAAACAAGTAATAACCTTGTCACTAATTACGGACCTTACGATTGGGCCATATATTCTTGAATCTGAACCGTGTTCGCGATTGTCGATTAATATTATATAGGAGTTTTCTGGAATTTTATAAGGTGATGTCAATGGAAATCCATTTTTTGGATCCGTATAAGACCAGGTTTTTGAATTAGGCATAATGTAAGGTTCTTCGATTTGAGAGTTATTGATATATACACCACCATCTTTTAACTGAATTGTTTCTCCAGGGAGTCCGATTACCCTTCCAATAAAATCAATGTCCTGATTTGTTGGAGTCCTAAAAAGCACTATCTCCCCCATTTTTGGGTTACCTGTCTTATAAGTAAGTTTATCAACTAAGATTACGGATGCATTAGAGTATGTGGGAAGCATGGAATTGCCTACAATTTGACTAGTACCTAATACGAAAAAATAAACTCCTATCAAGGTTAAGATGAGAAGAAGAGGAATAGTTATAAGGAGAAATAATGTAGAAAATCCCTTATTATTGGGCATATCTAATAGTTGCATTTTTAGGTTTTTTTGGCAAGATATTCAGGTTATTCTAAGGTTATGTTAGGTATGATTAGGACTTCTTAAATATGTTAAACTGGATCAGTTATGTTTGATTACTTCAGAAAGGTGTGGAGAAGCCCAGCTAGACGGATGAAGCTTTTCTACCTGGCCTCAGCTGCGCTCTTTGTTGGAATTATTCTGCTTTTTATTGCTAGTACAGCGGTTGTGGCCGTATTTTCAGTTGGACTTCCCTCTCCAAACAAGGTGATTAGGCGTGAGGGCTATTCTACGGTCATTTATGACCGAAATGGAAAGGTTCTTTACGATCTTTATAATAATGAGAATAGAGTTCCTCTAAAACTGTCTGAGATGCCTAAATACCTTAAGGAAGGCACTATTGCGGTTGAAGATAAGGATTTCTATAAACACCAAGGTTTTGACCCTCTTGGAGGACTTAGAATTGCTAAAAATTTAGTGACAATGGGAACGCTTACTGGGGCATCGACCCTAACCCAGCAACTTGTTAAAAACACACTTTTGTCGTCTGAAAGAACGCTTCCTAGAAAAATTAAGGAAATAATTCTTTCAAACCAACTTGAGAGCAAATTTACAAAAGATGAAGTTTTGCAAATGTACTTAAACGAAGTACCTTATGGAGGTGCTGCTTATGGAGTGGAGTCTGCTTCTAAGATGTACTTTAATAAAAGTGCTAAGGATTTAAATTTAGTTGAATCGGCAATTTTATCTGGTCTTCCACAGGCTCCTTCTGTTTACTCCCCTCTTTTTGGTGAACAGGGAGCTTATATTCCAAGAACAGAACACGTACTTCGCAGAATGCAGCAAGATGGATACATTACTCCTCAACAAGAAGCCGATGCAGTTAAACAACTTCCTAAGGTTAAATTTGCCTCCTCTGCAACTGATATTAACGCACCGCATTTTGTGTTTTACGTGAGAGATCAACTGGTTAAAAAGTTTGGAGAAGGTGCTGTTGAAGGAGGAGGTTTGAAAGTGACGACAACATTGGATTTAGATACTCAGGAAAAAGCAGAAAAAATTGTAAACGAAGAAGTTAAAAAACTAAAAGCTGCTAAGGCTACTAATGGGGCCGCAGTTGTTTTAAATGCCAAGACTGGAGAAATTTTATCCATGGTTGGTTCATACGATTATTTTGATAAAGACTTTGGAAGTTATAACGTAGCAACTGCGCTTCGTCAGCCTGGATCATCTGGAAAGCCGTTTGTGTTTGCTGCTGCTATTGCTAAAGGATACCCAGCTTCTACCATGCTTATGGATGTCAAAACTGCCTATCCGTCTGGAGAAAAAGACAAGCCTGATTATGTGCCGGAAAACTATGATCTCAAATATCATGGACCTATGCAGCTTAGGTTTGCACTTGGAAATTCCATCAACACAATTGCAGTTAAACTTACCGCAATTGTTGGGTTATCAAATATCATGCAGCTTGGGTATGATGCTGGGATTTCTACATGGGAACCAACAGCTGAAAATTTGAAGAATGTTGGGTTGTCACTTGCTCTTGGAGGAAGAGAAGTTAAGCTTTTGGAAATGACCAGTGCATACGGGATGTTTGCTAATGGCGGAGTTAGGCAAGATCCAATTTCAATTCTTAAAGTAACTGATACTAATGGAAAAGTTTTGTATGAACACCACGATAGTGCTGGGAAGAAAGTCTTATCTCCAGAAGTATCATTTATTATTTCCCATATTCTTTCTGACAATAATGCAAGGAAAGATGTGTTTGGTGAATCTAACCTTCTTGTAGTTTCTGGAAAAACTGTTGCAGCTAAGACTGGTACAACTGATAAAAAACGAGACAACTGGACTTTTGGTTATGATCCATCGGGACACGTAGTTGGGGTATGGGTTGGAAACAATGACAATACTGTAATGTCACCTATCATTGCTTCTGGTGTAACGGGAGCAACGCCAATTTGGAATAAGATCATGAGAGTGGTACTTGCTGATATTCCAAGGAGTGAATTTAAAAAACCTGATGGAGTAGAAGCATTTGAAGTGGATTCTATTGGTGGAG
The DNA here is from genome assembly GCA_964576435.1 of uncultured Gammaproteobacteria bacterium. Taxonomy (GTDB): domain Bacteria; phylum Patescibacteriota; class Microgenomatia; order JAMCZE01; family JAMCZE01; genus CAZNUP01. The sequence continues at coordinate 281,022 of CAZNUP010000002.1, forward strand.
GGTTACCAGTTTCTGGTGGGACAAATAGGAGTGAATACTTTGTTAAAGGAACGGTTCCTACTGCTCCCGCACCAATATATAAGAAAGTTAAGATTTCTAAAGCTAATGGAAAACTTGCTAATGATTTTGAAATTAAATCGGGAAATTATGAAGAGAAAGATTACATTGTTATTTCTGAGAAAGATCCAGTGTCAACTGATGGTAAGAATCGTTGGCAGGATGCAATTAATGAGTGGTTGAAGCAGTTTAAGAAGGATGACTCGAAATGGAACCCGCCAACGGACAAGTCAGATTCAAACTCTGATGGTGTGGGAGTCAATGTCTCTGATCCACATGACGCACAGAGATTTGATTCAAATGAAGTGCCAATTAAAGCTAAGGCATTTGGGAGCCGAGATATAGTAAAGTTTACGGTTGAAGTTGATGGGTCTGAAAAAATTAGTAAGGTCTCGGACAATATTGATGATAAGTTAAATCTTTCTGATGGGCCACACACTGTGAAATTTAAAGCGACTGATTCTGGGGGAAATTCTGGAGAGGCAACAATTAAGATCGGGGTTAAAGCAAATTGGGATAGTAATCCTGGTCCCTCACCAGTCCCCTCTCCCTCACCAACACCTTAAGTTTCTTTCTTTACTCTCTTGTTGTGAGTTTGTGTTTAGTAACTAATTTTAAAATCTTTTCCCTTAATGGTTTAACTTCAGCTGAGGAAATAGATTTTGCTTCGTCTTGATAGGAAATTCTAAATGTTCTTGATTTATTAAAGATACTCACAAGTTTTATGTTTTTTATAAGTGGTGAAATCGTGGAACTTTCCTTCAAGAATTCAGCAAGATCACTATCTTTAGTTACTTCGACTGTTATATCTTCGTAGATTGCTGGAAAGGGGGGGTATAAGAAATAAGATGAATAGGGATTTTTTTCAGGTAATACAATTTTGTCGATTGTTAACTCACAAACAAAAATATCGCCGAGTTTTAATGAGTTGGAAATTTCTGGATTAACTAGGCCAACAAAACCAATTGGCTTCCGAAGGCTGTCTTGGATTTCAGCCACAATCGGCCCCAATCCAGCTACATGGGTAGTTTTAGATAGAGAATAATCAACGCCGAGGTTCTTCATCAAACTTTCAAGAACTCCAACAAGTTTACTGTAGGTTATCTGATCAGCTTGTTTGCCAAGTGGTTTTATAAAAGCAACTCTATCTTGCTCAATCTTGCGTTCTTTTGGATCTTCAAAAAAAACTTTACCAACCTCAAAGTAGGATAAATTATCTTGTTTAAAGTTTGCAGCTTTAATTATTGTCCTAAAAAGCCCAGGCAAAAGACTTGGTCTTAATGTGGCAATCTTTGGATCTGGCGGATTTAAAAGATTTATTGCTTTTGGATAAGTTCCGCCTTTAGAAAATGCTTTCAAATCCGTTTCTGGAATAATTGAAAGATTCACGGTTTCCTTAAAACCAAAATTAACTAAAATATCTTTAATTTCTTCTTCTAGTCTTACCAATGGAAATTTAATTTGGTTTGGTAGATATGTAGTAAGAGCCTTTTCTGGAATTTTCTCGTAGCCTATTATTCTCGCTACTTCTTCAACTAAATCTGCAGTTTGAATGAGGTCTGTCCTGAATGTGGGGGCTAATACATTTAGATGGTCTTTATCTTTAGAAATTTCGACTTTACCACCTAGGTGTTCCATAATGCTGGCGATTTCCTTTTGGGAAACATCCAAGCTTGTTATCTGTTTAACTTCTTTTTCTGAGATACTTATTTCAATGGGTGTTTGCTTGTTAGGATAAAAATCAAATACCTCGCTAGTTGTTTCGGCCTGGGCAAGATCCTTAAGGAGTGTTAAAGCTCTTTCTAGGGCTATTTCTACCTGGTTTGGGTCTAAAATTTTTTCGTGCCTGGTTCCTGCGTCTGTATGAATTCCCAATCTTCTGGCTGTCTTTCTTACATTGCCGTATTTGTAAACAGCTGCTTCTAATAGAATCTCTTTGGTGTCCGCTATTGTTCCAGAGTCTCTACTACCAATAATTGTTAGACCCTGTGGCTTTTTGAGATCTGAAAGGACGAGGTCATCAGGCTCCAAGTTTACGATATTCCCCTGAATGGTATTCATTTGCTCGTGGTTTCTGGCTCGCCTTAAAATTAATTTTTTGCCAGTTAAGCGCTCTAAATCGAAGGAATGCATAGGTTCACCTGTTTCGAGCATTACATAGTTTGTGATATCGACTACATTGTTTATGGAGGGAACTCCAAAACAAGCTAGACGTTTTTTAAGCCATTCGGGAGATGGTTTGACCTTAACCTTTAAAGTAAGTGCCATAAAGCGTTCAACTAAGTCGGGATCTTTGATTGAAACTAAATCACTTTTAGGGTCAGTTTTGGGGAGTTTGGTTAGTTTTAATAGGTCTAACTTTGAGTCGAAAGCAAGTGAGATCTCCCTTGCCATACCATAAACCCCAAGGAGGTCTGGCCTGTTGCCCCTGAGTTCAAGATCTATAAGTTCTTCTGTTCCTACCTTTGATTTTTTATCCAACATGTGACCAATCATAGTTAGTCTGTCAGTCAATATATCAACTGATTTTGGTAACTTTGTATATTCTTCCAGCCAAGATAGTGGGTAAATCATATTAGTTTTCCTTATATCCTATTTCTCCGCCATAGAGAGCGCGAATATCCCTAATTTGGAATCTATCCATAACAATTCTATCGGAGCCCATACCCCAAGCAAAACCAGTGTAAATTTTTGGATCTAACCCAACCTGTCTTAACATATTTGGGTGAACCATCCCAGCTCCTAGCATTTCTATCCAGCCCCGGTACTTACAAACAGTACAGCCTTTTTGTCCGCAGAATTGGCAATCTACGTCAATACCTACTCCCGGTTCGACTTCGGGATAGTACTTACATCTAAATCTGATTTTTCGTTTTTCTCCGAAAAACTTTTTTATAAAAGTGGTTAGAGTTCCCTTAAGTTCTGCCATTGTTATTCCTTCTCCAATTGCTAGTCCTTGGTACTGAGTAAACATAATATTGTTTGAAGCATTTACGTTTTCAAACCTGTATGCTTTTCCAGGAATTACATATCTATATGGTGGTTTCTGGCTAGCTAAGATATGTGCCTCAATTGAGGATGTGTGTGTTCTTAGAAGAATATTTGGTTCTTCAATATAGAGAGTGTCTTGAAGATCTCTTGCAGGGTGATCTAGGGGAAGGTTTAGACGGTTGTAATTAAACTCATCTGTTTCAAGTTCTGGTCCTTCAGCTATTTCAAAACCCATTGTTTTAAAAATGGAGTTCATTTCTCTAAAGACTATTGTTGTGGGGTGTAGACTACCATGCTTTGGTGGGGTTCCTACTAAACTTGGATCAATTATTTCTTTGGCGTCTTCTTTAATTTTTTCTGACTGTGCCATGGACAACTGTCTATCCAGTGCTCCTTCAATTGTTTCTTTAACTTCGTTAGCGAACCTCCCTACAATTATTTTCTCTTCATTTGGAAGGCTGGGGATTTTCTTCATTACTAAAGTTAGCTGTCCTTTAGATTTTCCAAGATACTCTACTCGAATTTCTTCGAGCTCAGCTGAATCTTTGGCATGTAAAATTGCCGCGATTGCCTCGTTTTTAATATCGATAAGTTTATCTTGCATACCCTATTTTGATTCTATCGGTCTTATGTTGCGGCCGCAACAGGTGTTTTATCTTGTGCTTAAGTTTTGAACTGCAAGATCGTATTCATTTAGTGCTCTTATCGCTGCTTCAAGCTTAGGTCCTCTCAGTTTGTTTAAAGCTTCCTCTCTTTTTTTTGGATCTTTTACCTTTTCAGAAATAGGTCGATTGCCTGAATATCCACTCGCAGCCAATTCAATTGTACGGGTTGCATTTTCTGCTACTTTTCTTAAAGTTTTTGCCATATTTATTCACCACCCTTCCTAAACAATTAAAAAACCTCGCTATTTGCGAGGTTGTTGATTTCTTTTCTTTAAAATATCAACTTACCTCGCTTGTGCGGGGCTAAAGAAAAAGAAATATGTACTATTATTTTGACTCATCATTAATTTAATTATATTTTATTTTTATTAATTTTCCAAGTGGGTTTGGATAAATTTTTTAAAATATATTTTTAGTTTCCGAAGATTATTAATTCTTTTCCATCCTGTGTATGTAACTTTATTATGTCTCGTGAAGAGATTCTCTGGTTGTCCCAATTTGGCATTCTTAATGTTGCGCCTTTTCCTCTGTCATTTGCTATAAGAGTAATACTTTTAAGGTCTTCATAAGGAATTCCTATTGGGGGAATGACAATTAGATCTCCGTTGCCTCCCAGCATCTTTGAGTCAAACTTCTCTGTGAAACCTCCAACCATACGATTATACTCTTGGCCTTCAATTGAATATCTGTATCCCATTCATATATTATAGGTCTTTTATTTGATTTTGTCCAGAAGGGAATGAAATGTGGATACGTGTTGAGTTGCTAAATCAGAAAGTATTTTTCGATCCAATTCTATATTAGATGTTTTTAATTTATTCATAAAAACACTGTAGGACATGCCTTGTGCTTTGACTGCTTCGTTAATGTGCAAAATCCAATCTCTTCTCATTACACCCTTTTTGTCTTTTCTGCCTGCATAGGCGTATTGACCGGCGTGAAGTGTAGCCTCTTTGGCTTTTCTTACCAAACGGCTTCTAGTCATCATGTAGCCTTTGGCTTGTTTTAGAAGCTTTTTGTGCTTGGCGTGGGTTGTTTTACCTCTTTTTACTCTGGCCATAAAATTTTTCTATGTATTTAGTATGTACTTCCTTAACTGGATTATATACTTTTCTCACTATGGGTTGCAAGTTCCTGTAGAAGTGAGATTTTCGGTCACTTACTGATCTCCGAAAGTTTATTAGATATCTGTGCATTTGCTAGATTCCTAAGAACTTTAGATCCCTAATAGTTTCTTGAGCTTCTTTTCCAATTTTCCAGTAACTTGCACTGGATGAGCGTTTCTTCTCTTGTTGGAACTCGATTTGTGAGATTGTAAGTGTCTTTGACCGATCTTTCTTCTCATGACCTTTCCACTGCCGGTTACTTTGAACCTGTCTTGGACTGTTTTACTGATTTTCATTTTTGGCATATATTTTCTCCTTTATTTTACTGGTGAGTAAACTGCTATTAACTGTTTGCCTTCAAACTTTGCTGGTCTATCGAGTTTTCCTGTTCCAGTTAGTTTTTCTGTAAATTCGTTAATAATTTTGTGTCCAAACTCTGGGTGAGCCATCTGGCGACCTGCGAATTTGATACTGATTTTTACATTATATCCTTTTTGCAAGAACTCCTTTGTTCTATTGATTCTAGCTTCAACATCTGCTGCTCCTGCAAATGGTCCACCGACTCTTATTTCTTTAGTTCCTGATCCTCTTTGGCCTTTTTTAGCCTCAGATTCTTTTTTCTGTTCTTGATAAAGAAACTTTTTATAGTCAATAACTTTAGCTACTGGAGGTTTTGCATTTTCTCCAATTAGGACTAAATCTGCACCCTGAGCGAGTGCGTATTCCAAAGCTTCTTCTCTTTTTAAGATGCCAATTTGTTTGCCATCGTCAGTTATGAGACGAACCTCGGGAACAGTTATTGTGCTATTTACTTTGTAACTTTTTATCAATTACCTCTATTTTAAGGGTATCTATGAAGTTTTTCAAGTCTACAGATCCTAAATCACCTTGATCGCGGCTCCTTACAGCAACCTGATTGGCTTCAAGCTCTTTATCTCCAATTACAAGCATATATGGAATTTTTTGAAGTTGGGCGTTTCTGATCTTGGATCCCAGTGTTTCGGCTTTGTCGTCAAGTTCAGTACGAAATCCGGCTTTTTTGAGCTCAGATTCGACTGCTTTAGCATAATCCATGTGCCTATCGGCAATTGGCAACAGTTCAACTTGCACCGGACTCAACCAAGTTGGCAAGTTGCCTGCAAAATGTTCCAAAATGATCATCATAAATCTTTCACTTGACCCTAAAATCGCCCGGTGAATCATGACTGGTTGCTTGTTAGCACCCTCATTGTCCACATATTGCAATTTGAAACGCTCTGGCATGACATAGTCGATTTGGACAGTTGATAATTGCCATTCTCGTCCTAGTGCATCGGTTGCCATTAAATCCATTTTTGGAGCATAGAAAGCAGCTTCACCAGGTCCGTCGTAATAATCTATTTTGTTCCGTTTCATTATGTCCACGGCCCATTTTTCTACCTTATCCCATGTTTCGGGATTGCCTAAGTATTTAGATTTATTTTCTGGGTCCCTAGTTGAAAGGCGGTAGCGATATTTGAATCCAAACGTTTCCATTACCTTTTTGGTCATTTGCAAAGCTTTGTCAATTTCTTCATCAACTTGTGACTCCATGCAGAAAATGTGACAGTCATCTTGGGAAAAAGAACGAACGCGGGCAAGACCACTTAATTCTCCTGGTTTTTCATCTCTGTAAAGCATGGCAAAATCTGTCATGCGGATAGGTAGATCTCTGTAGCTTCGCTGTTTACTTGCAAAAATTTGAGTGTGTTGGGGGCAATTCATGGGTTTGAGGAAAAATTCTTCCTCTGAATAGTGAGAGTGGACATTGAACATATCGTCCTTATATTTATCGTAGTGACCAGAGATCTTAAATAGCTCACCCTTAGCTACCTGCGGAGTCCAAACCTGCATATAATTTTCTTGTGATTGAAGTTCCTCGACGTAGTTATTTAAGAGCCGTCTCACGAGTGCTCCTCGTTGGGTATACAGTGGAAACCCGCTGCCAACGAGATCTGAAAAAGTAAATAAATCTAACTCCTTGCCCAGTCGTCTATGGTCTCTCTTTTCTGCTTCCGTCACTTGGTTTAAATAGTTGTCTAATTCAACTTTCGTTGGGAAAACTGTGCCGTAAATCCTTGTTAACATTTTGTTTTTTTCATCTCCACGCCAGTAGGCACCGGCGAGTTTTAAAAGTTTGAAGTGCTTTAAGTCGTTGTTTGGGTGAGGGACATGACCTCCTCGGCAAAGATCTGAATAGTTTCCAGATTTATAGAGAGTCAAAATTTGTCCATCTTTTGAAAATTCTTCTATCAACTCTAACTTGTAAGGATTGTCTTTGTAAATTTCTTTAGCCTCACCAACTGAAACTTCTTGGCGTTCAAAGCTTTTCCAACCTTTAACAATTTCTTTCATTTTTTCTTCTATCTTTGGAAAATCTTCTTCGGAGATCTTTAAATTATCAAAGTCGAAATAGAAGCCATTTTCTATTGAGGGACCGATTGTTCTTAAAGAATCTGGATACAACTCCTCGATAGCAGCAGCTAAAAGGTGCGCTGCTGAGTGTCTTAGATTATTTAGATGTTCATCTGAGTTTTTCATCTTGGTACGTTTTGACTATTTGTTGCTATATATTCACTTATTGCTAATAAAGTATCGCCAATAATTGGCACCCAACTCATTTGTTCTAGAATAATTACGATTATTCCAATAACAATTGTGGCACCGAGCATTATTCCTACACCCCAAGAAATTCCACCGAGAAAGTTATTTATCATGATTGATTTCCTACTTTTCTCGACTAGCTCATGTTTTTGGTATCTTTCCATAATTTTAGTATACCTAAAAAACAAAAGAGTCACCTATTTGTTTCGACCCAGGGTTCCATCGAAACTTTGGTGACTTAATTATTCGGTTCTGCCGAATCAGTTCAGCTATAGAATTGGTGAATTTCTACTTATCACTGAAATTATTGTTAGTTTAGTATAACAGATATTGCCACCAAATCAATTCATTATTTATTTGTTTACTTAAATTTATAGTCGGAAGTAAGGGTAATAGTGCTCATTTAAATAGCATTTCAAAACTTCATGAGCATGGCCACTAAGTAAAGACCCTTTTGGATACCATTTTTTAAAATTTGGGTGGCCTTCCATTTGTTTTTCTTCAGTTTTTGTTAGTGGTGATAGTTTAATTGCTTGCTTCTCAGTTATTGTTTCAGCTGCTCTTGTATCACAAACATCAAATAATACTAACTTTCCTCGCGCTACTAGTGCCGTGATTATTATCAAAGACAACAATATGAAGAAAATTATAAACGTTAGGCTTCTGTTCATTTGGTGGGCTAATTGTACCAGAAGTGGAACAATTGGCGGAGCACTTGGACAGGATCTGTTAGACAATGAAATTTTACAATTGAGCTAATAAATAAGTTCTTTTTCTCCTTTGAAATACCTGTCAATTAAGAGTGCCATTTTATAATGATAATTATCCCAGTTATAAGGAAATATGTCTTGATTCACTTTTATTTCAATTCGTTTCCCGTCGTGCCTTTTTCCTTCCACGGTGAACTCAAAAGCTGGATCTTTGTGAACTCTAAGCAGTAATTGAAGCGGACATACGCATAAGGCAAAGACTTCGTCTTCTTGAGGTTGGAATTGGTCGAAGGGTCGGTTATCTTGAATTAAGAATAAATCGCTAACTGAATTTCTCATGGTTCCATCAGTTCCTATTCCGACATTAAGTCTACGCCCAATAGAGGTTAAATTGGAAAATTTATAAGAAATTTTTAACTCCTCCAACCCTTCATGATTTATCGCTTGATCAATTGTTTCTCCGTTTTCGTAATGGCCTGCAAGAGCAACATCAAGTTTGCCAGGAGCCCAACCAATTGTCGGACTTCTTTGTTGGTAAATTATACAGGGCTCTGGATTACTAGTTACAATCCAAAGATTGAAAGTTCCATACCAAAGGCCCTTTTGCCAGGCTTCAGTTCTTGGAACCAACCTACCTGTTTTAGAAAATTCTGGAGGCTGAAGCACCTCTACTATTAAAGACTTGTCCATGTAAGCATATTACTTTTAATTGAGGATTATTTCTACATTTCCGAAGGAGTTTTTTCAGAATTTGTGGACCCGGAAGGAGTCGAACCTTCCACCTCTTCAATGTCAATGAAGCGTTCTACCGATGAACTACGAGTCCTTGAGGGTATTATAGAAGAACACATCAGATTGAGCAAGATGACTTCACTTTTTTTCAATGATGCCAAGCATTATCATTAAATAAGCAATTGGGGCGAAAATAAAATCCTCAATGTCTGTTAATTTAAGCGATAAACGGGATGGTTTTTCAATTGACTTAGTCTGAGGAAAGATCTTGTCTACTTTTTCTAAAAGATTACCCATTTGAACTTGCAACAGCACGTTCGTCTGAAGCGGCAAAGTTCATGCCGTGCTTTTTAAACATTGCCCAATAGCCTTTTTGCTTTTTCTTTTGTTGTGATTTATTGAGCCACATTCTGGACTCCCCGACTTTTTGGCGAAGTTCTTTTAGCATAGTAATCATCATGTCGAAGAAATTTAAATGATAAATACCCGATTTTGCCGGTTTTGATTCCACAGTGATTTTTTTGACATCACCTGTAAGTTCTGCTGTTTGTCTTTGAAGTTTAACAACTTCGACTTGTAGTTCTTGCATGAGTCTTGCAACTTGGGCTTCAATGGCCTTTTGGCGTTCTTTGTTTATATTCAGCTCGTTGCTTTTAACTTGTTGGAAGAAACGACTTCCACCTTCTGGGGCTTTTGGTTGCTCAAGCGGTTTTGGGGCGGTGTTTAATTTAAATTCGCCGGAAAGGGGCTTTTTGAAGCCGAATTGAACCTGGGCCTCTTCGAAGATGCCTTTTGGAACATTTAGCACTTCCCCACTAAATTCTTTTAAGACTTCAGCAGGGTTGTTTGCTGAATAGTTTTTCTTTTTTGGGTCCACTTTAGGCTGTGTCATGTTCAAATCTAGCTTCCTTTGGGCAGGAAGTCAAGAGTAGAAATATTATACTACAGGACTAAAGGGAAAGCAACCTGGTGATGGTGTTTTCTCGGCGTAAAATTGAAGCAAGTACATAAGATTGGTCCTTCAGTGCTTGCTGTTTCTTGATGTCTGTTTCTTTGGCAATGACAGAATTTACCTCTTCGTCAGATACAACTATTTTCAGGTCATCTGCAATTGCATCGAAAATGAATTCGAGCTTGAGAGCAGTTTCTGCTTGCGTGTGATATTTCTGGTGTAAAGATTCTTGGGTTTGGCCAGAACTTTGAAGATATTGTTCAAAAGTTAGTCCAGCACTTCTTACATCTTCAAGTAAGGCAGTTGTGAGCCTACTTACTTCTGATTCGACTAAAATCTCTGGAAGTTCAACTTTACAAACTTCAAGAAGCTTTTCAATAATTGCATTGATTTTCTTTGTTTTTTCTTCTTCGTCTTTGTCTTTTTTGTCTTCTGTGACTTCGTCACCGGGTTTCCAGATTTTTCCTGTAGCGTTTATGGCTTTAACAGCGTCTTGATAGTTTCCAAGTTCAACAGTTGGTTTTTCTGCAGCCCGTGCTATAAATTGCCAATCTTTATTTTCTTCCGCATTAGCAATTTGTACTTTTGGAGAAACAATTGGTTTCAAATTATGCTCAGCAAGAGCGTTTTGGTAGGATTGTGGAAGAACTCTGTTAACTACCTCGCCATAAATTTTACTTTTGTCGACTTTTCCTTCAATTAAATTTTTTGGGGCTTTACCTTTTCTAAATCCTTCAATCTCAATTTCACTAGCTAATTCGTCAAAAACTTTATCGTAAATAGTTTTGACGTCTGCCCAGGGGACAGTTAATGTTAGTTCAAATGCGGAGCCGCTAAGTCTTGTTAATGCTGATGCCATAAGCTAATTCTACTTTATCTGAATGTTCAAATCAATGTTTGGCGGGGAAATTTCTGGTTCGAAGAAATTTACCGTGCCAATTTCTTGATTGAGTGTCTTTAAATCCTCGCGCAACTTAAGAAAGGCTGCATCGCTTGCGTATTTAGAGTTTGTGTTTGGAACAATAGTAATTGTCGTAGTTGGGATGATTGTTGGAACAGGTGTTATTAGAGTTTGCATTGGAGCAGGGCGTTTTAAAATAGAAATTCCTGCCAAGATGCCAATGAAGGCTATTAAAATTATAATTACAGTCCCAGCTATAACTCCAACCAATGGAAGAGGTAATTTCTTTTTTTCAGGTTTTACTGGTTGGGTTTCTTGGACTGGTGGATTTTGGGTCTCTTGTACCTCAGTGGGTTTCTGTTCTGGAACTGGTTGTTGTTCTGGATTCATATGTTTAGCCTGTATAGGATCTAACTATTTCCAATAAATAAGAGGCAGCTTCTTTTAAATATTGATTGGCTTCAATTAAAGATTTTTGACCAGCTAATAAATCAATTTTCTGATTTCTTTTTAAATCTTTTCCCGAAAGAATGGTTTGGGCCTTTTCGGCCTTTTGATTTTGAAAGTCTAACTTTGTTTGAATAGTAATTATTCCCCTTTCCGCTGCTGTCGTATTTTCTCCTTGGTTTCTAATTTCACCAAGTTTTGTAGTTACACCGGCAATATCAGTATTCAACTTGTTTCTTAAGGCGCCTTCTTTGGCAATAAGAATGGCCCCCACAGTTTGTTTTGTTTCTTCGTCCATTTGTTCATACTGTTTTTTGAATTCGTCTGAAAGGCTATTTAAATCATCCAAATCGCCAGCAGCATCTATAGTTGCTTGATTTGAGGATAACCATTGCTTTTCACTTTGTCTGATTCCTGTAAATGTTTTTTTAGTGTCGTCAGAGACTCCAGTCGTTGCGTTTAATTTTTCCTGAAGCAAATCATAATAGGTGGACATTACTTGGTTTCTGGCTTTTAGGACAGCTTTAAATTTCACTATCGCGTCATTTTGAGCAGTCAGTGTACCGTAGGTTTGATAGGCTGATTTTGCAACTTGGTACTCATTGTAAGCATTTTTGTAATTTTGAAGATTAAAGACATAATCCTGATAAGCTGTGGCAAAGTCTGCTGAGACTGACTTTGGAATAATAGCAACAAGGAAAACAAAAGCTATAAAGATTGAAGCAATTTTTCGCATTGTGGATATCAGTTTAGTACAGATATATAATAGAGTGCAAGTTTAAGCAGATGTGGCGGAATTGGTATACGCGCACGCCTTAGGAGCGTGTTCCCAAAAGGAATGGAGGTTCAAGTCCTCTCATCTGCACTAGATAGGACAGCATTGTCCTTAAATGTACGAATAGATTGATATAACGGGCTAATCTTCTGGTTCAATGTGCCGTTATAGTTCCAAGCCACTCCGAGAGGGAAGATTGAACCAAGGAGCACTTTAAGCTCAAATATATTAGACCTTTTGTAAGTTTCGCCTAAGTCAGCCAACAAGGTTTTCATAAAGGTAGTTACTGCATCAATATTGTATTTATCAATAGTAGCATCGTCTTTGGCGATTTGGGCTTGAAGCATTTTGTCTTCGATGAACGTACTTTGCTCCTTGAACACGTCGTCTGAATAAACTCCATTCAGATTTTTTTCTACCATTGTTCGGCGTAGCTCTTTGAGTCTGGCAATTTCATTGTCGGCTTCATTCTTCATTTTTTGTAATCTTGAAAGACGCTCGTGGTAAGTTTTATACAAAAAATTAATGAAAAGATTTAAGCATTCTGGTTTTGGAGTAATTTCTTTTAACAATTGGATAAGTGTATTTTCTAACTCCTCTACCTTAATAGAAGTAGAAGTGCAGGGTTTTCCACATCTGTAATAGCCGTACTTAGCATATCTGCCCTTACTCCACCCGCCTGTCAGTCCCATGCCACATTTGGCACATTTAATGACTCTTCTTAAGGGGAAATCTGGATTAGTGCTATTTCTTTTGGCTAGAGCAATTTTATTGACGTTTCGCCCGTCGAGAATAGCTTGAACTTTATAAAATTGTGGTTCGCCTATCATGGCTACATGCTGCCCTTTTACCTCTTCTTTATAGGTCGGTGACGCTAATACACCCATATAAAATTTGTTTCTGAATATTTCGTCAGTTCTCTGAGGTCTTAACGGCCTCTCTATTTTGCCATGCTTCTCTAGGAGTCCCCAATCATTCATTATTTTAGTCATTTCCCGAAGACTTTTTGTCCCAGTAGTCATAAGATCCCAAGCTTTTTTAACTCTGTCCCAACTATTAGTATCCTTTACGGCAAAACCTGCCTCTACTTTATATCCTAATGGTGCTTGACCCGTTACTAACATCCCTGAAAGGTAACGAGCCTTTAATCCATTTCTAGATCTTTCGCTTCTAATGTCGTTATCTAGCTGAGCAAAGCCAGCTAATACTGTCTCTACTAACTTTTCTGTGGGACTATTCCCTGTTGGTTCAGTAGCGGAAACAATAGTGACACCATTTTCTGCCAGCTTTTTTCTAATTGCTAAATAATCAGCCGTTTGTCTGGAAACACGATCAAGCCTGTAAATGAACATCGCCTGAACCCGTCCCTTATTTTTTCGGCAATATTCAAGAAGATTAATAAGAACTGGTCTGCCTAAAATACTTTTTGCAGACCGGCCTTCTTCTCTAAAAACTTCAGTCACAATGTAACCTCTTTTTTCTGCCTCCTTGCGACAGATTTCTTCCTGAGTATCGAGTGAAAAGTTGTCTACTTGTTCTTCTGTAGAAACGCGCAGGTAAAGAATCGCCTTTTTGCCGGTATCATATATTACTTCCGATCCGAATGAGTTCATACTCCCCCTTTCTCATGTAGCATTTCTTTTAGGGTTAACCCATCGAATATTGTTCTTTCAAAAGTATCCAACCAGTTTTCGACTAGGAATTGAATTTCTGTAACCACATCTCTTAGTTCGTCCGATTCGTAAGAGTCAGCAACACTTCCCAATATTTGCTTTGCCTTTTGAATATTTTTGTCTTCAAATTGCTGCTGATCAAATATTGCGTCCAAAGAGAAGACTTCTGAAGTGGTCGTTTGTACGGCTCTGGTTAAGGGCCTTATGACTTGATCCTGTGGAAGTTGAGTTTGTAATATGTGTTCCATATTCGTGCGTGATACTATCTATATAACGATAGTATATATCGATATAACGATAGTGTCAATAACGTCGTGTGTACTTTGAATAATTGATGTCCTATAATTCCCGTGAATGTTCAATTAAGAATTTGGAGCTTATTAATAAGAAAAATAAAGATAAATCTTCTGTCCACAAGATTAATCCATGGATATTATCAGTCAGTCAATAAGCTTTTTATTATTCCATTATTGGTTTATTGCTCTCACAGTTGTTTTTGTAGGCCTTTTGTCTGGTTTGCGGTGGCTTCTTGAAATAAGGAGATCATTAACTGATAAATCAGTCCTGCTTGAATTGACACCACCAGCCTTTAGTCAAAAAACTGCCTATACCACCGCTCAGCTTTTTACGGTGGTGCATACACTCGGCAGCAAAAGGAAATTTATAGATAGAGTTTTAGGAAGGAAGATTATATTTTCCTTTGAGATCGTGTCTACAGTTGATCAAGGGATAAGATTTCTAATAAGAACATCTCCTAGGGAGGTAAATAATGTCAAAAGAAATTTGTTTTCCTACGTTCCACAAGCAAATGTAAGAGAAGCTGAAGAGTACTTACCTAAAATTTCAGACCTTTCTCACACGAAAGTGACTGAATATAAGTTAAGTAAACATTTTGCCTTTCCACTCCAAAAACAAAATGTCTTAGATGAACACGATCCAGTGGCTTATATCACTGGCATGATGACGAAATTGGCACCTAGTGAACTTATTGCTTTCCAATTGGTGCTAACTCCTACAAAAGTTGATGAGGTGAATAAATTATCAGCAATGATTCTCCATAACGAGGACGTTTTGGCCTATTTAAACAAGTTTCAGTTCCCTGTTTGGCCCAAACCAGTGACTTTCACTTTAGATCTTCTGTTTAAAGGAATTGGTTCACTGGGAAGAGAAACCCAATGGATAGCTACAGAGTTGGTTCACTCGCCAAGTTCTTCTCCTGCCTATACTTACCAAATGCAACCTCAACAACAAATGCAGCAGGCACATGTTAAACCGGCAAGAGTTTTAAGCAGTTTTGAGCAGCAGACAGTTGAGACGATTCAAGAAAAGATTAAACAATCACTTTTTGAAAGTTCGATTCGTGTTCTGACGATTATGAAAGATAAAACTGCCAGTCAGGAAAGAAGTGACGGTTTTACCTCCTCTTTGGCAGTTTTTGGAGTGCCACAATATCAAACAATTCAGGCAAAGAATAGTTTTCCGAGAATTTTAACTGACAAATTGAGACTATTGGCTTTTGAAAAACGACTATTGTCACCCGTCTTAAACACAAGTAATTCTCTTTTATCTGTCTCAGAGGCGGCTGACTTATTCCACTTCCCATTTGCCAAAGTTACTCAAACTGAAAACATAGTTAAGGTCATGTCAAAAGAGTTGCCAGCACCGCTCACTTTGAAACAAGGAAAAGAGTTAAGTGTTGTGTTTGGAAAGAACACTTATGCGGGAACAGAAACACCGATAGGACTAACGGCTGATGAACGAAAAACCCACATGTACATTATTGGACGAACTGGCAGTGGCAAGACAACTTTGATGTTTAGCATGGCCAAGCATGATATTGAAGCTGGCGAAGGCATGGCGTTTGTTGATCCTCATGGTGATGTGTCCGAAGACCTGCTCGCTTCAGTTCTAGAAGAGAGAAAAGACGACCTTATATATTTCAACCCAGTTGACCTTAAATACCCGATAGGAATTAATTTACTTGAGCTAACTCCTGGTTTAGACGAAGACGAAGCTGAACTTGAAAAAGAATTGGTAGCTGAAGGAGTAATATCGCTCTTTAGAAAAGTCTTCTCTAAAGAAGAAAATGCCAACGCACATCGGATTGAATATATTTTGAGAAATACCATTCATACCGCATTTACCACAGAAGAACCAACAATATTTACTGTTTATGACCTTTTAAATAACCCGCCATTCCAGCAAAAAGTGGTAGCCAAGCTTCAAGATGAAAATCTAAAGAACTTTTGGAAATTTGAATTTGGCCGAGCTGGTGACTATCAAGTGGTTAAGATGACAAGTGGAGTCACAGCAAAGATCGGTCGGTTTCTTTTCTCCCCAACTGCTAAAAGAATACTTGAGCAAAAGAAATCCACCATTAATTTCGATGATGTGCTGGATGGAAAAATATTGATTTGTAATCTTCCACAAGGAAAATTAGGTGAGGATACCGCGAAACTTCTAGGAACAACTATCTTAACTAAACTGCAGCAAGCGGCACTAAAACGAGCCGATCGGCCACAAAGTGAAAGGAAACAGTTTCACCTCTACGTTGATGAATTTCAGAACTTTGCCACATTATCTTTCTCAAAGATGTTGTCCGAAGGTCGTAAATATGGCCTAGAGGTTTGTATTGCGGAACAGTCAACTTCCCAACAACAAGATAGAAGCATTGTTAATGTAATTTTGTCTAACGTAACTACGGTGATTTGCTTCAAGTCTGGGAATCCAATTGATGAACAGCTGATGCTTTCTCAATTTGCGCCTTATGTGGAAGAGGGCGAAATCCAGAATCTGTCCCGTTACCATTTCTATATAAAGATATCAGCAATTGAGTCCGAAGCTCCTTTCTCCGGTGAAACTCTTTTTATTCCAGTCATTAAAGACAAAGAAAAGATGGAAGCACTAATTGAAGCGTCTAGAAAAAATTGGGCAATTAAATACGAGCATAAATTGAAAGTAGCGAGCAAAGAGAAGATTTCAAGAGGCCCAGAAACGAGTCCTAAAAAAGCTAAAAATACTGCATTACCCGAAGATGATAATGATGAATAAACTGTGTTAGCGCGTTAACACAGTTTTTGAGTAATTTTGAACCTAATTTGTTTTTGTTTACATCTTTTTTATATCTTATATAAATATAAGAGGCTTTATTTATAACCATAAAAGTTGACCTATCCATGACTACTCCATCTATAACTAAAGGCCAAATAAAAATAATACATTCACTATATAAATTCCGCTTCCTAACTATTAACCATCTTCAAAAACTACTCAACCACAAAGCTCAATATCGAATTAATACCTGGCTACAAGATTTGCAAGACAAAAAATATATTTCCGTAATTAAAGACAAAGATCGAACACAACCATTTATATATTGTTTAGACACTAAGTCCGGTCACGTTCTCAAAGACAATGAAAAGTTTGAAAAAACTTTTCTAAGTAGGTTGTATAAAGAAAAGAGTAAAGAAAGGCCGTTTATTAATCACCACCTTTTTATTGCAACTGTTTATCTCTTTTTCCTGTCAAAGAAGGAAAAACAATCGGTGCTTAAATTTTTTACTAAACAGAACTTGAAGGGTTATCAATATTTCCCTGATCCTCTTCCCGATGCATATATTTCAGTCAAAAACGAAAAACAAACCAAGAGATATTTTTTAGATTTGTTTGATCCCAATATTCCACCTTTTGTTCTGAGAAATAGAATCAAATATTATTTGAAGTATTTCCAAGACGGTCAGTGGCAAGAAAACACGGAAAACAGCCCGTTTCCGTTAATTCTGTTTGTTTGTCCCAATGACCGATTAAAAAAACACATTTTCATGTATAGCAAATCGTTGCTTCAAAAGTCATTTAATAATGAAGTCAAACTTTTTCTCACCACAAAAGAAATTTTGGAAGCAAATAATCCGGATCTAACGGTTTGGGAGCAAGCAAAGTAGTGTTCGCCGCCGGGCAGTGGCGGCAAAATTCCTAATTCACTCGTGCAATTTCTTCACTTGTGATAGCGGTTTTGGTTCAAAAGAGGAATCGCGCTCAACTCCTAATCCTAATGGCCCTTTGGCGCTACTAAGTTCTGAAAGCGAGAAATATCCAAACTCGCGCTCATGTCCCACTACAAAGCCGTAAAACATATCTTTCCCATCAAATTCAATTGCATACCAAGTCCACCTTGAGGTAGGCGTAAAGAATTTGCACACTACTTGTGGATCTTCTATCCATTCGGTTGATCCTATGGGAGGCAAGTTATCAGCCACAAATTTTGGTAATAGATTCATTAAGTTCACCCCCTTTCTGTAAAAAATTGAATTTCGAAAGCATGCGCATGCTTTCGATAGAAGAAAGCAGAAAAGCAGGGTGAATTTTGCAAGGGCGAAGCTACGCGCAGTTTATTGAAGTGAAACGAAAACCCTTGTCAAAAGAGGGGCGCAGCCCTTGTCTGAAGACGGAAGGCAAGTAGTTGCTTCTTGAAACCTAAATCCCAGAGTATAATGCCAATTATGAGGTACGAGCAGCTAATCACCCTGGAGGAAAAAAATAAATGGCTCGAGCTTGAAGTGACGCTTGGGACTAATGACGCGCTTATTGGTAAGGATTTATCGAGATTGCGTAATTTCCTAAAAACCTTTAATGACTTAGAAAAACGAAATTTGGAAGCGACCACTACTTTGAGTTTTAATCTAGAATCTCCTTTGTCATTGGAAGACAATCCAAAATTACTGAAATTATTGTTAATAAAAAAATTTATTGAACAGCACGGCCTCTCTGTTATTAGGGAAGCAAAATCAAACCAAGGCCTATCTGAAAAAACTGTTTTCTTGGAAGTTTCTGATGGACTATTTAATCGGAACGAGTATCCAGAGAAAATATATGTCTATGCAGCATATAGGCAGCGAGGAAGCCCTAATACATGGCTAAAGGTGATTAGTAATTTGACGGCAGATGAAGTTGAACAGAAGTTGGAAAGTAAAACACGGGCTCTACAATCATATATTAATCATCATCTTCGGATTTCGAGAAAATTCAGATTTAAGGAAACTATTGGTAGTCTAGCCATTTTCGTTTTTTCTAAAGCTATTCCAGCGAAAGTTATGAAAGGAGAGACAAAAAACCTAGAAGTACAGAGAGCTACATATACCATGGTTGTTTTTGACAAATCAGAAAATAAGTTAGGTGTTGTTACTGGTAGCAGGAAAGAAGTTCAGCTAATTCAAAGGTATATTCGTTATAGGCTTCTCCCCGACTCTATTGGCACCCCACGCTCTGAATTAGAAAAAGACCGCAAGGACATTCTTAAAAAGATTTTGGCTTCGAATGGAGATAGGTTCATTTCCTTAAACAGCGTTTCATTCAAAACAACATTATTGCCGGGGCACCCTTCTGTTCGGTTAAAGGTCAACGGTAGTTCCTCAGTCGATGACGCCTTAAATGCGCTACCTGATATGTGGAACAATCTTGGAATTGAGGCGCTGAGGAACGTAGATTACCAATTTCAAGGGAAAATTGTAAATGTTTATATATATGGAGATGAATGGAAAAGAATTTTCATCAATACTACAGCCAAAAGGAACTCACGTGAACTAGAAAATTATATCCTGGATGACCTCAACCAACGTCTTGGTACAAACGTAAAAGAGACAAGTTTTATTGTAGAACCTTTAACAGATGAGTACATTCTAGAAAAAATATTCATTGTTAAACGGGTTGCATCATTTCCACCAGTGCCGAAACAAGTAGAGGGAATGATTATCAGACTTATTGGTCAAAAAATAATTAAAGAACCTACTAAAATTTCTAGAAGAAGATGTTCCATTTGTTATGGATTTTCTTGGAACGATTGGAATTGCCCCAATTGTGATAGAGAATCGATGATTGTCGTTGGCGAGGCTATAAATATTGAGTTAGTCGAGACAGTAGTCATTCGTAAACTTGCCAAATTACTTCCAAATGACTTGCCAAACTTTCAAGTTAAATTGATTCCTTATAAGCAAAGAAGAAATTATAAAAAAACAGTAATAAAAATTTATAATCCAACCAAGAATTTATCCGTTTTTATCTTGTTAATTTCTGATAAGAAAGACTTGCCTTTCGTTGAAGATTTATTGCATGAAGGATTTGGTGTAATAGGGATAATAGATCCAGAATTAGGGCAGAAGGCAGATTATTTGGAACGAAGTGGCTGCAATTTAGTTCCATTGCATTTAGTAGTAAATAGACTTGTCAATGGTTCTGATAGACCGACATTCTTAACACATGTCGAGGATCAAGAGCGAAAAGTTCTAGAAAGAATTTTTGCAAACTTGAGAATGTCCCTGAATAAACTCAACAATAAACCGAACAATTATGATGAAGATATGTTTGAAATTGACATTACTAATTTGTTTCAAGCTATTGTTCCTGATGTCATTAGATTAGGTACCGAGCATAAAGGAAGATCAGTTCCGGATGGTTATTGTTGCTATGGCTATAAAGAATTAGCCCGAAAGAAACGGCTATTTGGGTGGGATGCAAAATACAGCATTCATTCAAATTATAGATTGGGTTCTACTGACCTAGTTAAACAAAAAAGGTACCTGGCATGGTTGAGTGCAAAAAATAGTGAGCCGGCCAAGATTGGCAGCTTGGGGATATATGCTTTTATTTCTAATTTTGATTCCGCCACGGGTTTTAATACCACCCTTACAAATTTAACAAAATGGGATAAATTTCCGAGACAGTGTCGATTGATTCTTGTGCAGGACAAATTACTTGTCGAAATTTGTGAATGGATATTAGCACATTGGCAACAAGTGATAGATAACAACTCATTGATTTCTGAGGTAACCTTTAAGTGGTTTAGAAGAAATACTGCTAAATCTTTTAATACATTGCACGTCAATGATTGGCACAAACTAGAAAAAAAGTTAAATCAAATTCCTCTTTTAGCCCGTCATAATTGACTTTACTCCACCCACTGATATAATCTGATATAGATTTTAATAGTAAGTTTCTTTTTCTTCTGCCCTTCAGAAAAGAACTTCCAAGGAAGGGGGTGGAAGTATGAAGAAATTAATTTTTCTACAATCGCTTGTTTTAACTGCACTCGTAGTTGCCTCTCCTGCATTTGCTGCCTCCGCTGATGTTTCCAAAATCCAAACATTTATCCAAAGTATTATCCAAGTCTTGGTAACGATTGCCGCTCTTGTGGCGTCTGGATTTTTTGTTTTGGGAGGATTTGGCTATATCACAAGTTCCGGTAATCCTGAGTCACTGGATAAATCCAAGAAAACTATTCTCTACTCAGCAATCGGGTTAGTAGTAGTACTCGGGGCATTTGTGCTATCCAATATGGTTACTCAACTAGCTACTGGCGCCTTTGGAGCTGCAGCTGGCAATTAACATGCCTATGAAAAGAGTATTAACCATTTTAGGATTAGTCCTAGGGTTCTTCGTATTTCCCATGCCTGCCTTTGCTGCAGGATCAGATTTGGCAAGTTATACCACTGACACTTTAAACATCATTACCATTATCGCCAGCGCCGCAGCAACACTATTTCTCATCAAAGGTGGTTATCTCTACTTCACCTCCGCTGGTCAACCCCAAGCACTCGAAGAAGCAAAGAAAACAATCAGAAACAGCTTGATGGGACTGGTAGTAGTTCTTGCCGCAGGATTAATTGTCTCCGTCTTTAAAGGTGCTCTTCCTGCTTCCACAGGAGACACGAGCACTGCAGCCGTAGCAATTGCACCCATTACTACAATTAAACCAACCGATGGTCTGTCCCAGGTTCTTATCGATGCAGTCTCAGCCTTCATTCAAAATATTGTTGAAAGCTCAACCAAACCAATCGTAGACGGGATTATTGGCTTTTTGACTACAACACCGAACTTATTGGGAAATTCTGTCATCACAAAGTTTTGGCTTGTCAGCTTGGGAATTGTGGACACACTTTTTGTTTTGGTGGTGGCACTTCTTGGACTGCATTTCATGAGCGCTAGTGCACTTGGCTTTGAAGAAGTAGAACTAAAACAACTCCTTCCAAGGATTGGCACCGCTTTTCTGGGGGCCAATATTTCTTTGTTCCTGGCTGATTATGTAATCACTACTTGTAACGTGTTGGTGAAAACAATCTTAGATTCCACTGGAGGACTAACTCACGCTTGGATTATGGATGCCATTAATCCAGTAACTTTTGCTACGGGTGGTACACCTCTAATTACTCTCATCTTTCTAGTTTTGTTCTTAATTCTCTCTGTTGTCCTGTTGCTTATGTACATTGCTAGATTAATTACCCTTTCTTTAGGAGCAGTGTTGTCACCCTTCATTTTTCTTCTCTGGACCCTGCCGAAGTTTTCTGACTTTGCTGAAATTGCCATTAAGTCATATGTTGTAACTGTATTTATGGTTTTTGTGCACGTAGTCATTATTCAACTAGCAGCAGCATTCTTAACAATTCCTGGAAATTCAAATAATTCCCTTTTGGCAATTGCTATTGCCATTGGACTTTTTCTCACACTTTTGAAAGTTCCCGGGACCATGATGCAAATGGTCTTCTATACCTCACGAAATGGCACATTTAAAAAGATGGGTAGTCAAATTGTTAATGTGATGACCAGCGACAAATCTGGTGCAGCCAGTTCGGCTAGTTCTGCAGCCAGAGAAGCTGTTGTCAAACTGCCCAGAAAGGCGGTAGCGATATGAGAAGCACAGTCATTCCAGCACAAATTACCACTGTTGAAGATAAAATCGCAGGCAATTTAAACTTGACCCAAATTGTGCTCTTTCTAGGTGCAATATTTGCAACTACATTTCTCTACGTTATCTTACCGCCAACCCACCACTTAACCCCTCTAAAGACCATCGTAGGGCTCATAACCATCACCGGATTTATGGCCCTGGCAGTTCGAATCAAAGGAAAGATCGTTCTTGACTGGCTACTTGTTCTTTCTAGGTACAACTTGCGACCAAAATATTACGTGTTTAATAAAAACGACGCCTATTTACGAACCCTATATTTACCAGAGCTACCCGCCAAAGCAAAGCTGTTTGCTAAAAAGGTGAGCCCACAAAAAGCTACGCAACCTGAGACAACCAATATCGTCATTAAGGACCTAGTAAAGTTGGATGCTTTAGTACAAGACAAAAACCTGAGTTTTAGTTTTAAAACTAACAGAAAAGGAGGACTCGATGTGGCTTTTGAATAAATCAAATCAAAAAATGAGTTCCAGAAAACAAATCAACATTAAAGAAGTGAAAGACGGAATGTTAATTTTGCCTAACAACCAATACCGAGTGGCAATTGAAACTTCCTCAATTAACTTTGAGCTTAAAAGCGAACAGGAGCAGGACGTTTTGATTGATAGTTTTCAAAATTTCCTCAACTCCCTTCCATGTCAGCTGCAAATCCTTATTCGCGTGAGAGAAATTGACATCGATTCTTACTTGGAGGAAATATCAAAAGGAAAACAGCTGCAAGAAGAGCTGCGTAACTATTGCGATTTCATTAAAACTGTTGTCTCGGGAAACAAAATCCTTTCCAGACGTTTTTATGTCATTATTCCCTATCACAGCGCAAGTGGGAGTAAGGATTTTGAATTTATCAAAGAACAGATTCGTTTAAATTGTGACCTGGTCACTAAAGGCTTGGAAAAATTGGGAATGAAAGCAAAACAGTTGGACAGTCTTGAAATTCTCGATCTGTTCTACAGTTTCTATAATCCAGGCCAGACTAAGACGCAAGAACTTAAAGGGCAAACAATTCAGACACTTTTACAAAATAACTATGCCTAACTTAAATCTAAATTTAATCAATCGACTAAAGCAATTTGAGTCCAAGTCGCTAGGGCTTAAAGGCAAGAACAGCCAAAAAGAGGCAACGAAGAAAGCCATGAGCTTTAATTTTGGTGAACAAGACCAAGTAGATCTTCTATCCTACTCGGGTCTGATGGAAGAAGCCTCGTATCTTCAAGTGGGTGACAAATTTGTACGCACATTATTTATTTCCGGCTACCCCTATGTTGCTTCCACTGGTTGGCTCAACATGCTCATCAATTTTAATCACAACGTGGATATTTCATATCACATTGAACAAGTTGACCCTCAACTTGCCTTGCCAAAATTAAACAGAAAAATAACTGAGCTCGAGTCCACAAAGAGATCAATGCTTAAGGACGGAAAAGTAATAGGCTCGGAGATTACAGATCCCTTAGACTCAGCTATTGAACTTAAAAACAAAATTCAACGCGGTCAAGAGAAGTTGTTTCAAGTCTCGATATATATAAACATTAGTGCTGATAATCTCAGTGATTTAAATAAACTCACCACAACTTTGGAAACAGTAATGTCGACTAGGTTGTTTTATATTAAAACTGCCCAATTCCAACAATTGGAAGGGCTGCAATCGACTCTTCCCAGAGGAGAGAACCTTCTTAATCAAAGACGAAATTTAGACAGTTCCTCGGCCGCATTAACATTTCCTTTCGTGTCTTCTGAACTAGTTCAAGAGTCAGGTATCTTGTATGGGATAAACAAATCAAACAATTCGCTCGTTATCATCGACAGATTCAGTTTAAACAATGCCAACAGTATAATTTTCGCTCAGTCTGGATCCGGAAAAAGCTACACAGCAAAGGTTGAAATACTCCGGCAACTTATGCAGGGAACTAGAGTCATTGTGATTGATCCAGAGAGGGAATATCAACAGTTGGCTAAATCAGTCAACGGTAGTTACATCCAACTGTCTGCCAATTCAAAAGAAAAAATTAATCCCTTCGACTTTTCACTTACAAACTACCATCGGGAAAATATCCTGGCAGAAAATATCCAAAACCTAACTGAAATAATTTCTCTTATGGTTGGTTCCCTTTCCGATGAAGAACGAGCAATAGTAGATAAAGCCTTAATTCAAACATACAAAAAGTTTGGTTTTTCAATCAACAGTAAAAGCACCGAGCTTAAAGGAAGAAAGTTCCCACTCCTCAAAGATTTCTATAAAGAATTGAAAAACCTACACCAAACTGATTTATGTAATCGGCTAGATAAATTCGTCAACGGCTCCCTTGCGTCAGTATTCGATTCAGAAACAAATATTCAGCTTGATAACCGCTTAGTAGTTTTTGACATCAAGGACCTTGGAGAATCACTGAGACAAATAATGATGCTTGTTGTAGCTAACTTTGTGAATTCCGAAGTTAAATCGAATCCACAAAAGAGAATTTTGGTGATTGATGAGGGTTGGCTACTTCTGCAATACGAGGAAAGTGCCAGATTCATTTCTGGACTAGTCAGGCGAGCCAGAAAATATTACTTGGGAGTAACAATCATCTCTCAGCAAGCTAATGACTTCTTAAATCAAGAATATGGTCGCGCCATTGCTTCGCAAAGCTCACTTAGAATTTTAATGAAACAAGACACCACAACAATTCAAAAGGTAGCTCAAGAATTTCATCTGAGTGAATACGAACAACATTTTCTGTTAACTTGTGACCGAGGCGAAGCACTGATTATTGCTGACCAAAATCATGTTGCTCTCAAAGTTGTCGCCTCAGAAAAAGAGCACCCGCTTCTGACAACCGATCCTAAGGAGATATATCTCTAAATGAGTCTCATAACTCCAAGTACAATTCTCACCGTCTGGTCATTTAGAAAAGAATTAATCTACGTAGCCATAGCATTTCTAATTGTTCTCTCACTCCCAATTGTGGCCGTTATTATTCTCACAAATACCGGATTAAATATTGTCTCCGACAAATTAGCCACTGTTAATGTCCAAACTCAGGCTATTCAAATTAGAAACCCAGCGGATGGAGAAATAATCAAAGAAATTCATGCCCAAATTGTCTGGCCAGTCAAAGGAGTGATTACCCTAAACTTTGGCGAACCTGATTTGCCGTTTCAACCCCTCCATACAGGAATTGATATTGCGAACCCTGAAGGGAAAATTGGTGATCCAATAACTCCTTTTATGAATGGAAAGGTCATCTACGCTGGGGAAACTGCTATTGGCTATGGCAAACACATCATTATTGATCACGGAGATAACATCAGCTCAGTTTATGGACACTTAGATAAGGTTAATGTGTTTACAAGTCAACAGGTAACCACCAATGATGTAATTGGTCTAGAAGGACAAACAGGTTGGGCTACAGGACCACATTTACATTTTGAAATAAGAGTTTTTGGAATCCCGGTGAATCCGAGAACATTTTTATTTAATTAATCTTGCAATTCCTATTAGGCTTTTCTACAATCTGTAGTATGGAAACTAAGCAACTGAGTGAACTTGAGCAGGAAGTGATGAACATCGTTTGGGAACTGAAAAACTGTTCGGTACGAGATGTGCTTGAAGAATTAACTAAGTCTAAAAAACTAGCATATACCACCGTAGCAACCATCCTTCAGAGACTTAATGATAAAGGAGTCGTCGTTCGTAAAGGATCTGGGCAAACTTTTTCCTACTCTCCTAAAATTTCTAGAGAGGTTTACAGCAAAAATGTGGCGCAAACTTTTATCCAGAAGTTTTTCAGGTCCTTTGGTGACACAGCTGTAGCATCATTCGCAGAAACCCTAGATAAACTCCCTACGGAGAAAAAGAAACATTTATTAAAATTATTATCTGATCATGGCAATTAAAAATTTACTTTTTCCTTTCAGTTTGATTGGTGCTTTCGGTTTGACTACGCTTTTAATTTTTCAGAAATTTCTCCAGCTTTCCATTGGACATACCGTCTATTATTGCCAAAATGTAATTAAATCCTTATCGCTTCAGTTTCCCCAACCTCTCGGTATTGTTCTTATTTCACTTCTTTTATTAACGATTGTTTTTCCATTACTTAAGTTTTTGTTTAATCTTCACAAACTTTCCCGACTTAAAAATAATCTAACTCCTAGCCTGGAAATGAGCAAAAAATTATTTCGCCTTGTGACAGCTCTAGATTTACAAGGAAAAGTAATTCAGGTTAAAAGTAGAAAGTTGTTTGCCTATTGTGTGGGGATGAAAAGTCCAAAAATATATGTTTCGTCAGCGCTTATATCATCAGTAGACTCTAGGGAATTAGAAGCAATATTACTTCACGAGAAAAGTCATTTAGATAATCATGACCCATTTGTTTTAGTATTGATGTCCATTGTCCACTCTTTATTTCCCTATTTGCCAATACTCAGTGATTTTGTTCGAAACTTTCGTATCGAAAGAGAAATTCAGGCCGATCAAGCAGCCGTTTATCAGCAAGGTGAGATGAAACCACTTCTTTCAGCAATGAGGAAACTTCTTTTAATTGAAGACTCTGACAGGTTTGCATTTTCCTTAGGAATGGGAGAGCTGGACACTCTTGAAGTTCGAATTAATATGCTACTTAACAAAAAATTGATCCACAAGAAGTTCCATGCTCTGAATATTATTGCAACTACTGTAACGATTCTGGTTGTTGGGTTTATGGCAATTGCTCCTGTTCATGCAATAGAAAATCATGAGAACGGAAAAGATGTTATGACAGTCTGGTGTGACGGAAATCAAACCATTAATTCAAGTCAGCCATCAGAAAATTCCTCCCATCCATATAGCACTAAATAACTGTTAAATTCCTCTTGACAAGTTAGAACCTTACTACTACACTGCGTAGTAATGAAGTTTGATAACCCTATTATTTCAATCCTGGTGGCAGTAGTAATTTTTGTTCTTGGCGCCGGGATTGGTGGAATGTATACTAAGATTCAATACCTTGAAGGGAAGGGAGCAGCAGGATCCGCAGCCCTTGCTGTTGCCCCTTTGGGAGGTCAGCCTGCTCCAAATGCTGCTCCTCCCGCCCCAACAAAAGTTGATATCAAGGTGACAAGCGATGATCCATATTTGGGAAATGCCAATGCAAAACTAACTGTAGTTGAGTTTGGTGACTTTCAGTGTCCGTTCTGTGGAAAATTCCACTCTGAAGTTTTAACACAGCTTAAGAAGGACTATATCGATACTGGCAAGGTTAAGTTCGTTTTTAAAAATCTTGCCTTTTTAGGTAAAGAGTCAACTGACACTGCAAATGCGGCAATGTGTGCTAAGGAACAAAATAAATATTGGGAATACCACGACAAGATTTACACTAGCCAAAACGGGGAAAACCAAGGTACTTTTTCCATTCCTAATCTAAAGAAATTTGCGGTGGACCTTGGATTAGATCCAACCCAATTTGATAGTTGCTTAGATAGTCAAAAATATAATGCCCAAGTGACTGCTGATAATACTGAGGCCAATAAGAATGGTT
This sequence comes from uncultured Gammaproteobacteria bacterium, assembly GCA_964576435.1. Taxonomy (GTDB): domain Bacteria; phylum Patescibacteriota; class Microgenomatia; order JAMCZE01; family JAMCZE01; genus CAZNUP01. The sequence continues at coordinate 308,882 of CAZNUP010000002.1, forward strand.
TCACCAGCACTCCAAGCACTGCAGTAGGAGACACTCCGGTAATTGGTGCCCAACCTTACAATGCTTTTAAGACAATCATTGACCAAAAATTATCGGCGCTCTAGTCATTTTTCTATGAAAAAGGTTTTAGTTCCAGCGCTGATAATTACGATCCTCTACTTCTTGGCAACGACATATTTTATGAATTCACGTCTAGCCCTCGACACATTAACTGGAAACTACCCAGTAAGTTATAAACTCGATCTCACACTGGCACTAATTCTAGGAATGTGGTCGGCCATGGGGGCATTTGGACTAATGATCCTTTTAATAACAGCAGGACTTACAGGACTTAACCTATCAATACTGGGTCAACGTATTGGGGAACTTTCAAAAACAGGGAACATGCATTTTGTTGTGGGTGGCAGCTCTGTTCTTGGACTCGCAACTAGCGGTTGTGCTGCCTGTGGACTGCCGATTCTGGCATTATTTGGAATTTCGGGAAGCTTGTTATATTTACCCTTTCGAGGATTGGAACTGTCGTTCCTGTCGATCGTGTTACTTACTATTTCCCTAGTTGCTCTTGTTAAAACAAGGACAGCAACTGAGTGCAGAATTAATTCAAATGTCTGACAAAACTAAAAATTTTCTTTTGTCTGGTCTATTAATCGGCGCAATTGTTTTAATAACATCCGTGTTTTTTAAAGTGATTGCTCCCTCCGGACAAGTCATGGCCAAAAGTAAAACGTTTAATCTTGTGCTTCAAAATGAACAATATATTCCCAACAAAATTCAAGTTAATTTAAATGATAATGTGACTCTTAAAATTGACAATAAAGATAATATTCTTCACGGGTTACACATTACCCAATTTAATATTTCAGAAGATATTCCCCCTCTTTCCCAAAAGACAGTTCAATTTGTTGCAACTACTAATGGGCCAATGACAGCGGGGTGCGCTAATGATCAACATAAAGAAAAGTTAGATATTGAAGTTATATGACGTTAACAACGGAAACGAAAATAATCGGAGCACTAATTCTAATGACAGTCGTCATTGTTATTGGTGGAGTGTTTCTTTTTTCTAAACAAAGTAACAAAACCGTCCTAAAGGATCAGGTTGTGGCAGAGAACGGTCTACACTGGCATCCAAAATTAAGCATTTTTATAAAAGGAAAAAAACAGGAAATTCCTGATAATATCGGATTGGGTGCAGTTCATGGAAAAATTCACACTCACACTGAAGACGCAAAAGATGGTGTGATTCACATGGAAATGTCTGGGCTAGTTCTAAAAGAAGATACCAAACTTGTAAAGTTTTTCCTAGCTTGGGGAAAGGATTTTAATTTTGGGGGCCAGCCTAAAATGACTGTTAATGGCAAAGAAAATATGGATCTTAATAAATACTTAATGAAAAATGGTGATAATATAGAAATTCGATATGAATAATTGGAAAAGATTTTTAACTAGCAGAAATGTTATTTTAGCAGCCTTAGCAATTATTGGAGTCCTTCTGCTGTTTCAGTTTAAGACGCAACAAACAGGACTTACAAATTCCCCAGCGCAGCTTTCAACAACAGGTGAAAATCAGTCAGCCCTCGAAGCGATGGAGGCAATTCCAGAAAGCGGAGTCCCACAAGCAACCGAGAAACAAGGACTACAAGAACTGAAATTCAGTCTTGAAAACGGAGTCAAAGTTTTTAAACTTACTGCAGAGCCAATTCGTTGGCCTATTCTTAAAGACACTACCGTCACTGCTTGGGCATATAACGGAATGGTCCCGGGGCCATTAATTCGGGTTAGTGATGGTGACAAAGTCAAGTTACTTGTAAAGAATAATCTTCCAGAAGCAACAACGATTCATTGGCATGGCATTCTTGTTCCAAACAACATGGATGGGATTCCAGACGAAACGCAAGAACCTATTAAGCCAGGCGAAACGTTTACTTATGAATTTACTGCCAAACCGGCGGGGACATTCTGGTATCATTCCCACTTTAATAGCGATAAGCAAATCTCAGTTGGTCTCTCAGGAGCATTTATTATTGAGCCTCCTGGTGGTTTAGCATCAAAACCAGATATCGATAAAGTTCTAATGCTTAATGAATGGCGAGTGATTGGTGGCCAAACATATGCAGCGATGCCAGCAACGGGAATGGACGGAAACTTCTTTACAATCAATGGAAAAGCATTTCCGCAGACCGAAACAATAGAGGCAAAGGTGGGGCAAAAGGTGCGCCTTCGTTTTATTGGCAGTGGGCAAATGATTCATCCGATGCATCTACATGGGTTCCCATTTAAAGTTGTGGCAACTGATGGAAATGATGTGCCAGAGTCAGCCCAGTGGACAAAAGATGTTATCTCTGTTGCTCCAGGAGAGAGATATGATATTGAGTTTACGCCTGATCGTCCTGGCAAATGGATGCTTCATTGTCATATCCCGCATCACACGACCAACGAACACAAAGAACCGGGTGGATTGATGATGTTAATTAATGTAACTTAGAAAGGAGAAATTATGTCTAATAAAAATTATTTGCCAATAATATTAATCGTCGTTATTTTAATTATTGGTTTCTTAAGTTTTAAGTTTATTTTTGGAGAGTCGACAAAAATTGGTAGTTTGGGCGAAAGTAGTTCTGCTAGCGCTGATTCACAAATCAGCCTTTCAACTAATCCCAATCCGCCTAAACTTGGGCAAACAACGTTGGTAATTACAGTTAAAGACCAAAATGGCAAGCCAGTGGATAATGCCACGGTTTTCTTTGACCTTAATATGACAACAATGAACATGGGGACACAGCAAGGTAATGCGACGTCTCAAGGCAACGGTCAATATGGCGCAACCGGAAGTCTGTCAATGGGAGGTCCCTGGGCAGTGAGAACCAAAGTGACTATGCCAGGTGGTGAAGTCATTAACAAAGATTTTACGATTAACGTCAATTAAGGAGGGGGTGAATAGAGATGGAAAATAAAATAATTTTATACGGACTTGGTGGACTAATAATCGGTGTTTTGTTGACAGTTTTTGTCGCTTCCTCGTCTGTGAATAGCAATAACACGGGCATGATGCGGATGATGGGAATGAGCATCAGGAATGAACTGATGAATAATGAGCCTCAACAAGAAAGGAGAATAAATATGAAAATAGGTATGGGTTCAAGCATGGATGAAATGATGTCATTTCTCGAAGGAAAAACTGGGGACGAGTTTGATCAAGCCTTTCTTGAAGCAATGATAGCCCATCATCAGGGCGCAATCGAGATGGCTAAAGTCGCTAAAGTTAGTGCTATGCATGAGGAAATTAAATCTATGACTGACGATATCATCGCCGCCCAGACGAAAGAGGTGGAGATGATGAAAGACTGGCAAAGTCAGTGGGGGTATTAGATTTGCTTTTTGTGAGGGGGTGAAAACGATATGAAATGTGCAAAATGTAGCATGGACTGTAAGGGTTGGAAATGTGCCATTTGTGGTGAGGAGTCTGAAGAGCATGATCAGGATCACAAACATGGCGTGCCAGCATCAGACAGGTGTTGCATGCCAAAATGTTCCGGCTGTGATGAGGCAGAAGCTCTATGTAGCTGTAAATAGTTGATGAGAAAAAAGTACATTATTCTCACAATTATATGTGTGCTTCTGATTTTGTGGTTTGTTTGGAAAGGGCAATCTTCGGTCAATAAGAACCCGCCCAAGAAAGAGGTCCCAAAAGTCAGTGTTCCGTTATATTTCCCCATGATGGGGTATAAGGAACGCACCACTGTTCGCCCCTTTGGAACATTGGTCGGGCCAGATGATCACCACTCTCTCCCGTGTGGGGATCAGTTTGAGGGGTTTCACACGGCTGACGATCTTGAAGTAGTTGACGAAGAAATTGGTCGTGAAGTTCCTGTTTTTGCCATTGCTACTGGAAAGGTTGTGCAACTCGGTGAGGTGGAAGGATATGGAGGCCTAGTGGTTATAGACCACGAAGTGGAAGGCAAGAATGTTACCGTTTATTACGGTCACATCGACTTATCTAGTGTTAAAGTCTCAGAAGATAGTCTAGTTGAGGCGGGAGAGAAGATTGCTAACCTCGGTGATCATTGTTCCCCTGAGACAAGTTTTGAGAGAAAACATCTCCATTTTGGCATTCACAAAGATCCAGATATTGATGTCCGTGGCTACGTGCCGACTCTCGAGGAACTAAACGATTGGTACGACCCCGAGAAACTATTTCGATCAAATAACGCTAAAGAACCAACGGAGTAGGCCAGTTTCCCTTTGGTCAGACTTTCTTAGTTTCAACTCCAGGCTCCGTTCACAATGGTCAGAGTGCGTTTCGCACACTTTCCTGAGTTAAATACGTTTGTATTACCAGAATTTGACACGGAAACACTACTAATTGAATCCCTTGTTCTGACAACTGTTGAGCCATTAGTCGAGATGCTAACAGTTGATCCGGCCAGTGCTGGAGATGCAAAAGCTGCAAGAAAGACAGCTACGGACGCTACACAGATAGTAACCTTTTTGACTAAACTATTCATCTGCTCACCCCCTCTCTACTACACGTTGTAAGAAACATTACACCTTTAAAGTTAATAATGCTATAGGCGAAAATATTTAGTTCTTCTTCATAATTTCTTAATCTTCCGTTTAGTATCCTCAAAACATAATTTAGTTTGGACTAGACCAACGATCAAAAAAGTTGGCCTTTTGTTTAAAAACCATGAAACAAGAGAAAATTTGTATTAAGGGAATGCACTGCAGGAGTTGCGAACTCCTCGTCGAAGACGAGCTTCTCAAGGTTCCTGGAATTAAAAAAGCAGTTGTCAGCCAAAGTGCAGGAACCGCGGAGATTCAGTGCGATTGTGAGATTGATCCCAAACAAATTGAACAAGCAGTCACCAACGCCGGCTATTCTCTTGGGGTTGACGAAAAAACGTTTATTTCCAGAAATCCAAAGGTTTGGCGGGATTTGGGCATAGCGCTTTTCCTTGCTTTAGACTTATACATAATCGCTAATTTCTTTGGTCTATTTCACATTAATTTTGTCTCGTCAAACAATTACAATTCTCTGCCCATCGTTCTGTTAATAGGCATAACAGCGGGCTTTTCCACCTGTATGGCTCTAATTGGAGGGTTAATTCTCGGTGCCTCAGCCAAATTTGCCCAAAAACACCCTAATGCAACGGTGCTTGAAAAGTTTAAACCGCATATATTCTTTAATGCAGGAAGGATTGTTTCATATTTTGTGTTTGGAGCGCTCATTGGCTATTTAGGATCTTTTTTTCAACTGTCTAACACGTTACTCGGGGTTCTTATAATTGCCGTTGGGGGCGTTATGCTTCTTTTGGGCTTTCAACTTCTTGACGTGTTTCCGCCCCTTAAAAAAATCAGCATTAGTTTGCCAAAAGGTGTTAGCAGATTTTTTGGGATTAAAGAACAAGGCCAAAAGGAATATAGCAATAAAAATGCCTTAGTCTTGGGAGCAACAACAATCTTTCTTCCGTGCGCTTTCACTCAGGCAATGATTTTATTTGCCATGGCATCGGGAAGCGCAATAACCGGAGCCCTGGCTCTCGGGGTGTTTGCAATCGGCACCACACCGGGACTTTTGGCGGTTGGTGGATTATCTTCCATTGTCAAGGGCACAGGAGCAAGATTGTTTTTCAAAACCGCTGGAATTGTGGTTATTTTCTTGGCTCTATTCAACATTCAAAATGGCTACAATTTGACGGGTCTTAACATTAGTCCTCAGGAAGTTCTGGCGACAATATTTAACCCCAATGTAGCCTCCGCCACCGGCGGCGAAGATCCCAATGTCACCTTAGAAAATGGGTTGCAAGTTGTAAGAATGACGCAATCAGGCAGTGGTTATTCTCCAAATACCTTTACGATTAAGAGAGATATCCCAGTGCGTTGGATAATCAACTCTACCGATCCTTATACCTGTGCTGCTAGTATTGTCTCTTCGCAGCTAAGTGTCCGTAAATCACTTGGTGCCGGCGAAAATATTATTGAGTTTACTCCAACAGAGGTTGGAACCATAAAGTTTTCTTGCAGCATGGGGATGTATACCGGATCATTTAACGTTGTTGATAGCACTGGATCTTCTACTCCCCAAACTCAGGCTGAATTAGCACAGAATCAACCAGCGGTTCCTGCTCCAAACACAGCTGGGTCTTGTGGCAGCCAGGGTGGTTGTGGCTGCGGAAGCGGTGCCAAAAAAGCTCAAATTGTTGTCCCAGCAGAGCCCTCAGCAGCTGAACAAATCGGTGCCCCTCAAATAATCAAAACTTCGTTTACCCTAAATGAAGATATTCGTCCAAACCAATTCACTGTCAAAGTCGGACAACCAGTGCGATTTGAAGTTATTGCTAAAGAAGATGGGCAAGGCTGTATGGGCAGTATTACCATTCCGGGGTTGACGGATAAGGTAGACTTACTCACTGCCGGGAAAACTGCAATATTTGAATTTACATCCAAAAAGACAGGCAGTTTCCCAATTACCTGTGCTATGGGAGTTCCAAGAGGGGAAATTAAAGTTATATGATTACCAAAGTTAAATTATCTGGACTGCATTGCCAGGCTTGCCAAAAGTTGACTAGTCGAATGATTGGCAAGATCAACGGCGTATCAGTGGTAGAAGTGGATCTTGATAAAAGCATGGCAGTAGTCAATGCAGACAGGCTGATCACATTAGAAGAAATTAAGAAATCACTCGAAGGAACAAATTATATAGCCGATTCTGTCGAACAATGACAAAGCTAGATTTTCAAGTTTCCGGAATGCACTGCGAATCCTGCGAAATGCTCATCAAAGACGAGCTTTCCTCTCTTGGGGCAACGGATATTCAAGTAAGTCATAAGTCAGGCTTAGGAAGCGCTGCATTTGCCACTAAGATTAACGACGATTTAATTTTAGCCGCCATTGAAAGAGCTGGTTATACAGGTTCTGTTGTAAATCCCAAAACAAATGGTTATCACAAGGCTGACCGCATGACTTTGAATTCTTTTCAATTTGAATTTCCCAAGGAATTGGATATTGAGGGCAAAATAGGGAAAGATGCGGAAGGACAGTATGTCTTTAAAGGTAAGGTGAGAGTTGGTCAGGAAGTTTCAAATAATGAGCTAGCAGTTTCCGCTCCTGCCGAGCAAAGTGGCATTGTCTCAGAAAAAGGTTCTGTCCAGAAAACGAATCTTAATCTCTACGGCATGCATTGTTCCTCGTGCGCTTCACTTATTGAGCGTTCACTTTCGAAGGTCCCAGGAGTCAGAGAAGCTCACGTTAATTTTGCCGCAGAAAAAGCATCTGTTGTTTACGATCCCGGACAGTCAAAAGTTGAAGATCTTCAACGGGCGGTTTCCAAAGCCGGTTATAAAGCAGAAGTTGCCGACAGTAAGAACCCTGAGCTAGACCGACTCCGTCAACAAAATGAAATCAAGGGCCAATGGACCAGCTTTTTAATCAGCCTTGCGCTCTCCGCCCCAATGATCTATTTCATGTTTCTCGATTTCTTTCCAATCCTTCCCGGAGGAATGATTCTTCTTCCTTTTATGGGAATAATTTCACTTCTCCTGGCAACTCCCGTGCAGTTTGTGATGGGAGCGGGCTTTTATAAAGGCATGTGGTCGGCTCTTCGAATGAGAACTTTCAATATGGATTCTCTAATTGCGATTGGAACTTCTACTGCCTATTTTTATAGCCTGATTAACTACATTAAATATGTTGCGACTACTGGTAGCTTTATTGGTCTTGAGGGAATGAAAATTCCCGGCCTCTATTTTGAAACGGCGGCATTCTTAATTACGTTTGTTATTTTGGGAAAGTTTCTGGAAGCAAAAGCTAAGGGCAGAACTTCTGATGCGATTAAAAAACTAATGGGCTTGCAGGCCAAAACTGCCAGAGTTGTCCGGGATGGGCAAACAATTGATATTCCTGTGGATCAGGTTACAAAAGAAGATATTGTGGTGGTGCGTCCGGGAGAAAAGGTGCCGGTTGATGGCATCATTATCAAAGGATCTTCAGCGGTTGATGAGTCAATGATCACCGGAGAAAGTTTGCCGGTCGAAAAGCGAGAAGAGGACGCGGTGATCGGGGGGACAATTAACAAGACTGGAGGATTTGAGTTCAGACCGACTCGAATAGGCGCCGAGACAACCTTATCTCAAATTATTAGGTTGGTTGAAGACGCGCAGGGATCAAAGGCACCAATTCAAGCATTTGCCGACCGAATCTCGGCTTACTTTGTCCCGACGGTCATCGGGATTGCCGCTTTGACATTTTTGGTTTGGTTTTTTGTCCTTGGTGCGCCACTATCATTTGCGCTCATGGCCTTTACGGCCGTGATTGTCATCGCCTGTCCTTGTGCCTTAGGCCTGGCAACACCCACTGCAATTATGGTTGGAACAGGCAAGGGAGCGGAGTATGGCATTTTAGTTAAGGGCGGCGAACCTTTGGAGTCCGCCTGCAAAGTCAATGCCGTTGTCTTTGATAAAACCGGAACGTTAACTAAAGGCAAACCGGAAGTGACCGACGTGGTTGACTTTGGCCCAATTGATGAGGATGAAGTGTTAAGAATTGCTGCCAGCATTGATAGTAAATCTGAACATCCACTGGCTGAAGCAATTTGTAAATATGCAGAGGAAGAAGGAATAAAACTTGACGAAGTGGACGACTTCAAAGCAATTCCCGGACATGGAGTGCAAGCCAAAATTGGTGGCAAAAACTATTACTTTGGCAACAGAAAATTAGTTGCCAATGTGGTTAAACTGCCTCTTGACCGGGTTGAAAGGAAAATTGAAAGGCTTGAAGAGCAAGGCAAGACCGCGATGATCTTGGCCTCCGATGAAGAAATTTTGGGAGCAATTGCTGTTGCTGACACGGTTAAGGACACATCGCGAGAGGCAGTTGAAGCTCTCAAGAAAAAGGGCATAGATGTCTGGATGATCACCGGCGACAACGCCCGAACCGCTAAAGCAATTGCTTCGCAAGTGGGAATAACTAATATATTGGCTGAAGTTTTGCCCGAAGATAAGGCTAATGAAGTTAAAAAACTTCAAGAATCTGGCAAAAAGGTAGCTATGGTTGGTGATGGAATAAATGACGCTCCAGCGCTGGCCCAAGCGGAACTTGGGATTGCTATGGGAAGTGGGACTGATGTGGCGATGGAAACCGGTGGAATTGTGATCATTAAAAATGATCTTAAAGATGTGGTTAACGCGATCGATCTTTCCAAATCCACAATGAATAAAATTAAACAGAATATGTTTTTTGCCCTTTTCTATAATGTGCTCGGAATTCCAGTTGCGGCAGGAGTCTTTGTTGGCTTTGGACTGATACTTAAACCTGAACTGGCCGGCCTGGCCATGGTTTTATCCTCCATCTCGGTGGTTGGCAATTCCTTGCTCCTTCGGCAATTTGCGCCCGGAAAGAGAAATTATCTTTCAACTGTTGCACCATTTGTCATGATTATTGCTTTTACCTTGTTATTTATAGAATTTGCCAGGTTTAGTTCTGGGATGGCAAAGTGATTATTGAATCTTAACGCATAAAGGCAGTATGCTGAAAATAGAGAGAAGGTGAGAAAATGAAATTTTCTGCTCTATCATTTGCAAATGCTGCTGGTGCAACGGGAGGTATTCTTTGGATTGCATGTGCCCTAACTGCCATGATACTCCCCGATCTTTATAAAATTGGTGCAGACCTTTTATCTTTTGGAAGTGTCGGGCATTTTAACTTAAGTTTGCCCTCCGCTTTACTTGGAGGACTTTTGTTTACGGGAATTTCTTGGGTTATTGGGTATCTTTTTGGTTGGAATTTGGAAAGATTTTCGAAGAAATGAGGTGACATAAAATGATGGGATATTACGGTGGAATGATGTCAGGTTGGGGAATTCTTGGAGGTTTAACGTGGCTGTTATTAATAGTGTTTCTGATTCTGGGAATCGCCTACTTTTGGAAAGGAATTAATAAAAAATAATTCTTCATAATTCCTTAATCTTCCAGGGAGTAATATTGCTTCATGATAGTCAATTCGTCTCCAAAAGCAAAAGCACTGAAACACGTCAATTTAGCAAAAGCTCAGTTGGAACGAGCAATGAAA
>CAZNUP010000003.1:0-6586 GCA_964576435.1 uncultured Gammaproteobacteria bacterium
ACCTTTCCCTCACGGTACTAGTTCACTATCGGTCAGAAAGAATGTTTAGGCTTATCACGCTGAACGTGACTGATTCTCACAAGGTGTCGTGCCCCATGATACTTGGGATACTAATAGGCTCAATTTTAATTTTGAATACGAGTCTTTCACTCTCTTTGGACTGACTTTCCAGACAGTTCTTCTACCAAAATTGATACCACGTTATAGTCCCGCAACCCTCATTCTTGCGAATGAGTTTAGCCTGTTCCCGGTTCGCTCGCCGCTACTAAGGGAATCATTATTATTGTCTTTTCCTCCTCTTACTTAGATGTTTCAGTTCAGAGGGTACCCTCCTTAACGCTATTTACCCTTGCGGGCTATTCCTGTTAAAGTTCTTGATTCTTCACCAAGAGGATTGCTCCATTCGGAAACTGCTGGATAAAGGTTCATAGACACCAACCCAACATTATCGCGGTCGTAGACGCGTCCTTCTTCGGTTCTTTCTGCCAAGGCATCCACCACTGGCATTATGAGTAGATTTTTATCTTTTTTAAAATTTGCTGTAAAGATCTACCTTCTATTCACTTTTTAAAGAGCAAAGGCAATAAAAGTTTGTCTGGATCGGCCCACCCTGAAAAGGATGGACTCATCCAGAAAAACTAATATCTTGTGGACCCGAGCGGAATTGGACCGCTCATTCCTCGTTGCAAACGAGGTGTTATACCGATTAACTACGGGCCCAATCGGTTATTCCCAGGTCTACTTCCTATAAAATGTGCAAAAAAAATCCCGCTCACGCGGGTAAAATCCGAAGAAAAATTCAAGCTTCTAACGCCACAAAACCCCGCAAAGGGCAAATTTAAGGTATGTTGCTTGAGTTCTCATTCAGAAAAAATTTAATTCACCCGAACGTGAATTGAACTTATTATATCGTGCCAAAATCCTTCTGTCAACACCATTATTCCACGCTTGACCCGATTTGAGTTGGAGGCGCACTTTTATAAACTATAGCAGGGCGAATTGTATAGTGAAGACCTTCCATCATTGCCCCATCTGTTGGGGTTAATGTTAAATACGAGAACCTTTTAACATCTCCCCATTCCGGATTATTCCATTCTTCAATTTCTTTTTGTACTGTTCCCGGAACTAGTAGTGTTTGCAAACTTTCAGAGTTAAGTTGAACCCTTGCAAAACCTTGCGATGGATTAATATCATCTTGAACTACATGTAAGACGAAGGCGGAGTTTCGAACACCATCTTCTCTTTGTGTTGCTACATCTTGTCCCGTTCTTAAAACTAAAGTATTCAAATTCTCAGCCATGTTTGGCATTCTAATTCCTGATTCAATTTTTAGCAACAGGTTGTTTTGACAATGATCTAATTGCTTTCATTGTTGTTTCAATCATCACGGGAACTTCCAAGTAGTCAACTAAAATTGCCACAATTGCTATTGCGGTTGGAATAACCACATAAGTTTGTCCGGTAAAACTTTCCACAACCACTTCGTCAGTTATCCAGAACAAATGAAACCATGGGACGTTCAATAAAACTAAATACAAGATCGATTTTTTATTTCAATCCCCTTTCTGAGTTGATTAATATAAATGATAGAAACGGAAATAAGAGCTGGGATTTCTGTCTAATCAATTAAGGCGTAAAACCAGGACAAATTTTGTGGGAACACAAAGAAACTTTGTCCAAAAAGTTTTACAGAAATCACATCAGTTGCTAACCAATATAAATGAAAGGCTTAGAGAAGAAACAAAGAAGCAGCAATAACTAAGTTTAATGTGTAGTGCTTTTCGTACCATGCCCAAAATCTTTTAAGCAGGTGAATCTATTTTGGGTTAACAGAAGAAATCTGATTTGGAACAGTGTCTGGAGTAGCTATTTCTTTTATCTGTGTTTTAAAAGATAGAAGTGCCCCCATAACAAATAGGGCGAAAACAGATACTCCGACCAAAATTAACTTTTTCTTATCAACTTCCACAGGCACGGAGAAGATTAGCTGAAGTTAAAAAATTTGTCAACTTGACATGAGTATTAGAATGTTCGAAGTGTGGGCGGACATGGAATTGAACCATGGACTTCCTACTTATCAGATAGGCGTTCTACCACTGAACTACCCGCCCGGTATCTGATAATTGTAGCATCTAGGCAGCCCTTTTGCTAGAATATAACAGGATTTTCTCTGGTCTGATGGTGAAGAGGAAACACGGCTGTCTGCAAAACAGCTATGCGAGGGTTCGATTCCCTCTCAGACCTCCCAGATTGGAATCTCCAATTTCCACATTTTCCCTCTCCAATTGTACGCAGAGCGTTTCCACAGCATAATCCACTCTTAATGAGTACTTCAAAACTATCAAGTCAAGAATTCGGTTCCTATTCACCAATTAAGTTAATTACCGCGGAGGATTTGGTCTCCAGAATAGCTTCAGGATTAAATTGCCCACTCGTCTTTCACAAGTTGCACCTAAAAAGCCACAACCTGAGAACAGAACTGGCTCCGCACAGTCTCCGTCCTTGCAAAACCGAATGGCTCAATTTTATTGGTTAGAACTGTTCTTGACCGAAATAATTTTCCATTTGAAGAATGCCTCGTAAGAACAACAATGATCAGATCAAAACCGAAAGGATTTCTTATATTAGATATGGTTGATTGGGACTGTTTAAATACCGAAAATGGAAGCAAATCTTCAGAAAGCTGGTATCTAACTATCCAGAGGGGACATTGGACTTATAGAGATCATGAAGCCCCATGCATTTCACCACTTCGCCAACTATTAACTTGTTTGCAAACCCATTCTTAAATTCTCGGGTTAGTTACGCCTTCAATTTAGGGGTCACACAAAAAGTCCACATTTAAAGGATAGGGTCTTGTCTTTACCCTTATTGTCTGAAAACTATTTGTTGAGCCACATTCCTACATTCCAATTTAAATTCATCAAAAGACACATTCAAACCATTACGAATTGCATATCTGTTTTTAGCACCGTCCTCAACTGTCAAAACACCGTTGTACTTATCAAATTCATATCCCCCAAGAGATAAAAGAGCAATAGCTACATCACCTGGAAAGTAAACTCCATCTTTCATTTTGGCATATTGAGAAAGTCTGGTCTCCCTAACAGATAATAATAAATCATCATCCCTGATTCCCGACATTAAACCACTCTCCGAAAGGTAATCAGTAAGTGTCAGATTTCTGGTGCCTTTTATTTCAGCCACATACTCCTTGGTGAGGCTATCATCGTTTTGCACTACAGCGTAAAGTAATCCAAGAAATAAATTTTGCTGTCGATAATTTTCATTAGAACGGTCAACCAGACCATTAATTTCACCTATTGCTCGACCCTTTATTCTTGCTATTGCATCAGCTGGTGGAACAACCATAATTACCTGAGGAAGTTCATTCGCAACTGGAGTAGCCTCCTGTCGCCCATCTAGTCTCGCAATTAAACAGTTGAAGTCTTCGATTTGATCTAGGCCTCTTAAAAGTCCATCAGAAAAACCAACACATTTTCCGTAGTCGGAAGCAAGGCCATTTACTTCCCGAACAAATTCCTCAAACTGAGGGAGAATAAGCTTTAAGCCTGGAAAAACCCCGCCCCCATCCCGAAATTTCCTTGCCGCCTCTGCCTTTTGCTTCCTAAATTGATCTCCAGCCACAAAAGAACGAGCTTGAATTTCTGCAGCCAAACAAGCCTTACTCGCTATTTCAACAAAAACGCTTTTTCCACTTCCCGATGAGCCATTCACTAAAACGTGTGTGCCTGATTCAATAATTGATTTCATAATTATGACGATTATACCGTCAGTTCAATCAAAATCAACCACAAAATATTAAAATGCAATAAAAAAATCTTAGTTTATCTGAAGCTAATAAGTACGGTATTCCACAAAAACATTTGGATCCATGTATTTAGATCCCTCTTCCCTATTTTCAGTACAAGAAAATGAGGCTTCTGGATTATTCATTTCAAGATGACAATATTCGATTAATACTGAATCTCCATAATCTTTAAATACATAGACTTTATAAAAGTCCTCCCCATCATGAACTGAATATATTATGTCTCCATTAGAGAGCCACTTCCACAATTCCACATGTTCATATCCCTTAAAAATTGGTGTAACTATATTAATTTTTTCACCTTCAAACTTGTATAAACTGACAGCGCCAGAACTATCAGTAACAACAAATCCTAAATCCGAAATACAAATTTGACTATAACTTAGTTTATTTTTTGAAAGTCGGCTGACTATTTGAGCTACTTCTGGTGAATTTGGGGGTTCATTCCCTTGAAAAAATTTTGAATCAGGAGCATAGCAATGAAAGGAAATTTCTTCTGAATTAGCATCATATTTACTAAGCTCTCGTATATCATTAACCTCTAGCTTGGGTAGACTAGTTTTAGAAATTTCCGGTTTTGTTTTTGAAGTAGAAACACCAACAGAATAGCCAAATCCAAAAATTAATATTCCAACGAATAAAAACAGAAGGGACTTGATCACTTTCCTAAGAGTAACAATTTACCCACAAAAAATCCACCTCTTAAGGTGGAAATTTGCTGAATTAGTTTTGACAATTAAAAAGTGGTAGGACGAAGATTTTATTTATACAGAAAATCAGGAAATCTGTGAGTTTGTTTTCCATTGATATCTTTCAATATCTCCGGACCGTATACCTCTTAGAAAGGAGGTGATCCATCCCCAGCTTCGGCTAGGGATACCTTGTTACGACTTAAGCCTCATCGCCGACCTTGGCGTCGCCCCCGAAAAACGGGGCCTTCAGCCACTGCCGACTTTGCTGCCTTGACGGGCGGATTGGGATAATCTAAAGCTATTTCCCGTTCCCACTTGGCAAGCGGATTTCCCGCACCAAGCGAGCCCTAATGATGCATTGACGCTTTTAATTGTTTGATTCGTAATTGGCCTTCAGAAGTAAAATGCTCCCGATTGATAACCATTTCCGAAACTTGAGAAAAAATTTCAAAATCCCTTCTCTTTTTTGGGCTATGAAGTGGATATTTCTTAAAAAAATCAATCAACTTTAACTTATCAACGTTAGAATTAACTTCATAACGATAACAAGGTTGATGATTTTTTCTCTTCTCTTTCTGATAATAGATAAAACCAAAACCCAAAAAATCTCTTATTTCCTCCAAAACTGGAAGATCATCTTCGCGAAGCTTTATATAAAAATGCGACTTCGCCATAATATGAGCATTTGGATTTTTAATTCTATTTCTTTCAGTTAAAAGAATGTAAAAACATCCTTCTCCATCACTCAAACCAACAATATAATTTGCATCTACCATTAGGTAGCCTCCTTCATCATCGCTGCGTAATACATTATCAGATTAATCTGATTACTTACTACTGTCAATGACTACTATGAGAACTGCTGACTTCTCAATAAGCAATTACTTCAATCTTACTGAGATCTCTCTGGGTTATTTAGAAAACTATTCCAGACATCCAAATAAAAGCTGCTTCCCCATGACACACGATGGGTCGATTTAGCTCCATTTAGGTTTGGCTGTCTTTTGTTTCAGGCCCTCCAGACCAGCTTCTCGCGAAACTGGACCTGCCATTTCTTTTTAACTACTAGGTTGGATTTAAACCAACTAGCTTTCTAAACTGCCAGACGCGCAATTGATTTTGTGTACAAGACCCGAGAACGTATTCACGGCCACCTGCTGATTGGCCATTACTAGCAATTCCAACTTCATGAGGGCAAATTGCAGCCCTCAATCTGAACTGAGGCGAAATTTCAGAGATTTGCTCATCCTTGCGAACTCGCTGCTCGTTGTTCTTCGCCATTGTAGGGTGTGTGTAGCCCAGGACATAAGCGCCGTGCTGACCTGACGTCATCCCCGCCTTCCTCCCTGGTTTTGCCAAGGCAGTTTTCTTTGAATATTTAACAAAGAATGGGGGTTGCGCTCGTTAACCCACTAAAGGGTACTCCTCACGGAACGAGCTGAAGACGGCCATGCAGCAGCTTTGTATCACTCTCGAAGATCACACGTTTCCGTGCGCTTGCAGATACATGTCGAGCCCTGGTAAGGTTCTTCGCTTTGAATCGAATTAAACCACACGCTCCACTGCTTGTGCGGGTCCCCGTCAATTCCTTTGAGTTTTAAACTTGCGTTCGTACTCCCCAGGCGGGGTGCTTAACGCGTTAGCTTACGACCGCCAAATCACTAAATGCACTAATATAAATGCACTTAGCGACTCGGCGATCTAGCACCCATGCGTTTACGGCTAGGAATACGCAGGTATCTAATCTGCTTCTCTCCCCTAGCTTTCGAGTCTCAGCGTCAAGAAATTCTTAGCAACCTGCCTTCGCCATTGGTGTTCCTTTAGATATCAACGCATTTCACTGCTTCACCTAAAGTTCCAGTTGCCCCAGAATCCTTCGAAGTTATTCCATCTCCCGTCCATTCCCGAAGTTAAGCTTCGGTCTTTAAGACGGGATGCGAGTAACCGCCTACACGTCGCTTTACGCCCAATAAATCCGGATAACGCTTGCCGCCTACGTATTACCGAGACTTCTGGCACGTAGTTAGTAGCGGCTTATTCTATTGGTACCGTCAAATCTCTT